>VYAQ01000191.1 GCA_009844885.1 Gemmatimonadota bacterium
ACACCGGTGAGAACCGCCGCCGGCCCACCGCGGTCGTCGGCCTCGTCGCGATCACCCGCCCCGCCGCGATCACCCGCCCCGTCACCAAGCGCCTCCCCGATCATCGCCTCCGCCAGCTCGCGTGCCGAGACGGCCGCCGCGTCCTCGGTCAGCACCCGCGTCCCGCGCCTCAGCACCGTGACCCGGTCGGCCACCGCCAGCACCTCGTCCAGCTTGTGCGCCACCAGCACGATCGAAGTGCCGGCGCCCGCCACCTCGCGAAGCACGGCGAACAGCCCTTCCACCTCCTGGGGCGCCAGCACGGCGGTGGGCTCGTCGAGCAGGAGCACGCGTGTCTTGCTCATCAGCGCCTTCAGGATCTCGATCCGCTGGCGCTGCCCCACCCCCAGCCCGGCGACGGGCTCGTCGAGTGCCACGTCGAGCCGCAGGTCGCGAGCACGGGCCTCCACCCTTTCGCGGTAGGTGCGCTTCACGGTGCCGTGCCGTGTCCACGCCTCCCCGTTGAACAGCGCGACGTTCTCGAACCCGGTAAACCGGGGCACGAGCGAGAAGTGCTGGTGCACCATGGCCACGCCCAGCTCCCGGGCATCGCGAGCACTCCGCAACGCGACGCGCCGCCCCCCGATCTCGACGACGCCCGCATCGGGCGCCAGAAGCCCGCCCAGGACGCGGGCAAGCGTGGTCTTGCCAGCGCCGTTCTCGCCCAGCAAGCCATGGATCTCACCCGGTGCCAGCTCGAAGGCGACTCCATCCAGGGCGGTGACGGGCCCGAAACGCTTCGTGATTCGGTCGAGTCGCGCGGCGACGGTCACTTGTGGGGCCTTTCCCCCGGCTACGGCGAGAGCGGGGCTCCTTGCATGCCGGGGTCCTCCGCACCCGCTGCAGGCTCGAGGAAGTCGATCGACGGCACCTCCAGTGTCCCGGCCACGATCGCCTCCCGGGCCTGGGCAATCGCGCGCAGGACATCGGCCGGAATTGCGCCGTCCTGTGCCAGGTTCGGCACGAAATCGACGGCATTGCCGACCAGCCCGGTGAATTGTGGCCCGGAGAGCGCGCCCGCGCTCCAGTCGAGTGCCACCTGCAGGAAGATGGCGGGGATGTTGATCACCGCGCTGCCCACGATGACGTCCGGTGCGACATCGTTCTGGTCACGGTTCATGCCGAATGCCCACGCCGTGCCGCCGGCCGCCCTGGCCTCGCGAACGGCCTGGAAAAAGCCGAATGTGGCCGCATCCACGTTGTGGATCAGGGCATCGGCGCCCTGGCGCAGCTGGGCGGCGGCCGCTTCCTTGGCAGCCGAGACGTCGTCCCAGCTGCCGATGAACGTCTCGAGCACGACCGCGTCCGCCCTCACCGCCCTCACACCCGCCTCGAAGGCGATGAAGGTGCCCTTTGCGGACGGGATCTCGACGCCTCCGACCATCCCCACGATACCCGACTGCGTTATGGCGCCAGCCGCCATGCCCGCCAGATAGGACGCTTCGTGCAACCCGAAGATGATGGGGATGACGTTGTCGGCGGACCGCGACCCCGACGAAACCACGAAGGTCACGTCCGGATACTGCTCGCCCGCACGGCTTGCCGCGTCCTGGTACTCGAAGCCGTGCCCGAAGATCAGGCCGTAGCCGGCATCGGCGTACGAGATGAACGCCTCGTCGAACTCTGCGGGCGTCCGCGTCTGCTGGTGCGAGATGCGAAAGCCCAGGGAGTCGCCGATCAGCTGCAGCCCTTCGTAGGCGCCGGCGTACCAGCCGGCGTCGGAGACCGGGCCCGCTGTGAGGAGGGCGACGGCCGGGGTGTCTGCAGGGGTATTGTCCTGGCCCGTGCAGGCCGAGATGGTGACAAGAGCAACCGCGCTCGCCCGAAGCCGGAGACGTGTCATGGTGGCCTCGCAAGTGGTTGTAGCGGGAGGTGGCCGGGCCGTATCTTCGGCGTCCCGGGGCGACGTTGACGTGTGTAAAGATAAGGGGACCGACGGTGGTCGACCTGCCTTATCTGGTGGCCCCCGACGGGCGAAGGTAGAATACAGGCGCGAATCGCCTTCACTCCCCATGCCCGGAAGCCCCTCATGAGCCAACCCCGCGACCATTGGAGTTCCAACACCGGCCTCGTGCTGGCCGCAACCGGCAGCGCGATCGGCCTCGGCAACCTCTGGAAGTTCCCGTTCATCACCTGGGAGAACGAAGGGGGAGCGTTCGTCCTTGTCTACCTGATCTGCATCGCGGCGGTCGGCCTGCCGATCATGATGGCCGAGCTGCTGATCGGGCGCCGGAGCCAGAAGAGCGCGGTGGGAGCGCTGAAGGACGCCGTGGCGTCCAAGTGGCCCGGTGGCCGTGCACTCGGGGGACTGGTGGGAGGATGGGGCGTGCTGGCTGGCTTCATCCTGCTCAGCTACTACACGGTCATCGCGGGGTGGTCGCTCTATTACTTCACGCAGACGATCGGCTGGACCTTCGGGGGCTACCCTGTAGGAATGTCGGCGGGGGACTTGTTCAATGGGCAGGCGCTCAACACCGGTCTGCAGTTGCTCCTGTCGCTGGGGTTCAGCCTCGGGACGATCGCTGTGGTCTATTTCGGGGTGAGCAAGGGGATCGAGAAGATCGCCCGGATCTTCCTGCCGATCCTGTTCGGCATCCTGCTGCTGATGCTCGTCAGTGCGCTTGGCATGAGTGGTTCCGCCGAGGCCTTGAGCTTCATTTTCCGCCCCAACTTCAGCGAACTGGGAATGGAAGGGATCCTCGAGGCACTCGGTCATTCGTTCTTCACGCTGTCTCTCGGCATGGGGGCGATGATCACCTACGGCTCCTACATTTCCCGCAAGCACTCGGTCGTGAAGGCGTCGGGGGCGATCGTGGCGCTGGACACCGTCATCGCGCTGGTCGCGACCGTGATCATGTTTTCGGTCATCTTTTCGGTAGCGGGGATGCGTGACGAGGTCGGCGGTTCCACAGTCGGGATGCTCTTCATCTCGCTGCCAGAGTTGTTTTACACCGAGGTGCCCTTCGGCGTCGTCCTGGGACCCCTTTTCTACGTGCTCGTCGCCCTGGCCGCGCTAACCTCGACGATCTCGCTGCTGGAAGTCGTGTCCGCCTACCTGATTGACGAGCGTGGCCTGGCCCGTCACAAGGCGACCATCGGTGCCGGGGCTGCGATCTTTGTGTTCACCAGCTTCGCTGTCTTGTCGATTCCCGGACTTCTGGGAGTCCCCGCGGAGGGCTTGCTGGCCACGATGGAGATTTTCGAAGGCAAGGTCGGCTGGTTCGCGACCGCCGACCACTTCGTATCGAACTGGATGCTCCCGACGGGTGGGTTCTTCATCACCCTGGCGGCGGGCTGGTTCATGACCCGCAAGGACACGATGAGTGAGTTGATGGACGGCACCGAACCGAGCTGGTTCAAATACGGCGCGTGGCGCTTCTTCATCCGCTGGGTGGCTCCGATCGCCGTGGCGGTGATCATCTACTTCGTGATCCTGGGGACGGACTTCAGTTGACGAGGAGGCAGGTCCAGAAGCGCCCGCCGGAGGTCTCCTTCGGCGGGCGCGTCCTGTTCCTGGCGGACGACGCAGACCTGATCCGCCGCCAGCTCCACGAGGGGCTCGACCTCGACCTCACGCCCGAGCTCAAGGCCGGCCTCCGCGACCAGATCAGCACCGACGAGATCACCCCCGCCTACATCTGTTTCTTCTACGACGAGACCCTCGGCGAATTCCCCTACCTGGGGCTGGAGGTCAGGAGTGGGGGCGCCGGCGGCCGCAGGACCGACGGCCGCGCCGCCGCCGGCGGCACCGAGGCCCCCATAGAGCGCGGCAGCGTCAGGAACGCCGGCTTCATCTGTTCCGTCGCCGGCAAGCGTCGCGGCAAGGGATCCAGCCGCGAGCAGAGCCCGTACGCCGAGCTGATGGCCGGGATCAAGGTCGTCGTCAGCGAGAGCATCGAGCGCATCTACAACGAGAACTGCCAGAACCTGGGCATCCTCACCACGACGGACTTCGGCCTGATCGAGCGCATCCGCTCGGGCGAGCCGATCCCGCTTAGCGAATTCACGGCGGGAACGGACGACATCACCCGGCAGATCATCGAGTATGGTGGCCTGTTCGAGTTCAACATGGCCCGCATGGGGGGCCAGGTGACGCTGCCGTCGCCGCGCGCGCTGGCCGACACTCCCGCAGGCGACGCGGGGCCCCGCCCCATGACCCTCGGCGAGAAGATCTTCGCCCGCAAATGGGTCGTCGACGCTTCCTCCGACCACGTCGGCACCGACTGGACCGAACCCGGCGAGGCGGGCTTCTTCCGCGCCGACATCCGCTTCAGCCACGAGTACGTGACGCCGATGGCCGCCATCTTCTTCGAGCAGAAGCTGGGCGCCGACGCGCGGGTCCTCGATCCCGACTCGATCCTCTTCTTCCGCGACCACCTGACCTTCCTGCACAAGGTGATGAGCCAGGAGCGGATCGAGCAGGGGCTGCTGGAGGTCGCCAACCAGCTCGAGGTCAAGCAGCGCGAGTTCTCCGAGAAGCAGGGGATCCGCCTCTACGGCGAGCAGCAGGGCCACGTCATGGGCTCCGAGGCGATCTGCCACTCCAAGATCCTCGAGGACTACGCCGAGCCGGGCATGCTCATCATTGGCACCGATTCGCACACGCCCCACGCGGGCGCGGTCGGCGCGCTGGCGTTCGGGGTCGGCACCACGGCGATCTTCAATTCGTGGATCACGAAGGATGTGCGCGCGCGCATTCCGCCGTCGTTCAAGGTGGTGGTGGGCGGCGAGCTGCCCGCCAACGCGACCGCGAAGGACCTCATGCTCGAGATCCTGCGCCATCCCTATGTGCGCGACGGCCACGCGATCGGTCAGATCATCGAGTACGCGGGCCCGGTGGTGGAAGGGCTGTCGGTGGACGAAAGAGCGACCATGACCAACATGGCCGCGGAAGTGGGCGCATTCACGGGCGTGGTCGCGGCCGACGAGAGGACGGTCGAGTTCCTCGTGCAGGAGCGGGGCATGCCCGTGGCGCGTGCGCGGGCGCTGGTCGACGGCGTGTGCAGCGACCCCGACGCCGCATACGTGAAGGTCATCGAGATCGACGCGACGGGGCTGCGGCCCATGGTCGCGCTGCCCGGCGATCCCGGAAACGGCCTCTACATCGACGAGCTCGCCGACCCCGTCCCCATCGAGATTGCCTACGCCGGATCGTGCACGGCCGGCAAGAAGGAAGACATGGACATGTACGCGCGCGTCTTCCGCGAGGCCCGCGACCGGTGGGGCCTGGGCGTCCACCCCGACGTGAGTTGCTACATCCAGTGCGGCTCGACCGACGTGCGCGAATACGCGCGCGAGCAGGGCTACCTGGACCTGTTCCGCGAGATCGGCGCCGAGTTCATCGAGCCGGGGTGTGGCGCGTGCATCGCCGCCGGGCCGGGGATCACCCGCTCGCCCGACCAGGTGTCGGTGTCGTCCCAGAACCGCAACTTCCCGGGCCGCTCGGGGCCGGGCCAGCTGTACCTGGTGTCGCCCTACTCTGTGGCCGCGTCGGCGGTGGCGGGGAGGGT
>VYAQ01000242.1 GCA_009844885.1 Gemmatimonadota bacterium
GGGCGGAAGTGGGGGTTGCCTCGGCGGTGCCCTGAGCGGCGGAACTGCATCCCGCGAATCGCCGGTGACAGCGGCCAGACTACCCGAGCGCCGTGCCCTTGCCCGTTATTGATAATGCATTATCATTTACGGTCAATGACGGTGGCCCTGAGGTGTAGCGGAGGCATGAAATGAACACACGGAGCGAAGACACACGGGACTGGAAGGATCTCAACGACCGCTTGGTCGCTGCGCTCAAGCCGTTCGCACCGCCGCTGGCGATCTCGTTCCACGGCCCCGGCCAGACGCCGCCCGCGGCACGCGTTGAGGGGCACTATCCGCCACCGAATGAGCACGGTCGAACCGGAAGAGTCGCGGCTGGCTGCGTGTTCTGGATCCAGGGCGCCACCGACACCTTCGCCACCATCGCCGCGGACCACGCCAACTGCAGCGTCGGCAGTTACACACACGGCTTCATGACGCTGGAGGAGGCGGCGACGAAGGACGACGTTGGCGCGGTCCTCGAGGCCGGCTGGGTCGACCAGGCGGCGGTGATGGCCCTGCCGCACGTCGCCGAGCGACCGGAGTCGGTGGTGTACGGACCGCTTGCCGAGCGCCGCACGGCCCCGGACGTCGTGCTGCTGCGCATCAACGGCCTCGGTTTGATGACGCTGAAGGACGCCTTCCCGGAGATGCCGATCGAGGGCAAACCGCAGTGCCACATCGTGGCCATGGCCAAGGATCAGAACGCGGTGGCGGCCAGCGTCGGGTGCGCCCTCAGCCGCTCGCGCACCGGCATGCGCTCCGAGGAGATGACATGCGTCATTCCGGGGAAGCGACTGCCGGATGTGGTCGCGACGCTCGAGGCGACGGCCGGGCTTGACCGCGCGATGGCGCGCTACGCCTCGGCGGACGCGAAGCGGTTCGGGTGAGCCCGATCTCCGGCCCCCGCCAGCGCAAGGGGCAGGAACTGCTACACCGGCAGTGCTGGAACTGGGGCCGGGACATCGAGCGTCCCGAGGGAAACCTCCTGCTCGAAGCGGGCTTCCACAGACTACGGCCGCCCGAGGGAGAAGCGGGATCGAGCTGCTACACGCTCTCGCTACCCGACGGCGACAGCCTCATGCTGTGGGGTTTCGGGCTCCTGTACGGAACGCCGCAGAAGGGTGGCGTCTACCTCAACCGCTACCGGTTTCAACCCGCTTGGTTGCCGTCGGAGACGATCCAGGGGCCGATTTGGAAGCCCGACATGATCCCGACTGGACAGGCGCCTCCGTCGCTCTGCGTACCTGTTGACCTTACCGTCGCCGCCATTCGGCGCATCGCGGACTACGAGGAGTGGGCGCTCGCGCATTGCGGCCTGGAGTATCGTCGCGCTGTCCTGCGCCAATGGAAACGGCCCTCAGGACAACTGCCGCCGCAGGCGCTTCCCCAGGCTTGGCGCACGCTCGCCGACGCAATCGACGGACATTAGCTTCGGGCCTCCAGCAGCCGCCCGCTCTTGGAGATTCAGCGTGACTCAACGAACCGATGGTCTTCGTGCGACAAACGCTCGTGTCTTGGGCTCTTTGCTGATCGCGGTGATCGTCCTCGCCAGCGCCACGTCATCGGTCCTGGCACAAACGACCGGGACGCAGATCAGGGAGCCCCTGCCGCTCGAGATCGCGGTCTCCGTGCACGGCCACAGCGCACGCACGCCGATCAACTTCTCGCCCGACGGAGCCTGGATCGCCCACACGGTGCAGACGGATGAGACCGTGCCGCGGGGCTCAGGGCGAAGATACGCAGAGACCGGTTTCCCATTCGGCGAGGGCGACTCCCGCATGGAGGCGACGGTGACCCGGCTCGCGGACTCCGAGTCGATACGACTGGGCGGCGAGCGCAGCTCCAGCTGGGCAGGGGTCTGGTCACCCGACGGCAGGATGGTGGCCTTCTATTCGGACGAGGGTGGCGAGGCCGGTCTGTGGATCTGGGACGCAAGCGCAGGTCGGGCCGAGCGCCTGGGCAGCGTGCTCGTGCGCCCGTTCTTCGGATTCGAGACGCCGCGATGGAGTCCTGACGGCGGCGCGATCCTGGTCAAGATTCTGCCGAGCGGCCAGTCGATAGCTTCCGCCAACGAACTGGATCGGGCTCCCCAAACCGCTCCAACCCGATTTCCGGACACGGGACCGGATGCACCCTCGGTATGGGTGCGGCGCGTCGATGCACCGACTGAGTCGGGCGATCCCTCGGAGCTCGAGCCGCCGTCCGAACACGGTTCACCTGCCGGCGACCTTCGCGCTCTGGAAGCAGACCTGGCCATTGTTCATTTGGACGGCGATGTGACGCGGCTCGTCGAGCGGAGGGCGATACGCGACTACGCCTTCTCGCCGGACGGGCGGAGCACCTAGGGCCTGAATTGCGGCAGAGAATCGTCTAAAGTAATACAGGGCTGCACGATCTGCGTTTTCTGCCGTGGTACGGGACCTTGCTGGACTAGGCCGCGAGAGCGGGAGAAACGGACATGAATGGCGGGATTCCCGCGCCTGCTCCGTCAGGATGCGGCGAGCGTCGTGCGGTGTCGGCGGTGGCGCGGAACTGGCACCGGGTACTGGCGGGCGGCAGGCCGAGGGTGACGGACAGCGGAAGCGGGGACGACGGATTCCCCCGTCGCCCCCGCTGGCCCGCGGGTCGAGGCGAAGATCCTATTCTTCCTCGCAATGCGCGTGATAGGTATCGCCCTCCTTGTGCAACTCACACTCCTCGCCGTTGTCCAAGTGGTCCTTGACGCACTTCATGAACTTCCGACCGGAGCCCTCACAATCTGGCTCAGGACCCTCCGCCGCCAGCATGGCCCAAGCCTCGACGATGTCTGGACGATGGATCCAACCGATGTAACCGGCACCCAAGGGGAAAGCTTCAACGTCGAGCTCGGTGGCCAGGTCACCTCTCTTGGTGATGACGACCTCATCGTAGTCGGTCTGATCGAGGACCTGCATTAGGCCCGGCAGAATCGGCTCGTCGACGGTCTCGACCGGGGAGGACGCTTCGTCGCACGCACCCGGGGTCAAGGTCAACAAGCCGATGGCGATACACTTCGGGAGAATCTTCATTTCGCTCACCCTTCTGGTTCGGGGCTTCCACGGACGGAGAATCGCGGGTCGATTCCCCGATCAACGAACGGAGCATGCCCAGTGCCGTCGCCGCCATCTACGGGGGAACCCCCGTCACTGAGCGCGGGATTGCCCCTCACGTTGAGAGGGGAGCCACCGACCAGCATGCCCCTGAGACGGTTGCACCGCTCGAGGTGAATCGAGGCTGGTCGCGAGCCGTAGGCGACGCCGAAATCCGAGCATTGTCCAGCCTGCCGGTGCCGCGACCGGTTCCGCATGACGGGGATATCCCCCCACGGCATACCCGTGATTCACCCGTCAAGACTCACGGGTTTTCCCTCTCGCAGCGCTCGGCTCGGTTTGCCATCATGGGAGTCTGGAACATCCATTCACCTTCCCCCCCGCTCGTCCACGCCCACGGGAGGCGAACATCATGAAGCATATCCTCAGGTTGGGATCCGACCGGGCTGAGGCCGGTCGGATTGATCTGTTCAAGGCCACGGCCTGTGGTTGACAGGCCTGGGACTCGCACATCTCGTGAGTGAGGGTGGGCCGCTGGCGGATCAGCTTCGCGGCTGCGACCGGTCGACTCACCTGGGAACTGGGACGGATTCTGGGATGCTCGGTGACAAGGACTACATCGCCGCCTTTGACGCGTCGCCGGACGCGATGCTCGTCGTGGACTCGGCGGGCGTGATTCGGGGCTTCAACCGGCAAGCGGTCGCGATGTTCGGTTGGAGCCGGAAGGACTTGCAGGGCATGGAAATCGAGCGGCTGGTTCCCGCCGCCAGCCGCGGCCGGCACCGTCGGCATCGTCGCCGCTACGGCGAGGCACCGCATCCCCGCCCGATGGGCGACCGCCCGATGGGCGAGGGGCTGGAACTCGAAGCCCTGCGCAAGGACGGCGCGACGATTCCCGTCGAGATCAGCTTGAGCCCGTCGCAACTGGGGGCGGATCGTGAACACGTGATCTGCGCGGTCCGTGACGTTTCCTCTTGGAGACGAATGCGGCGCCATTCGGGCATGATGGTCGCGGCGGCCGAACAGGAGCGGAAGCATCTTTCGCGCGAACTGCACGACGAGTTCCTACAGAACCTCGTGGCTTTGAAGATCCGGGTGAAGCTCTTGGCCGACGAGAGGGACGACGGTGAGAGGGAGCGTGCGCGAGCGCGGATCGCGGAGGACATTGGAGACACGATCCTCGGAGTGAAGCAGATGATCCGGGGGCTGCGGTCCCCCAAACTCGAACGGCAGGGGCTCGTTACAGCGCTCGCCACACTGTTTAGCGATACCCGGGAGGTGTACGGAGTCACGATCCGCGCCAGCGTCAACCTCGACTGGGTGGCCGACGAACTGGATCCGGCGACCATCTTTGCCCTTTACCGGATCGTACAGGAGGCCGTGACCAACGCAGCGACGCACGCAAGGGTGGGCGAGGCTGCCGTAACGCTCAGATCGGTGGACGGAATGATCAGCGCGGAGATCCGAGACGAAGGATGCGGGTTCGAGTTGCCCGGTTCCGGAGCCGCACTTGACGATGACCACCTCGGCCTCACCGGGATGCGCGAGCGGGCGGAGTCGGTCGGGGGCAGCCTCACCGTACAGACCTCGCCGGGCGAGGGGACCACGGTTCGGGCCTCCTTGCCGATGGTGGGTCTGGACGAAGAACGATCATGAAGGTGCTGCTTGTCGACGACCACACGGTGGTGCGCGCTGGTCTGAGAGCATTGCTCGAAACAACGGGGCGGATCGACATCGTGGGCGAAGCTTCGTCGGGAGAGGAGGCGGTGACGAAGGCGCGGGCAACGGAGCCGGACGTCGTGGTCATGGACTTGGCGATGCCCGGAATGGACGGCATCGAAGCGACCCGGCGAATCACCGGGCTCGGCCTTGAAACGAAGATCCTGGTTCTCACGATCCACTGTGAAGACGAGTACCTCGTCCCCGCCCTCGAAGCGGGAGCAGCGGGTTTCCTCAACAAGTCGGCCGCAGATGTCGATCTCGTCGGAGCCATCGAGGCCGTGGCGCGCGGCCACTCGTACCTGCCGCAGCGAGCATCCGCACTCATCGCGCGTCGGGAAACGCGGCGCACCGAGGGCTGCGGCCCGGGACCGGAGGTGCTTTCGGCCCGGGAGCGGACGGTGATCGAACTGTGCGCGCAGGGGTATTCGGCTCCGGAATCGGCGGACGCGATGCGCATCAGGACCAAGACCGTCGAGGGCTACATCGCCCGGGCCAAGTCGAAGTTGGGACTCAAGAACCGGCGTGACATCATCCGGTTCGCCCTCGATCACGGCCTCTTGGGGACCGAAGGGAAGCGGTAGAGCAGGGGTCCGTTTACGGCCTCGGAGGCCCGGAGGGTGGGCAGGCGGACGGAGAGTGTCACCGAAGCTCGAACTGTGCGCGCAGGGGTATTCGGCTCCGGAATCGGCGGACGCGATGCGCAT
>VYAQ01000374.1:0-998 GCA_009844885.1 Gemmatimonadota bacterium
AACTCGCAGGTTGCCCATCTCCGCTGTTAGAAGAGATAATACAACACCCTCAACCACTACCTGCCCCCTCCCCGGAGCTTCGCCCCTCACCCTTCAGAGCTCCCCGCGTTCAGGCTCATCTCCGCGTTGGAAAAAGACTGGTCCTCGTGCCGGGAGCCCCGTCGTGAGAACAAGTTTGCCCTGCCCGCTTGTGGCAGGGGGGGCGAATCCCAGATCCCGCTATACGGCCATGGATCTGTAGGAGCGAGCCGCAGTCAAAACTCGCACAACCCGTCACATCGGCGAACGAAAAGCGTGCCACACCCGAAGAGCGTGGGATCGCACGGGTAGCTCTTTACGCAGACTGGGCCGAAAAAGTCAAAAATGCCACCACACCAGTCATCCTTCGTGCTGCATGCGCACTGCGGGTCGTCTTGCCCTTCCCCGGGAAAAGCACCGCTCACCGCCGCCGACCCTGCGGACTCCGGGACCGGACCCAGGACCGCAATGGCACGGCCCGCCAAGTCCATTCCGAGGATCGCCCTCGCCTCCTCCGCCACCGCGTCGATCTCAGAGGCCGGCGCGGTGCCACGCACGTAGCCATCAAGATCGCGCGACACCCGCTCCAGAAAGAGACGCTGCTCGGGTAACGTGGCCTCATGTGCTACGGCAGCCAGGTTCTCCCGCCAAAGCGAGATGCGGATCTCGGTATCGAGAGCCCCGTAGATCGCGCGGCGGAAGGTGAGTGAATGCTCGCCGAAGGCGTCAAGCGTCGTCGGCAAAGCGTCAAGATTCGCCGCGACCCATTCCTTCGCCAACTCACACTCCGGGACGGGTGTGTTGGAGGATGCATCGTTACCAGGGGCGGGCACCGCCCAAATGGCTATACAGGCGAGCGGAATGATACCGAACAGCTTACTCATGACCTAACCTCCGTGATTGGAACGGCCCCAACAATGGCCTCGGCGGCGGAAAACCTTAGTCAATAGCCTAGCTCCAGCCACCGGGCCGACGAACAA
>VYAQ01000374.1:1008-5503 GCA_009844885.1 Gemmatimonadota bacterium
GGCGGCGGAAAACCTTAGTCAATAGCCTAGCTCCAGCCACCGGGCCGACGAACAATACCATAATGGGCGAAACTGTACCGCTTGTCAAGCGTGGTCAATGTTGTGCAGGATCTCGCCCCCAGCGCTCGAAGCTTGTGTTCGAGGTGAGTACAGTCGAGGCGTAACTCGTAGCGGGCTGAAGAGTTGGAAGCAGAGGAATAGCGACGCGCCGGGTAAACCGGAAAGGGAACCAATATCGTTTGACGAACACGAGCGCCGGGTGGGGTAATGTCGGCGCTGTTTGTGGCGTCCCGCAGCCTGAGCCCCTCCTCGAGCAAGTTGATCTGCTCCCGCTTGACTGTGGGTTGGAAGCTGAGGTCGAAGTCCGCAGGCGTCTTGACTGCCGGAAACCGACATGGCCTACTCGGCAGTCGTGTCGCACCCGTACGCTACTCGCAACACCCGTCCAGGCGCCGACCTTCTTGGCGACCGCTGGGCGCCGCCGTAGCCGGTCTGCTTGCGACCCGGTTCGCGCCGAGTTGAAAGGCCATTATCCGATGGCCGCGAACTTGCTTCAAACGTGCGACAAGCTGTCTGGCGCACAGACACACATCAGTGGCTCTCTCCGCTGAGGCGAAGGCGTCCCACGCGAACCCGTCGGTTGCCGTCCGGGGTGTCGACCAAGTCGAAGGCCAAATCGCCTTCGCCCAGCGGGCGCACTAGGGTGTCGAGTTGATCCGTTCCCACGAGGGTCAGGCCATCTGGATGTAGGCGAACGGAGTAAACGAATGTGTCGATGATCCGCTCCAGCGTAGGTGCGCCACGCTGCAACTCGCCCATGAGATCGCTGGAGTTCACTGCGGGAGCGAACGCGAAAACCCAAACGCCCGAGCCGTCAGGCGCAAGGCGGATATCAGTAACTAGGGCTGCCCCACCGGCCCGCCCGCCGGGGCTTTGAATGTCCAGCCCAGGCAATTCCAATTCCTGGGATCCCAGGAGTCGAAGATCTCGGTCGAAGACTTCCACCACCCCGCCCACCGATGCGACCCAAATCAAGCCATCAGCACCGCGAATCGGGCCCACCACCCTGCGCCTCAACGCAGTGGACTCCTCACCGGCCTGCATAGAGCGGACTATCTCTCCACCTGGATCAAGCAACAGGATTCCCGCCGTAGATCCATCGTCTCCCCCGACGTAACTGACAATCCAGCCCCCAGTAGCCGGATCCGGCTGGATCGACACCGCTCTACCCGAAGGAATTCGGACAGTCCTCATCAGGTCAAGGTCTCTAGTGTACAGATTCAACATCGGTGAGCCAGGTCCTTGGAGGACAATCCCGCTGGCCCCCATTGCAAACCGCGGAGGTCCACGGAACTCTCCTGGGCCGTCGCCCTCTCGAGTCAACTCACGCCTGTACCGTCCCTCGGGACCATAGACAATTACCACTCCTCCGAGGACATCGGAACTCACGAGATATCCGGAGTCACCGATGCGGAGGACATCCGCGAGTCTACCAACGCCTGCGGGGTCATCCGCCGCGCCCAGCGTATCCAAGGGTTCGAACTCCAAAGTGCATCCAGCACACAGTTGAGTTACGGCGGTTGCGGTCAGCAATAAGCTCATGTGGATTCCCTTCTCATGTGGGTGAGCGTGGCTCTAGCTAGCTAGCTAAGCTAGAGTTTGAATCGGCTGATATGGGCTCCTTCCAATGCGAGGAACTCGTGTTCGAGAAAACCCCGCGTGAACCCACCGCTCGGTTGCTCGACGAGCTTGCCGCGCCCTTGGTCGATGAGAAGACTCGGTCGCTCATCAGTCCGAGTTCGCCGAGATCGTGACTGGCCACCAAGATCGTCATCGTGCGCCGAAGCCTCTCGATGCGTCGGCGCAGCCGATGTCGCTGGCCCGGGTCGAGCCCCGATTCCGGCTCGTCCAATATCAGCATTCTGATCGGGCGTATTAGGGCGATCGCAAGCGCCAGGCGTCGCTTCATTCCCTTGGAGACCTTGCTTGCAGGGACGTCGGTAGCGTAGTCAACTCCCGCGAGTCTGAGAGTCGTTGGGGATATCGGCATCGGGCTCAGCAGCGGCCGCAGCCAACGAAAGGATTCCATCACAACTCCAGCCATCAGGCATCGGGGTGTCTTCCGACAAATAGCCGAGCCCGCGTGTGCGGCGATAGTGCCCAGGATCGAGGCCGGAAACCTGGACCTCGCCACTGAGGGGTGCCAAGACACACCCAGCAGCGTCCGAAAGAGAGTGGTCTTGCCGGACCCGTTCGGGCCGACGATGGCGAGCACCTCCTCTGGAGCTACCTCAAGGCTGAGCGCGCCGAGCACAGATCGACTCTGGGGGTAACCGACCACGAGGTCACGGACGTGAACCGGAACTGCTCGTGGATTGCTAACGGCTGTTGCGAGTCGGGCCATCATTCCAGGCTCTTCACCTGTCGTCGTGGGTGGGGAGCATCCGAAGTTGAACAATAAAGCCGGCTGGAGGGCTTTCGCAAGCGAGGCGGTGTGGCCGGCAGTGGCGCTGTGAACGGCGGTGTGAGGGAGTGAGGCGGCGGAGGAAGTGGGCGTGCCACCGACGGGACGGGGGATTCCTTGACCAGTCCACGCAGGAAGGCCTTGGTGGGGATTCCAAAGCCACGGGTACTGCGGCTGAACGGGGAGGAAGCAGTCCCGTCCTGCCTCTCGGGATCGCGGAGACTCGGAGGTCGGCACCTATCCCTCGCTGAGGTATCCTCATTGCGGCGAGGCCGTCCCCACGGCTATACGATTCGCGCCGCCGCAGTAGTGGCGGAACCTAGACCGCCTAGGGCTACACGACTCTTCGGTCTGCACGTCCCGCAGGTCGGATGCTGGTGACGATCCGGGTGCCGTGGGCGGAGGTACCAAATCCCTCACCCACAGCCGCCTTAAGAGGTGCTTTCGTCTTTTTTCTTCTTGAAGCACATACCGTCACATGCTGCTTGCCACCAGTCGCCACAGCCGCTCTCTAAGTCGTCGCAGTGATAGTCCTCATCATCACGGCATTCCCTACGCCCAAAACTAGTCAACCAGCACCAATCCTCTTCAGTGCTGCAGGCGCAGTCTGGCTCTAGATCGCCGTTTTCGACCGCGAAAACTGCAGACTCCGGTACCGAACCCAGGACCGCAATGGCACGGCCCGCCAAGTCCATTCCGAGGATCGCCCTCGCCTCCTCCGCCACCGCGTCGATCTCAGAGGCCGGCGCGGTGCCACGCACGTAGCCATCAAGATCGCGCGACACCCGCTCCAGAAAGAGACGCTGCTCGGGTAACGTGGCCTCATGTGCTACGGCAGCCAGGTTCTCCCGCCAAAGCGAGATGCGGATCTCGGTATCGAGAGCCCCGTAGATCGCGCGGCGGAAGGTGAGTGAATGCTCGCCGAAGGCGTCAAGCGTCGTCGGCAAAGCGTCAAGATTCGCCGCGACCCATTCCTTCGCCAACTCACACTCCGGGACGGGTGTGTTGGAGGATGCATCGTTACCAGGGGCGGGCACCGCCCAAATGGCTATACAGGCGAGCGGAATGATACCGAACAGCTTACTCATGACCTAACCTCCGTGATTGGAACGGCCCCAACAATGGCCTCGGCGGCGGAAAACCTTAGTCAATAGCCTAGCTCCAGCCACCGGGCCGACGAACAACACCAGCATGGGCAGGAATGCACCGCTTGTCAAGCGTGAGTCCACTTTACGACTCTGCTTCGCCTTGGTGGACGCCACGAGCCGCGCGGGCAAAGGGGCACCATGGCGGCAGAATGTGCCGGAAACGCACGCGTTAAGTGGCAAACGGACGCGTATGTCGTAAAAGTGGCGTGACCCGCAGGGACACCTTGGGCCGCAGCGAGCTCATCCCCTCCATGGTATCCCACCATTGCCGATGCCGACCATCCAGTGGTGTGCATTTCGCGCAAGGCCAAGAACGGGATGGGTCCTAGCATCCATTCCCCGGAAGGCTTCGGTTCGGGCGCAATCTGGGGACGCACACAAACCTCGTAATAGTTACAACGTATTCTCCCCCGGGAGATCCCCTGCCGGCAGCTCTACCGGGGGAGGCGAGCAGACAAGAATGAGGGTCCCAAGCCTACTATTCCACCCCAGCTGCCCTCAACCTGTCTGCCATCTCCTGGCGTTGCGCGAAGGCGTCCTTCCGGCCCCGCTCGGCCCGCAGGAGTCTCTCCTGGAGGATGTTGACGCGACTCCTTAGCGTTTCGTTCTCCGTCTTCAAGGCCAACTCGTCGGGCTGCTTGCCCGATTCCCACAGCTTCTCAAGCTCGCTCGCCATCGCCTCGTTCTGCTCGCGCAGTTCCGCCACCTCCGCGCGCAGCTTCTCGATCTGCGTCGGTGGCCTCTTCGCCGCGTCCTTCGCCCGCAGGCTTGCGATCGACTCTCGGCCTTCTTTGAGGTCGTCTCCGCGGCCCCTCCGGATCTGGCGCTTCACCGCGCTGATTACCGATACTTAACATCCATCCTCGTCGGCGAGCTGCTGGTT
>VYAQ01000125.1 GCA_009844885.1 Gemmatimonadota bacterium
CCCCCGGCCCCGTCGTCAGCTCCACCTTCACCGGCTCGCTCAGCCCCCCCGGCGGGAGCCGGTCGTGCGAGCCCATCCTGCCCTCGAACGACCATTCGCCGCCTGCGCCGCCTCCGCCGCCCTCCGCCCGCAGTCGCACAGGTCCGTGCACAACCCCGTCCGACACGTTCCGGAGCTGCACCTCGACCGTCGCCGTGCCACTCGCCGCGTCGTACACCACCGGCCCGGCCACCACGAGCAGCTCGCCGGTGATGTCCGTCTCCTCGCCGGCGGGGGCGGCGGGGGCCGACGCACCGTCTGCCGTCACTTCCACCGTGGTCGTGAACAGTTCGTCGATCCCGTTCCGGCGGCTTATCCACAGGGGGTGAAAGACGCCGTTCGCGTCGCCCGCGAGCCCCAGGTAATGACCGGGCTGGTTGCCCCGCGCGTTGTCGAAGGAGACCTCCAGGCTGGCGTGGCCCAGATCCCCGAAGTACTCCGCCCTGGCATTGCGGCTCTGCTCGGCCATCACCACGGTCATGCGCTGAACCAGGTCCATCTTCGCGATCTCTTCTTCGGTCAGGTCCTTCACGTCGGGGTCGGCCGCGACGTTGTGGACGCGCGCCACGGGGGCGTGCGCCGGCGGCGGGCAGGACGGCGCGCTCGCCACCGGGACGTTCGGGCCGAAGGTCTCCCCCCCATCCGAAGAAGACGTGAAGAAGAGCTCCCAACAGCGGCGCGTCTCGTCGCGGCGCCGGTCGTACCACGCGACGCCCACGACCCCGTCCCGGTTGACCTCGACCACGGGAAGCATGCGGTCATCAAGTGGGTCGCCCGGCGCCGGCGGGTCGTTGTCGTTCAGCCGCATCTCGTCCGACCAGCTCCGCCCGCCGTCGGTGGAGCGCCGGAACCAGACGTCAGAGGTGCCGACGGTCGCCGCGTCCCCTCCGGTCACCCCGTCCCACACGACGTAGATGTTGTCGGCGTGGGGTCCGTCCGTGCGGTCCCAGGCCACGATCGGCAGCGTGAACGCGCTGGTCATCTCGGTCTGGGCGTAGGGCCAGGAATGGGTGCCGACCCGGAACGCGACCTCGGGCTCGGTGAAGGTTTCGCCGCCGTCTTCCGACCGCATGGTGAAGAACGGCATTTGGGCGTTCGCCTCGTCGCTCAGCGGGAAGAAGTACTGGTAGAAGGTCACAAGCAGGGCGCCGTCGGACAGCACGACGGGCTCGGTTGCCACCAGCTTGCCGCCGGGTATCGTCGTCAGCAGCTTCGGCTCGCTCACCGTGTTGCCGCCGTCGTCGAGCGTGTGCAGGAAGAGCTGGAAATCGTCCCGGATGAACGAGTCGCGCACGTCGTTCCACACCACGTAGAGG
The DNA here is from genome assembly GCA_009844885.1 of Gemmatimonadota bacterium. Lineage (GTDB taxonomy): Bacteria > Gemmatimonadota > Gemmatimonadetes > Longimicrobiales > Gaopeijiaceae > Bin94. Next base: position 1,356 of record VYAQ01000125.1, read on the forward strand.
CGGCCTCGGTTGGGGCCGTCGCTCCAGTCCGCGGCGATGCGGGCGTGGTCGGGCGGCACGGGGCTGCGCAGGCGCGCCGGTCCGGTCCAGGTGGCCCCCTCGTCGTCGGTCGACCACACCATGATCGTGCCCTCGGTGCGCACCGGCTGGTCGGGGAGCAGGCCGCCCATCGTGTTGGCGCCGACGTAGCAGTAGAGGATCCACATCCGTCCGTCGGGACCCGGTACCACCATCGGGTCGAAGGCCCCGGTCTCGTCGCCGGGAAGCGTGAAGGGCTCCCACGAGACCCCGCCGTTGCGGCTCAGAAAGGACGCGTTGCTCCGCGTCGACAGCGTCAGCGCCATCGTCGGATCCGGAAAGCTCATGCCGCCGGTCTGGGTCACCGCGATCAGGAAGTCGGAGTTGTCCGGACTGGCCGCGATCCATGGCTCGTTGAACTGGCCGGGCCCCACGCGAAGGTTGGGACCGACGACGACCTCGGGGGACTGGGCGGCGAGGGGGGTGGTGGCGGAGATCAGCGCGGCTGCCACGCCGACCGCGGCGCCGGTCGCCACCCTGGCAATAACCGGCAGGGCACTCGTCTTCATGGTCCAACTCCTTGCAGATTGCGGTCGGTGGTCGCGAGTGTGTGTTGTTCACCATGGCCCGCCGCTGCGGGCGAAACAAGAGAGAATCCAGCCCCATGAGCCACGACTACGACGCAATCATCATCGGCGCGGGCGTGATCGGCACCGCCACCGGCTTCGAGCTCGCCAAGCGCGGCTACCGCACCCTCAACGTGGACAAGCAGCCGACCGCCGGTTCCGGCTCGACGTGCAACACCTGCGCGATCATCCGGTTGCACTACTCCACGCCTGACGGCTGCGCGATGGCCCGCGAGAGCTACTTCTACTGGCTCGACTGGGGCCGCTACCTGGGCGTGGCCGACGAGATGGGGCTGGCGAAGTACGTCAACACCGGCTGCCTCGTCATCAAAAACGACCGCAACAGCAACCTCGTGAACGTGATGGCCGCGCTCGACGAGTTGCACGTCGCCTACGAGGACCTCACCGCCGACGGGGTGCGCGCGCGCTTCCCCTGGATCGACACCCGCACCTACGGCCCGCCGGTCACCACCGACGACGAGCGCTTCGGCGAGCCCACCGGCGACCACATCCGCGGGGCCGTCTACATCCCCGAGTCCGGCTACATCGACGATCCCACCCTCGCATGCCACAACCTGCAGCGCGCGAACGAGGCGCATGGCGGCGAGTATCGTTTCAAGGCGGAGGTTGTGGAGGTTTTGCAGAGCGGAGGCCGCGTCGCCGGGATACGCCTCGCCGACGGCACCGAGATCCGTGCGCCGGTGGTGGTGAATGTGGGCGGACCCCACTCGGCGATCATCAACCGCATGGCCGGCGTTCTCGACGGCATGAACATCAGCACCCGCGCCCTCAAGCAGGAGGTCTGCTACGTTCCGGCTCCCGCCGGCATCGACTACAACCAGCTCGCTCCCCTCATCTCGGACGGCGACATCGGCTGCTACTCGCGGCCGACCACGGGCAACCACATCCTGATCGGCTCCGAGGACCCGCCTTGCGACGTGCTGGAATGGGTCGAGGACCCGGACGACTACAACACCAACTTCACCCACCAGTGGGAGACCCAGGTGATGCGCGAGGCCCAGCGGCTGAAGGGCCTGGGTATACCCGGCCAGACCGGCGGGCTCGTGGACCTGTACGACGTCTCCGACGACTGGATCCCGATCTACGACAAGTCCGATCTGCCCGGCTTCTACATGGCCGTGGGGACCTCCGGCAACCAGTTCAAGAACGCCCCTGTGGCAGGCAAGCTCATGGCCGAGCTGATCGAGCGGGTCGAGGGCGGGCACGACCACGACGCCGACCCGGTCACCATACCGCTCACCTACACGCGCCGGACCTGTGACATCGGCTTCTTCAGCAGGAGGAGGTCGCTGAATCCGGATTCGTCGTACTCCGTCATCGGCTGATGACTCCGAACAGGCGCAGGACGGGCCGCCCTGACCGATGAGCTGGCTCCGACCCCGTCGTCTCTGGCATCCCGCGCCGCTGAAGCGCCACTACGAGGTCGTCATTATCGGCGGCGGCATCCACGGCCTGGCGACCGCCTACTACCTGGCCCGCACACACGGCATCCGCGACGTCGCCGTGCTCGAGTCGCACTACATCGGCTTCGGCGGCTCCGGGCGGAACACCGCGATCGTGCGCGCCAACCAGCGAACCGCCGAGAATGTGCGGCTCTACGACGAGGGCCTGAAGCTGTGGGCCGTCCTGACCGACGAGCTCGACTTCAACCTCATGTTCTTCAACTGCGGGACCCTCAACCTCGCGCACAGCGAGGCCGCGATGAACGGCTGCCGCATGCTGGCCAGCACCCACAACCTGCTCGGCGTGAAGTCGGAGGTGCTCGATCCGCAGCAGTGCGCGGAGGTCATTCCCGGGCTCGATGTCTCGGACCGTCTCGCGTTTCCGATCCACGGCGGGCTGTTCCATCCGCCCGGCGGCATCGTGCGGCACGATGCGGTCGTGTGGGGCCTGGCCAAGGGGGCGAGCGCGCACGGCGTGCACATTCACCAGGGGTGCGACGTCCAGGGGATCGACACGCGCGACGGCCGCGTGACCGGCGTTCGCACCAGCCAGGGCGCCATCGGTTGCAAGCGTCTGGGGATCATGGCGGGGGGATACGGCTCGGCGGTGGCCGCCATGCTGGGGATCGAGCTGCCCATTCACCCGCTCACGATCCAGGCGATGGTCACGCACCCCCTCAAGCCGTTTCTCCACCACGTCTTCAGCTCGGGCGCGTACCACGTCTACGCCAACCAGACGCTCAAGGGCGAGATCGCGACCGGCGCGCACATGGACCCCCAGGTCAACTACACCACCGACGCGACCGCGTACTACCTCAAGCACCAGGCCGAGGCGCTCGCCGAACTCATGCCGGCGCTGCGCGGCGTCCGCTTCATGCGCATCTGGTCCGGCCTCGCCGACATGACCCCGGACATGGCGCCGATCATGGAGGGCGAACTGGGCTACGAGGGTCTCTACCTCGACGCAGGCTGGGGATACTTCGGCTTCAAGTCCGGTCCGGTGGCCGGCAAGTACATGGCCGAGTACATGTCGACCGGCGAGCGGCCGGACATCCTCAGGGCGTTTCAGCTGAAACGTTTCCTGGAGAACCGTTACTCCGGCGAGACGGCGTCGGTCATGAAATACGGGCACTGGGACTGATGGGCGTCCGGCGACCGATGATCGCGCCGCGACCGACGGCGGCCCGCCCATGACCTTTCGCCTCACCTGTCCCGTCTGCGGCAAGCGCGATGTGTACGAGTTCACCTTCGGCGGACAGGAACGGGGTCCGCGGCCGGAGCAGCAGGGGCTGAGCGCGGAAGAGCACTTCCGCTGGACCCAGTTCCGCCTCATTCCGAACGAGCCGCAGGAGGAATGGTGGTATCACGGGCAAGGCTGCGGGGTCTGGTTCAAGACGACTCGGGATCCGGGCACCAACCGGGAGGTCGAGTGAGCCGCGGGCGTTCGGGTACGAGCCGTCCGCGTCCGCGTCAGGGCCGCCCGCAGAGCCGCCTGCCCCCAGGGCCCACGTGCCGGGTCGACTTCTCCCGTCCGCTCGACTTCACCTTCCTGGATCGGGAGATGACCGGGTACGCGGGCGATACCGTGGCATCGGCACTGTACGGAGCCGGGGTACGGATCTTCGGGCGCAGCCTCAAGTACCACCGCCCACGCGGGCTGTACAGCATGGAGGGCGAGTCGGCCAACACGTTCATGTCGATCGACGGCGTCCCGAACGAGTGCGCCGAGACCACGGAACTCCGCGCCGGCATGGCGGTCGCGCCCCAGAACGTGCGTGGCGACCCCAGGAGCGATCGCTTCGGCTTCCTCAGCGCGTTCGACCGGTTGATGCCGGCGGGATTCTACTACCATCTCTTCCATCGTCCGCAACTCCTCTGGCCGCTGTTCCAGTCCGGTCTCAGGCGGATGGCGGGCACCGGGGTCCTGGATCCGCAGGGGGAATACGGGAGCGGCGTTCGGTCCGAGCGCTACCTGAACGCGGATGTGGTGGTGGTCGGGGGTGGCC
>VYAQ01000187.1 GCA_009844885.1 Gemmatimonadota bacterium
GTTCGGGGGCGGACCACGACCTCGAACTGCGTGAACGAACCGCGGTAGTAGCGAAGCCGCGCCGCATCGACCCCGGTGCGGTACTCGCGAAACGGGTCGGCCGGATCGAAGGGCGAGAAGGGGTCGGCCGGCGTGAGGAACAGCGTCGTCGCCCACGAAACCGGCTGGCGCCCGATCACCAGGTCCGCGCTGCCTCCCAGGTCGATTCGCGCGCTCAGCCGGTCCACCCGGTGTCGCCACACCGTTCGCGCGTCCGACCGGATCTCGCCGCCGAGGGACAGCCAGTCCCCGCCCGACGCGGTTGCCGCGGCGGTGAAGAGCTGAGCGCCCAGCACCCCCTCCTGCCTCAGCGTCAGCGTGTGCTCGTAGGCCGCGTCCAGGCGCATCGGCCCGGCCGATCCGTTCCACATGAGCCGGAGCCGCTGGAAATCGGTGACCCCGGCGGGCGCGAGCACACTCTCGCCGACGCCCGTGAACAGGTTCAGATAGTACCCCGAAAGCCCCGGCTGCTGGGCTGCCAAACCGGGCGGCACCAGGGTCGCAAGCAGCAGAGCCGCGAGGACCGCACGCCGGAACCGCCAAAGGCTACCCGGCGTCACTGGACACGATTTCCTCGGCGACGCGCCCATCGACCAGCCGGATCAGCCGGCTCGCACGCTCCATGACCCTGGGGTCGTGGGTCGAGAACACGAACGTCGTGCCGTTGTCGCGATTGAGCTGTGCCATCACATCGAGCAGCGCGTCCGCCGTCGCCGAATCCAGGTTCGCCGTCGGTTCATCGGCAAGCACGAGCGCGGGTTCGCCCAGCACCGCCCGCGCCACGGCCACGCGCTGTTGCTCGCCGCCCGACAGCCTGGGCGGACGCCGGTCCTCGAGTCCCTCCAGGCCGATCTCCCGGAACAGGCGCCGTACCCGCCGCCGGCGCTCCGCCACGGGCATGCCCTGCAGCAGCAGCGTGAACTCCGCATTTTCGAGCGCCGTGAGCACGGGAAGGAGGTTGTAGGACTGAAAGACAAATCCGATCCGCGAAAGCCGTACTTTCGCCAGCGCCTTGTCCGGAAGCGCCGATATCTCGCGGCCTTCGATCCACACCTTCCCCCGTGAAGGGCGGGTCAGTCCTCCCAGCAGGTTGAGCACGGTGGTCTTCCCGGAACCGGACGGTCCGGCCATCACCACGAACTCGCCCGGAGCGACCACCAGGTCGACGCCCCGCACGGCCTCGACCGGATGGGGCTCCTGCGGATAGATCTTCCAGAGGTCCTCGGTGCGGACGGCGTGCTCGTTCATCTACTCCACCTTCACGGATTCGGCCGGGTCGAGACGGGCCGCGTGCCACGCCGGATACAGCGACGCGGACAGCCCGATCACCGTGGTCAGCACCACGCTCTGGACCAGGTGTGTGAGTTCGATCGAGGGATGCATGACGGGGTTGAAGACAATGCCGCCGAAGGTGATGTCCGCGGGCATGATGTCCGTCAGGTCCAGTCCGTTGCGGAAGAAGACCCATACCAGGGCGAATCCGAGCGCCACCCCCAACAGGCCGCTCGCGACCGTCAACAGCACGCCCTCGACGAACACCACGAGCCCCGTTTCGGCCCCGCTCAGGCCCAGGGAACGCAGCAGGCCGAGTTCACGCTTGCGGTGCAGCACGGACATGAAGACCGCATTCAGGATCGCGAGCGTCACGATGGCGAAGAGGATGAGGTGGAAGACCCAGTCACCGGCATCGTCGATCTTCACCGCGGAGTAGAGTTCCCGGGCGGTCTCCGGCCACCCGGCCACCTCGATCCCGGAGCCCTCCAGGGTGGCCCGGGCATCTGCCAGCACCGGATCGGTAAGGGCGGAATGGGGCAGGACCATCGAGACGCTCGTGGCGCCCTCCACGCCGAGCCAACTCCGAGCGACCGACAGCGGGACGTGGACCAGGGCCTCGTCCAGTTCGTCGAGTCCTGTGCGGTACGTTCCTACCACGCGCACGAGCTGGCCCGCGATGTCACCCGAGGCGACCTGCGCGGTCAGCACCATTCTCGACCCGGTGCGGAGGCCGAGCCGGGTGGCCATACCGGCCCCGATGAACGCGTGCAGGCGGTCGCCCTCCTGCAGGTAACGCCCTGTGGCGGGCTCGGCGCCGAGCCGGGAGAACGCGAGTTCGGAGGCCGGATCCACACCCACGATCAGCGCCGGCAGCGCGCCGTCGGCGGACGATGCGAGTCCGCGTGTCTCCACCCGTACGGTCGTGATCGACGGCCCGGTCAGGGGGGGCCGGGCGGCAGCCCCCAGCGACGCTTCGACCTGTCCGGCGTCCAGGCGGTCGTCCAGGCTCTCGCTGTCACGGTAACCGGGTGCGTTGAACGACACGTGACCCGACGCGAGCCTCACGCCCGAATCGATCCAGTCCTCGTGCGCTCCGTCCGCAAGGGTACGGGAGAGGATGAGCAGGGCGAGTCCCACGGTCATCGCGGCGGCGGTCAGCGTGCTCCGCCGCAGTTCGCGCCCAAGGTTGCGCAGGGCCAGCCAGACCAGCGTGGGGAAGCGGATCATCGGTCGGCGAGAACGTCCGCGGGTGGCAGCCGCGCCACGCGCCAGGCCGGGAGAAGTGCCGAGACGACGCCGGTCCCCAGAAGCGCCACGGCGCTCACCAGCGGCTCCTGGAAGGAGTATTCCACGGTCAACTGGGGCCGGATCGCCGAGCCCATGAACGAATAGGTGCCCACAAAAGCGCTCAGATCGATCGGATTCGCGTGGACGTGGGCCAGGAGGGGAAACGCCAGCGCGGCGCCCGCCGCCAGGGCGACCACGCCGAGCAGGAGCCCTTCGTAGACGACGATCCGTCCGAGGGCGACGCCCGATGTCCCCAACGCCCGCGCGACGGCGAACTCGCGGCGGCGCTCGAAGGTGGCCAGGAGCATCGTGTTGGCAACGCCGAAGATCGCCATGCCGAAGATCATGAACGCAACGACCGAGTTCATCGCGCTGGCAAGACTCACCACGAAGTACAGCTGGCCCAGAAACACCGACCACGGCTCGGTCACCAGGCCCGGCGACAGCCCCGCGACGGCGACGGCGACCCTCTCGGCCACGGGGTCGGCAGCGCGCACGCGGTCCACCGAAATCGCCACCTCGTGAATCCGGCCGCGATCCATCACGAGGAAGTCCTGCAGTGTGCCCATTTCGAGCAGCGCGTAGCTGTCGTCGAAGCCACCGAGGTCCAGGCGGTAGATGCCCGACACCGTGAAGAGGCCGTTGGCCGTCGAGCCGTCCGCCGCCGGGGCGACCAGCACCGCTTCGTCACCCACCGCGATACCGATCTTGTCAGCCAGCGCGGCCCCGACCGCCACTTCGTCCGGCCCCGGCATCCTCCCCTCCACGAAGACGCTCGCGAAACGGCTCACCCGCGGCTCGCGCTCCGGATCCACGCCCATCAGCACGGCCCCCACCGTCTCGTCGCCGGAGCTGACCAGGCCACCCCCGTAAAGGCGCGGCGCGACCCCCGTCACTCCCTCCTGCGCTTCCGCCACGGCGACGAGCGCGCCTACATCGAGGCCTTCGCGGCCCCCCATCGTGTCATGAATGCTGCGCTCGGGACGGTACGCCTGGGCATGGATCTGGATCTGCCCCGTAACCACCTCGGTGCCGTTGGAGACCATCTCCTCCATCATGCCGTTCATGAGGCCCATCATGAGGGACGCCGCGACGAAGCCGAACGAGAGCGCGGACGCGGTCAGGAACGTGCGCCGGCGGTTGCGCCACAGGTTCCGCCACGCCATCCGCCACCAGATGTCCCGGGTGCCGCGGTTCACGGCGGCCCCGCCCCGTCCTTCATTGCCGCGCGCGCAGGTTGCGGAGACTGAAGAAGTCCTCGTCGAGGCCGACATCGAACTCGATCTCGACGTAGGTGATCACGGTACGCTCTTCCCCGTCCGCGGGTTCGATGGCGATCCGCGTCGGAACGGTTCGGCCGCCCATGGTCCGTATGTCGGAAAAGGTCATCGTACGGGCCAGGGTGCCGTCGTCGTCGTAGTAGCGCGCCCAGAGGGGCATCCGGTCGCGCTTGCGGATCCGCTGTTCGATCCGGCCCCAGATCACCGGGGCCTCGGGTCTGGGCGTCATCGTGAACTCCCAGACGTCCTCGCCGTCCCGGTCGCCTTCGTAGGAGATGACGATGTCGTAGTCCTCGACCAGCCGGCTCTCCTTGACAAGGTCGTCGTTGGTCACGTGCGACCCCATCCAGGAGCCCAGCATCATGGAGGGCGGGATCTTGATCGTGCGGTCGGCCCGCGGCAGGTAGTTCCAGACCTCGTTCTCGACCTTGAGCGTGGCGGTGCCCGCCTCCCGCGCCGGGCTCTGCACCCGGATGAGCGAGTAGTCGGTCCCCAGCGACCAGACCTGCATCTCCAGCGAACGCGACCAGTGTTCGGTGTCGATCTCCATGCGCATGCTGCCCGCGCTCGACGCGCCCTGCATCATCCGGTCGACGTCGTCTATGATCTCCAGGATCTCCGAAGGGGTCTGGGCAGCCGTCGGCGCGGCGGCAAGCACCGGGCCCGTCGCAAGCAAGGTGCCCGAAAGGATGAACCGGATCGCTGCCTTCTTCATGTCGGCCTCCTCAAGCCCCGTATTCAACCCCCGTAAACTGGCCCCAGTCCGCCGGAAACACTATTGTGCCGCGCTGTCGGGAGCCAGACCGACGGGTTGACGCAGGGGTGGACAGGGGGTTGGGGCGATGCCCGGCAGCTGCCCGCCCATCGATGACATTCTCTGAAGGGGAGAGCATTCATGGTTACGATTACGGCCCTGTGGGCCCCGATCCTTCTCTCCGCGGTGGTCGTCTTCGTGGTGAGCGCCATGGTCTGGATGGTCATGCCGCACCACAAGAGCGACTTCGCGGCGGCCGACGACGAGGACGGCCTGATGGACGCCGTGCGCGATGGCACGGCCGGCCCGGGCATGTACATGTTCCCGCACGCGCCGGACAGCGAAATGAACAGCGAGGCCTACCGTGAGCGGCTGAAGGCCGGACCCGTCGGAATCCTGCGGGTCCGGGATCCGCAGAGCGTCCTCGACATGAAGCCGGCCATGGCCAAGTCGGTCGTCCTGTACCTGGTGGTCGGCGTCTTCGTCGCCTACCTGGCGTCGGTGGCGCTCGATCCCGGCGCATCGTACCTGTCGGTATTCCAGGTCACGGGCACGGCGGCCTTCATGGCCTATGGTTTCATCGGCTACCAGGAGGCGATATGGTTCGGACTGCCGGGCTCCGTCGCCTTCAAACACAGCATCGACGGCCTGGGCTACGCCCTTCTCACGGCCGGCATCTTCGGCTGGCTGTGGCCCGCCTGAGGACCGCCGGAACTCACGAACCCCGACCCACTCACCCCTGCCCCGCAGGAGCCCCCGACACATGAGCGACATCGTCTAC
>VYAQ01000151.1 GCA_009844885.1 Gemmatimonadota bacterium
GATCCGGCAGACCTTCAGATCACCGACCATCTCCTCGGCGGCGAGCCTTCTCCGTTTCAGGAACTGCACGAACCGCAGCGTCTTGAAGCGGTCCATGCCGAACCATTCCGAGAGCTGGGAGCGGGTGAACACACCGCCATGCAGGCTCGCCAGCACGATCCACTCGGCGCGGCTGCCCGTCAGGCCGAAGAGCTCCAGCGCCTTCTCGCGCCCCTTGAGATGGGCGATCATCGCGGTCTCCCGTGGTTGGAGGGGAGGTCGCCATGTTGGCTCTCTCCCTCAACGCCGCCGGTCACTCCGGTTGAAATCGGGAGAGAACCCTCGGGCCGCGTCAAGCTGCGCCCGCGAGCGGGTGTCCCCAGCGGTCCAGCCGGATCCCGGATAGAGATCGGCCTCCGGCCACGGCCCTTCCGTCGCGTTCCGGGAGTTGCCGGCACAGTCTTTTCCAATACGGAGATGAGCCTGAACCGGGGGAGGTGCGAGAGGTGAGGCCGGAGCCCGGAGCAGGTGGCAGTTGATGGGGTTTGATTGTCTCCCTGAACGTTGGAGAGGGGCAACCGGCGAGCCGGGGGATGGCCGGGAAGCAGGAGGGTCTCCGGCGAGCCAGCGGTCGGCGCGAGTCGGATCACGCGGCGGAGTTGCCGGCTTGGCCGATGGCGCGGAAGAGTTCGTCGCGGGCGCGGCGGACGGCTTGGGCGGCTCCCCTTTGGCGACGAGCGCCTCGTACTACCGCTTCAGGTCGGGATTTTGCTGGACCCCAACCAGCGTGGGCATGAAGTGCAGCCGGTGGATCTGGTGCCTCCCGCCTTGAAGACCTCACGGCCGCGGGACTGATCGTCCTGATGCCCTAAGCTTCGCTTGCACAGGGCTGGGTCGCGGCCTGTTGGTGTTAGTGGCCGGGAGCCAGTCTGCATTTCGTGGCCACGCTTCACGAGTTCCTGGCAGGGCTGACGAGCGGCTCCGCCCTCCTCGATCCCTGAAACTCCGCTCGCGGTTGGAGTGTGCTTGCGAGGAGGCTGCACACACCCTGAGCGATCCGTGTCGGCTCGGCCGCCTGATCGAGTTCCTGGACACGGTTGTACAGCATTGCGGAGAACAGAGCCACGGGCGGGTTCACATGACCCTGTGGCCATGTCCCGGCCAGGAATAGGTCGCACCAGGTCGCACTCTCTACATCGGATCGGTTCGCCGGGGGAGTGCGGTCCCCACCGGGTCGTCGTCAGCAGGATTGACGCTTCGCCGACCTTTGTCAGGCAAGGTCTCCACGTCCGTTTGCCCCGTTTGCCTCGGGGCCGGTTTCCGCCTGCGCGGCGGTACCGCGTAGCGTCACCTCTCGTCCGTACCATGAACCCTTGTAGGCAATTTGGTGCAGGAAGTCCACGGTGGCCGTCCCGCGTCCTGCGCGGACGTCCACCCCGATCTGCCCGTAGTTGCGGACGAGGCTGGCCGTCACGTTGTGTATTTCGTCCTTTAGGCGGTTTCGGTTCTTCAACGTCAACTTCCGCACCGCGGTTTCGGCCTGTCTCAGTCTGGCTGTCTTCTCGTAGTCGACGATCCAGTGACCGCACGGGGCCTGCCGCTTGTCGCCGGCGAGCAGGCCGGAACGCCTGTCGCTCCTCATCAGATTACCGCACTCGGTGCAGCGCCATGACCGTCTCGCCACGCGGCGTCTCAGCCGGGCCAGCCTCCTGTCGTCCGTTGTGGATGACGCGATGTCCGAATACGACCTCGTCCGCCGGTTATCGGCCATCACGATAGAGCCGGGCGAGAGCGTCACGCGGCAGGCGCTTCTTCGTGGAGCAACGTGGACGGGCACGGGGGCCTCCATCGACAGCGAGAGCGTCCAAGCGGTGTCGTCGTGCCGGATGCGGCCCGAGAGGATCCGCCCAGCCGGGATGGTGCCGCGGTAGCGGGTCCAGCCGTGGCGGGCCCTCGACAGCCTGACGTACGTGCCGCTGACCTTCAGCGTCTGATTGTGCACATAGATCGTGGTGGGGCGGCTACGGCGTGGCACGGGCCAGCCAACGTTCCTGCCGCGCTTCCCGGCCTTCAACCGCCGGAATGCGAGGCGCACGGCGACGGCATGGTCCCTGGCGTGCTGGTTCCTCGAGTGCGCGGGCCAGTCGAGTCCGGGATGTCCTTCGGCGAACTCGTAGGTCACATCCCGGAGCGCGTTCAGGGATAGATGTCCGCGGGTCTCCTCAAAGCAGGCTTGATCGCGCTCGAGCAGCAGGTCGCGCAACCCGCTTCCCGCGCGTGCCCAGACCGCGAACCGCTCGGCCTGCGCGACCGTCGGGTAGAGCTTCAACCGACAACCGAATCTGCGGGTCCCGTCCATCGGGCGTTGGGAAGATCGCACGCCGCCGCTACCGGATTGTGACTCCGGACAACCACTCGTCGAGGCGGCGGGCGACCCGGGCAGGATCATCAGCCGCGTCCGCGAGGCTGCACCGGGCGAGTGTCAGGCTGTACCGTCGCAGTGTCTGCTGGTCGATGCCGGCCGCGCGCGCGACCTCCTTCCAAGTGCCGTCATTGCGATGACGAATCGCCCACCGGAGAACGCCCCAGCTGAGCAACTGCTTCAAGGTGCAGCCCAAGGGCATCTCGGCTCTCCACCGGTAACTGAGCTCCTTCGGGTCGATTCTGGCCCGTTTCACCAGTTCGATCACCGAGCTGGCCGGTGGAGCCGGGGGGCCGGGTGAGATGCCGCAGACGAGTCGGACGGCACGGGCAATGCTCAGGCTCGGCGAGCGTGCGTTCAGCAACCGGATCCCCCAGGCTCGGAGCGGATTGTCCGGAGCAACCGTTTCGAGCACTTTGGGCAGTGTTTCCTCCACCTCCTCGATCCACACGACGTGGAGTCGGTCGCCCCTGACGTCCCGGAGGCTTCTGAGATTGTCGTACGTAACCCGTGTGACCACGATGCAGGTGGGTCCGCTCGCCCAATCGAGTCGGAAAACGGCCTTCAGGTGCCGAACGAGCCGAGTGCTGCATTCCAAGGTGCCGACGATGCTGACCCGCGCCTCCGTCATCATCCTGCGGAGTTCGCCCAAGTCTGCCGCCGTCTGGCGCGCCGGGCCGGGGAAATGGCCTTCGATGAGTTGCTGAATCCCCCGATGGTCGGAGTAGGCGGCGATCACGAGACCTTCCTTGAAGTGGGTGGCCAAACCGTCCCAGCCAGCGGCCCGGCACCAAGGGAGACTGGCCGAGCTTGCAGCCAACGATAACCCGTTTGCCGGGACCGATGCCAATGTCCCTGGCTCGTGCGAATGCAAGCTCACCGCGTGGGGGGTCCATGCCCAGAAGGTCTCGGCTGAGCGTTCGGCAAGCAGGGACCCACCATCCCGTGGACAAGTCCAGCGAAGCGACCGGAGCAGCCAGCGGAGCCGGGAGCGTGGTCGTCAAGAATGCCCGTCTCCCGATGTTGGCGCTGAACGAGTCCATTTCGGTTCGCACGGGGATGGATCGCTTTGGAGAACTGGAACTGGCGGCAGCCGCCGCAGATGTTCACGATGCAGCATCGGTGAAGCATTAGGCCGAGCAGCGCGGCGGGCATCACGTCGTCGCCGATACTTGAGATCGGCCCCTTGCCGGACGGCGTGCACTTGGCCCGCACTTCGCACGCTCTTCCCCCTTGACAACGGCGGAATTGGTGAGGTGCGGGCGGCCGAAAAAGACGAGGCGGTGGGGGACGGCGTTCATCTTCTCGTGCAGAGCGACCGGAATCTGGCCGATCGTGGGTCCGCGCTGCCGCTCTGGCTTCCGTCCAGATGCCGAACTTCGGCTCGACATGGAACTCGGCGAACAGCCCATTGGCAACCCTGACGTCCAACGGGGAGGCTTGGATCGTGGTCCACTACCGTGCTCGTCGGTCACAGACGAGCCGTTCGCCGCGGCCGGCGCGATACCCGCTACGGGGCACGAGTTCTACGCGGGCGCTCGCCCGCCCAAGACGACATTTGGTTGCTCTCGGCCCAGTCGCTCGGACTGCGCTCACGTCAATTTCGACATGACGCCAGCTGTGCCTACAGAGGCACATGCGCGTTAATCGGCAGCGCGACAGAGAGCACCCGGGTTGCCGAGATCTCTTCTTCATGGAGGATCTGCCGGCATTAGATAGCCGACCCCGCGCTCGTTGCGGATGTAGGACGGGTTGGCCGCGTCGTCTCCCAGCTTGCGACGGAGCCGCTTAACGACTGCCCGCACCAGCTTGGGGTCTGGCGGGCGCTGGTCTCCTCGGCGCCACGCTTGCCGCATCAGCGATTCGTGTGTTACCACCCGCCCCGCGTTGACCGACAGCACACGCAGCAGTTCATATTCGGTGAGGGTTAGCCGCACTGACTGGCCCCCAACGGCAACCCGGCGTTGGTCGTAGCGGATGGTCAGCTCCCCGAGAGCGAACGGCTCAGGCCCGGCCACCCGCCTCAGGGCGGCCCGCACCCTGGCCGTCAACTCCGATGGTGAGAACGGCTTGACGATATAGTCGGCCGCACCCGCATCCAGCGCCCGGACGATAGGTTCGTCGTGGCCGTAGGCGGAGATGAAAATGACGGGCAAGTCGCTCAGTCCCGGAACCTGCTCCATCAACGCAATGCCGTCGGCTCCGGGCAGCAGCAGGTCCAGCAGGACCAGGCTGGGCTTGTGCGTCGCCACGAGGCTGGCCACCTCGTCGGCGTCCCCCGTTACGATCGGGGCGTACCCACTGCCGATGAGCGCGCCCCGAAGGTAGCGAAGCATCTGTGGGTCGGCGTCTACCACCAGGATGGGCGTCTTCTCCTGCCCTTTCCGGACTCTGCGGGGGTCAGCCAGCGCGAGACGCTGAGCGGCGGTGTCCGGCTCCTCGGCCACGGGCACGGTGAAGGTGAACCGCGTGCCTTGCCCGGCGCCGTCACTTTCGGCCCAGATTCGGCCCCCGTGCGCCTCTACCAAGCCCTTGCAGATGATCAGTCCGAGGCCGGCCCCCGGCCAGCTTCGCTCCCGATCTCCACCGACAGGAGCGGCATGCCTGCGGAACAGGTGCGGCAGTCGATCAGGCCGCACCCCCCGGCCCTTGTAGCTCACGGAGATCGCGACGTGGACGCCTTCCCGCTTCGCGTAGATCCGTATCGGCGACGACTCGGGAGAGTATCTCGCAGCGTTGGAAACGAGGTTACTCAGAACCTGGATGATGCGTGCCCGGTCGGCCAGCACCCGCGGCAGGTCTGCCGGCACGTTGATGTCGAGGTCGTGGCGTCCCGTTCCGCTCACGAACACGCTCCGCGCCTGATCCACGAGAGCCGCGACCTCCGTCGGCTCAGGCGATACGGACAGTGTGCCGCTCGCGATACGCCCGTGGTCTAGCAGCTCGGCAATCAGGCCGCGCATGCGGTCGGCCTGGTCGTCGATGATCCGGAAGAACTGCAGCATCTCGGCCGGGGCTGGCGCCGGCGAGGCGCCCAGGACCGTTGCCGTGGAGCCCTTGATCGAGATCAGCGGCGCTCGCAACTCGTGACTCACGATTTCCAACAACTCGGCGCGCATGCGCTCCAGTTGTTGCACCGGCTCGAGGTCCTGCAATGTGACCACGACCGATAGGACCGTGCCGTCTTCCGCTTGGATCGGCGTCGAGTTGACCAGCGTGGTGACGCTCCGGCCATCGGGGACCGAGAGCGTAATCTCCTCCGCGCGCACTGTCTCGGTCGCGCTCAGCAGCTGCGTCAGCGGAAACTCCGCCAGCGCGACCTCTCGCCCGTCCGCGCAACGACACCTGACCGTCTTCAACAGTTGCTCCAGAGAGTACCCGGGCGTGTTCAGCGCGTCAACGATCCGGTGCGCTTCCCGGTTGAACGACACCGGCGCACCGGTTGGCCCGTCGCATACCATCACGCCCACCGGCGACGTTTCGATGAGGGCCTCCAGGTTCGCCCGCGCCCCGCGCTCCTCGCGGTGCGCGCGCGCATTGGAGATTGCGGTTGCCGCCTGGGCGGCGAACAGGGTCAGCTCTTCCTCGTCGGCGTCGGCGAATTCGCGCCCGCCCTCTTTCTCGCCGAGAAACAAGTTGCCTACATTCATATCGCGGTGACGTATCGGAATGCCCAGCATCGTCCTGGTTCGCATCAGATCGACCGAGAAGCCGAGCGCGCGGACGTAGCCGGGCAGGTCCGCCACCCGAATCGGTGCATCCAGTCCCCGGAAATGCTCGAACAGTCGGGGGCCGTCCGGCCAGGCCAACATCTCGTCCTTCCAGGCGGGAGCGAAGCCGGAGATGACGCACTCTTCGGCTTGTCCGGTGCCGTCGACAGTGACGATGACGCCAAAGCGCGCCCCGGTCAGGGCGCACGCGCTGTCGAGGACTTCCTGCAGGACGGTGTCGAGGTCCAGGCTGCTGCTCGGGCGCAGGACGGCGGCACTCAGTACGCGTTCCCGGAGCACCTCAATCTCTCTTCTCAATTCGCGCGAATCTTCCGCCACTCTTCTTCGCCCCCTTTCCGAACCGGCGCGTCCCAGGATGCGGTCGGTTCTTCGGTACCGCTCACTTGTCACGAAGATACTGTCTCCCACGCCCAAAGTGCGACAAGAAGGCCACGGTCCTAAACGTAGAGTATCGTTTACAAGACCGTGGAGCGCGATGAGCAGGATAGCATTGTGATGACTATCGGGTTTCGCAACACGCCGAGGCGGGCAAACGAGTCCCAGTCCGGTGGCTTTACGTGACGTAAGGCGATATGATACAATGTCTTACGATCTAGCTTCATGGCCGCCGGTCACCCCTGCAATCACCCTTTCCGCGCCGGGTAGCGGAATCCATGGACCGGCGGCGGTCCCCCGTTTCCCGCTCCGTCGTCCCGTGAAACCCTGTCCCATCCGATAAGGTCTCCCACGAAGGACGCGGCTCGGCTCGTGGCGATGCGGAGTTGACGCGGAGGCCGCCTCCTCAGGCTATCATAACAGGGCGGAGCACATGACCACACCACGGGCGAGGGAGAACGGGATGACGAAAGCCGACCTCGTTGAGCAGGTCGCCGATGCCGTCGGACCACGGGTCACCAAGAAGAACTGCGGGCTGGTGGTCGACGCCTTCCTCGACGCCGTGAACGACGCGCTGGCGCGAGGCGACAACATCGAGATTCGGGGCTTCGGCACCTTCAAGGCGAGGCACCGCAAGGCCCGTGTGGCCCGGAACCCCAGAACAGGCGAGGCGGTGCCGGTTCCACCACGTGTTGCGCCGGTCTTCAAGCCGTCGAGTCACTTCAGCAGCCGTGTGGACAGGGGCTCCGGCGTGTTTCGAGCGCGAGGCGCGAGGTGATTGACAGGGTAACCTCTGCCTTGAGAGCAGTCCTGAATCGGCTGAGCGCTTGGAAGGGAAGCTGCTTCTATGCTCTGGTGCGGCTCCAAGACGCATTCGCCGCTTGGAATCCCCGAGGCGACCGGTTCTGGACGACGATCGCTGGGGATTCGTGGTCCGGTTTCAGAGACCCCACCAACCTGACCCGGTGGACCAAAGGCTTTCTGTACGCACACCTCGCCCTCGTGCTCGGCCGACTGTGCTTCCGTGCTGTTGAGCAGGCCGAAGGGTCCCTTGAACTGCCCACGGCCATCCGGATCATCTCGATCGCCCTCCAGCTCTTGGTGTTTTACGGAAGTTGTGTGCTCGTGCCCGTTTGGACCCGGCGTGCCAACCACAACGCGCGTCAGCTGGGCGCTTGCGGAATGACGTTTACGCCCGGTTGGGCAGCGGCGTGGTACTTCCTGCCCCCAGGGCTTTTTTGGAAGCCCTACGAGGTGATGACGGAAATCTGGCGGGCGAGCGTTGATCCCACGGATTGGGAAGGGCGACGCGGCTCTCCACTTGTCGGCTGGTGGTGGGCGCTGTGGCTCGCGGTCACATGGGGTGAGTTCTTGGTGTACGGGGTGGCCAAGCTGATGCTGGAGCCGGCCGATGCGCAGACGGTGGGTGGTGCCGTCCGCCTCGCCGGTCTCGTGCTCCACCTTCCCATGACCCTGTTCCTATTGACCATCGTCATCAAGGTCCACCGGTTGCAGGTGGGGCACTACGACGGAGATCGAAGTTGAAGGAGTCAGAAAGTCGGCCGGGCCGACCGTCCATCGAGACGGAGTTGCCGCTGGCTTGGCCCACGCTTCGGTGGACAAGCCAGAGTACCCGGTGTAAGACACCGGGCTGGCGAGGGGCGTGCCCCTTCGATCCCACAACGCCCGCGCTGACGCTTGAAAGTGCGCGGGCGTGGTCGATCCCGCTCGCCTGTCGGACCGCCGAGATGGTCTGCTCGGGGGTGAACGCGCAGACCCGCGAAGCGCGATTTCCCACCCGAATCGCGCGACCCTTGCGCAACCCCGAGCCAGGACGGAACGTCTTTCCAACCGACAGCTCTTTGCCTTCCGTCGCGCCTTCAGTTCAGGAGTGCCCCACATGACCACGCCCCACCGCACGCTCGCCACGCTCGTGGCCTTGATCGCCATAGCATGCGACATCACCGACGTTGCGGCACCCTCACAGGACAACCCGGCCGCCCCGCTGTCGCTGATGCCCGAGGATCGGGCGCAGGGTCTGGCCGACCAACTGAACGCCTTGGGAACGGTTCGGCTTCGGGAACGTTTCCTGCGGTTTGTTTTGACGCCGAACGAGGTCCAAGACATGCTGGTTGCCCGCTACGGGCAGCCCGGACCTTGGTACGAAGACCGGGAACGCGACGAGGAGCAAAGAGGCGACGAGAACCGGGAGGGGGAAACGGCACCGGCAATCGCTCGAATCGTTCCTCAGGCCATCGTGGAGAGCGATTCCCCCCGCGAGGCTGACTTGGTGCTCGCCGACGAGCCGCTGGTGCGGGTCGGCATGCTCGATGGTCCAATGGAGTACCTGTTCGGCGACGTGGTCGGGGCCATTCGGCTGCCGGAAGGGAGCTTGGTTGTCGCCGACGAGCAGAGCTACAACGTTCGCAAGTTCGACGCCGCCGGTCGGCACCTGTGGACGAGCGGACGGGAAGGCGAGGGTCCGGGAGAGTACGAGGGACTTCGGTTGCTGAGGAACTGCCCAGGAGCGGCGATTACAGTCTTTTACTGGGTCCTCGACCGACTTACCGAGCTGGATACAGAGGGCCACGTGACCGACACGCGAGCACTCAACGCGGTCGGAGTGAATCCGTACAGCGAGCCCATGTGCTCGCCCGACGGCAGCTTGGTTTTCACGCCTTGGCCGGAAACCGATTACGCATCCTTGACAGTGGGCGAGATCTACCGCTGGAGCATGTCGCTGAACCGGACGCGGGGTGACAGTGTGATCGACCTACGCTCCGGGATACCCGGTACGGAGCGGTTCTTTTCCGGCGGAGGCACCGGGCCGAGAGAGTGGGGAAAGGTGATGGTCTTCGCGGCGACAGGCACCGGCGTGTGGTACGGGTCGGGCGACGATTACGAACTCGAACACGTCGACTGGAACGGCCGTGTCACGCGTATCGCGCGGTGGGCCGGGCCGGACCGGGCGGTGACGACCGAGCATCTCGACCGCTACCTGCGCGCCTACTTGGCCCGATACGACACACCCGCAGAGCGTCGGCACTTCGAGAGCGAGCGCTGGCAGGGCATTCGGAATGACCTGCCGGAGCAATTCCCCTCCTTCGAAACGGATGGGCTCATGGCGCTGCCGGACGGCAGCTTGTGGGTCACGACCTTCGGTTGGCGGGCACCGGACCGGGAACTCCATCTGCTCGATCCAAGCGGCGCTTGGGTCGGCCGCCTCACCATCCCGGCCCGGGCGGCACTGCTGGACGCTGGCCCGGACTGGGTGCTCCTGCTGGAGCGCGGCGAATTCGATGAGCAAAGCGTGGCCGTTTACGAACTGGTGGAGGGTTCTTGACCGGCGCAGGCGGGTCCGTGACGGGGCCGCGACGTGAATCATTGAGAATCCGCGTCCTCCCGATTGTTCACGAAAGCGCTGTCGGCCCGATTCCGAGCCGGAGCACCAGAGGTGGTCTACAGGTGCAAGCCCCCATCCCGGGCGCGGCGCATGACACGGTTTTCCGCACTCCTGATCGCCGCAATTTTTCTTCCGGGAGCGCAGGTTGTTCACGCGCAGACCGAGCTATCTCTGACCGGTGGCGTGAGCTTGTCCGCTGAGAACGGCGACGCCCCTGTGAACGGCGAATTCGATTCCGTTGTGACAAGGATGTTCGTCGGCCTAAGCGGCAACCATTCCGGTCTCGGGTCGGCGGTTCGGGCTCCAGTTTGGCGGACGCTACGCCCAGAAGGGTGGGGGGAGTCGCCACGGGGTGGATCGTCATATCCACACCGAGTATGTCGAGTTCATGGCTTTGGCAAGAGCCACGTTGTCGGATGACCGTGACGGGGTGTCGGTCCACCTGCTCGTCGGGACCGGCTCTGGCACTGCAAGTGGGGTGCAGGTTCGATGTCGATCACTTCGATAGGGGCGACGCCCTCAACTGCGATCAAGCGTGAGTCCATTACAGGAGGCTTGATGTCGGCCTCGCCGGAGGCGCAGAAATCGACATCGGGTTGACGGATTCAGTCAAAGCGCGATTGGGCGCGCTCTATACCCACGGCCTCTCTGACATCAGCAAGGCTGACGAAAGGGGTGACGACACGGTGAGGAACCGGTCGCTTTCGATTCACGTGGGGCTGGCCGTCCCGCTTCCACGCGGACGGTAAAGGGGCACCCGACAGCCCTCGGCAAGCGCATCGACCGGACACGGGCGCACGCGCTTCTGGAGACCGACCCCGTTCTCCGCCACGCCGATTATCGGCGCGGAAAACGCAGGGGATCCGAAGGGGGCGAGCAGCACCCCCTCGCCAACCGCGAATGTTCAACATCGCGTGCGCTGGCTGAGGACCCAAAACAGGTCCTGAGCCAGCCCGGCGGCGGTCGCCGAAAACGCTTCTCCGGGCACCGCCCGCAACGACCGGCACGCCGTCGTGACCAGCAACCTCCCAGAGACACCTCGTTGCTCCTAGGCGGCGGCTCGCTCTGACGTGACGCCGACTTCCACCCTACCCAGACCCCTCGGAGGCGGCTCGAATCGCGTCCACCCGATTCTGCACCGACGGGTGCATCATGCCTTTCTGCTTCGCGGGCTCCTGCTTGACCAACGCCATCTTCTCCAGCGCCGACGCGAGCGGTTCGCCCCTTCCTCCGAGCAGATCGACCGCCAGAAGGTCGGTGGCGTGCTCGACGCGGCGCATCATCACGCCCAGGGCGACAAAGTACAGCATGTTGCAGACCGTGGTCGCCGCAATGGCGAGCGCGGGCCGGTCGGCAGCGAAGAGGGGGACGATGACGAGTTGAGAGCAGACGGTGATCGCCAAGGCCCACGCGACTCCAGAGAACAGCAACCTCACATGGTCCCCTCGGACGATGTGGGCGATCTCGTGCGCGAGCACGGCCCGCACCTCATGAGGCGACAACGCCTTGAGAAGCCCTTCGCCGACCAGCAGCCACGGCTTGCGGATCCCCCACAGGACGAACGCGTTCACGAGGCCGCCCTCGTGAACGCGCACGGGAGCCGGTCGCTTGCCTTGGCGGGCCATGACCTCGTCCACCCACGACTGCAAACCACCCGACTCGGGAGATTCGGCCAGACGCGGCGACCGAAGGAAGGTCAACCACGGCACCAAGAAGGAGTGCGCCAGCCAGAACACGATGTAGAACAGGCCCGTGAACACCCACGCGAACACCGCACCGCGGTCCTCCATCGTGCCGAACACGGGCATCGCCACGCCGAACAGGACGGCGAAGGCGGCGACGAGAAGCAGAATCCAAAGTGCCCCCAAACGCTTGGAGGGCAGTTCGACAGGGCGCCGGAGCACCCAAAGTGCCAATCCCATGGCCAGCCCGATGCCGCCAACGACTAGGATCGCGAGCGAGGCCCCCATCAGCGCACCGGAAACGAAGGGGGACAGATGCGAGAGGTCGGGATCGATCTCGTTGAGAGTCACCAGACCCGCGCCCACAGGCCCGTAGACCGCCCCGTAGGCCGCGAGGAGGACGCCAAGCTCGGTCAGTCCCCTTGCTTGGCGGTCGGGACGCAGCGCGCGCACCAGCACCAGTGTGACGATCCCGATGGCCGTGACGACAACGAAGACCACGGCTGCGGTAGTCACCCGCTGCCTCGTCGAATGGTGGGTCTGTGCGGCTTCATGACAGGAGGCTACCGGAATCGATTCCCACTCGCGCAACCACGACGGTCTCTTGCCCCAACTCGTCGAGGTGCAAGCAGACCACCCGGTCCTGCGACGCATCCAAGACGCGGAGGTTGCCATCAAGCATGAGTGTTCCAATCCGGGACCACGCGTCCGAGGTTGCCGCGAACACATGGAACACGGTGGAGCCATCAGTTGGAGCGCGCTCGCCGACCCAAACGGCTCCTTCCCGGCTCGCGAACACCTGACTCACCCCCCTCCACGGCATCCCGGTTGGCATGAAGGGCGAGCGAGACCGCTCTGCCCCCGTGTCACCGACACGATGCAAGAACACCTCCAGCGAATCGCCAAAGACGGCAACGAGCAGGCGACCACCACCTGAAGCGATCTCCGCCGCCCCCGCATCCTCGTCACGCAGTATGCTGAAGGATGTCGTGTCCGGAAGGCGCTCCCAAAGCGCGTATGGGACGCGGCCGATCGTGTCGTGGGCCGCGCCCTCATCGTCTATCTCGAAGACGGTCAGCGTATCCCGCTCCTTGGTGCCCGGTGGAGTCTCCGGCACCAAGAGCACCGGCGGTAGCCCCGATTGGACGCCCACCCACGTTCTGGTGCCCATGCGCGTCAGCGTTGCGGCCTGCCGTCCCCCGAGGCCGGTCCCCGTAACCCTGAAGGACCGACCGAAGCGTCCCGATCTGGAAAAGACGGAAAACAGGTTGAGATCACGGTCGTACACCAGCAGCGAGTCCGGGCCGTGCGGTTCCATCCACAACGGACGCCTGAACTCCCCCGGGCCTCTCCCCCGTCGACCGATGCGCTCGATGCTCCCGCTGCCGATGTCGTATCGAATGACCTGGCCATCGCCTCCGTTGGCGAGGAAGACGATGTTCCGGTCGTTGTCGAGGACCGCATCGGAGACCCGGTAGAAAGGCGGCTCGCTCCACGTCGGCCCGCCGCCCAAAACCGCGAGCGTGTCAAGTTGGTCCCATGGCAATTGGCTCCAGCGAGCATCGGCGGGAGGTGATGACGCGAGCGGCAACTCCGGCCCCCCTCCAGCGACGACCGCCTGAATGGCCAGCAGACCGAATGCCGAGATCCCCAACGCAACAGCCTCCTGATTCCGGCTCCTGTTCGCTCAACGTGCCGCACACGTCGTCTCGCAAATATACGGCGGCGGGCACGATGGCGACGCACCTGATAGGCACCGCCCCATGCCTTCACGCGAGGGATTGATGACCGGGAGTGACCCTCGGCCGAGCTCGGCAGAGGGTTGGGAAGGCATTGCTGTCAACGGCAGGCCCGGATAGCCGTCAGGCTCCGTTGCTTGCTCCCCGGCCTGCCAGATACTCCGCCCACTGCTCCATCAGGACGCGGCGGCGCTCGAAGGGGTCGGAGCGGGCATACGCGGCCTCCGCCTTGTCCCGGATCGCGTGCGCCAGCGCCGCCTCCATGACCGCGTGAGGTGCGTCCGTGCGCTCCGCGGCCCAGTCCCGGAAGCTCGAACGGAACCCGTGCGGCACGGCTCCGATCCCGAGCGATTTCAGCAGGCCGCTGAAATCCATGCTCGTCAGCGTGAGTCCTCTCGCGGACGGAAACACCCACTCCGAGCGCCGTGCGTGCGCCTTGGCCTCGTCCAGAACCTCGACCGCGCGCGCCGACAGCGGCACCCGGTGCTCCCGGCGGCTCTTCATCCGCTCCGCCGGAATCGTCCACTCCCCGCCTCGGGTGTCGATCTCCTCCCACCGCGCTCCCCGCACCTCGCCCGACCGGGCGGCCGTGAGCACCAGAAACTCGATGCCCAGCTTCACCGAAAGCCGCGCGTCGGACCGCCGCACGGTCGCGACCGCGCCCGCGACATGATCGTAGGGGAGCGCCTTGTAGTGCTTCTGGATGCGGGGCGGCTTGGGCAGCGCCGCCCCGATGGCGTCGCCCGCCGGGTTGTCCACCCGGTAGCCCTGGGCGATCGCCCACCGCATCACCGTCGAGATCCGCTGCCGCACCCGCTTGGCCGTCTGGTACTTGTCGTTTCAGATCGGCATGAGCACGCCCATCACGTCCGCCGACCGGATCCGGTCCACCCGATTCCGCCCGATCCCAGGAAACGCATACATGCGCAAGGTCGAAATCCACTGGCCCGCGTGCCTCTCGGTCCAGTTCGCGCGGTGCATGGCGAACACCTTGGCGACCGCCTGCTCGAACGTCGGCACGGAACTGCGCCGCTTCGTCCTCGGGTCCCCGCCCGCCCAGGCCACCTTGCGGTTGGCGATGGCCGCGTCCCGCGCCTCGGCCAGCGTCACGAGGCGGAGCGGACCGAGCCCCAGCTTCCGGCGCTTGCCGTGGATGAACAGCCGCTGGATCCACATGCTTGTAGCCGGACGGCTTGACGCGCAGCACGAGGCCGTGCTCGTCCCAGTACAGGCCCGGGTCCCGGACGCTCCGCACGAAGGCGGCGGTGAGTTTTCTGCCGTGTTTGCCCATTCGGTCACGCTTTCGTGGTCACCCCGCCGATCACCCTTTCCGTACTGGAACACGGTGAATGCCCTGACACGGCAGTATAACATAAATAACGCAACAGCAACAACTTCACTCGCGTTACTGGACTTCCTCGAACCTAGCTGGACGGCGCGATATACGCTTCCCTGGCGTTCACGAATGCGACATCTTGCGATCCTAGCGCGGAGGAGATCGCTCGTGAGCTCTTAGGGTCACAGCGAAGAAGGAAATGGTGCGCTGGCAGCTCATCAAGCTCCGCAATGAGCTTCGGGACCCTCATGGCCACAACGAGGTTCACTTGGTTGGTGGAACGTGCTATGAAGAATTCCGGGAACCGCCCCCGAACACGACGCCTGATGCTCGGAGGTGTCTCCCCATCGGCTATGGCCAGCGTTCCGAGGGTATCCGATTCCCGATTGGACACGATGACCCCATGGATTGCTTCCGAGAATCTGAATCTTGCCTCGGCCGGAGGGAAGAACACACTGCCAGTCTCAAGAGGTTGGTGACCGCATATGACGATGGCAAGCTGACCGCTGTACCACACGACAGTCGCGCCGCGTGACCACCCCCAGTCGTTCAGCCGTCGAGAGCGACGACGCCACTCGTTTCCGTGGCTTCGACCATACGCCGCGAGGATGTCTAGTGCCTCGACCGGAATCGAATAGGGGGGCGTTGACCCCCCGAGTGGACTTGATGGCGCTGATGGTGGAGCGTCAGGGCCAGGGGCTGCATCGGACGGCCAGACAGAGGGAAAAGTGACAAACGGAGGGGTGTCGCCGTGCAGGCGGTGGCCTTCCGCCTTCATTCGGTTGCGACCCGGGACAGCCACTCGGCGAAAACGGTTTCGACCCAGCCTGGGGGGCTGTTCTCCCCTAGGTCCGTGAGGCTGCACCGGGCGAGTTTCTGGCTGTATCGTTGCAGTGTCTGTAGGCTGAGGTCGACCGTGCGCGCCATGTCCCTCCAGGTGCCGCCATGCTCCCGGTTGCGAACCGCCCACAGGAGAACGCTCCACTGAATCATCTGTTCCAGGGTGCAGCGCAGCGGGATCCTGGTGCTCCACAGGTAGCCGAGTTTCCGGGGGTCGGCGTTGACCCGTTTCGCCAGCTCGGCTACAGAGGTGGCCGGCGGAGCCGGGCCATTGTCGTCGTCCAAGACCCGGCATACGGCGTCGACTGCGCGGGCAAGGGCCGGGGTCAGCGGGCGTTCATTGAGCAACCACAGCCCCAATGCACGAAGGGTCTGGCCAGACTCGACGTTGCCGGACATCAGGGTCTGGTCTTCCCGTAGCTCGTCGATCCGCAGTGGCTTGAGCGCCGGGGGCAAGCGCTTCCCCCGTCCCTTCACCCTGTCGAGCAGCTTGGGCAGGCTTTCCTCGATCTCCTCGATCCACCCCAAATGGAGCCGGTGGCCCCTTATGTCCCGGAGGTTCCTCAGGTTGTCGAACGTGACCCGCGTGACCACGATGCAACTCGGCCCGCGCCGCCTGTCGAGTTGGAGCGTGTTCTTGAGCAGCCGCACGAGTGTTGCGGTGCATTCGAGGGCTCCGACGATCACGATCTCTGGCGTTTCGGTCGTCATCAGCAAGCGGAACTCGCTCGGGCTCGTTGCCGTCCGGTGCACCAAGCCGGAGAGGTGGCCCGCTATGACTTGCTCTAGGCCCCGGTGGCGGGTGTATACGACGATCACGCTTTGATCGTAGACATCTCAAGCGTCTCGCGCTATGGTCTCCCCCGTGTTCCTCGCCGAAAAAACGGGTGACGCGCCTCCCACTACGCGGAAGGACGCCCACCCCAGTCCATGGACGTTGTGAGCGACCCTATCTCTTTATCCCGCTCGCGAGCGGGATAATCCCTGCCCATGCCATGCTCGCGGTTCGCGCTGGGGGGGTCGGAAATCCTTACAGGTTAGGAGCAAAAACCGACGCCTAAGCGATCGTATTCGGCATGTCTTCGGGCTGTTTTGGCCATTCGGGGCTTGTCGGGGCTGTTTCCGGCATTGGCACGCTGCTTGCGCTACACTTGGGGACATGGAAATCCCTTTTCTCCGTCCCCTGTCCGGTTTCCGGTTTCGGGGGCGTGGACATATGATCTTTCGGCCCACTCGGGGCCGGATTCATTTCATTCCAACCGAAAGGACAATGGAATGAGAAGCAGATTCAGGCAGTACCTCGCAGCCGCGACGGTGCTGGCCCTTCCGATCATCGCCGCGTGCGGAGAGGATGTCATGCCTCCTCCGCCGACGGGCGACATCGTGGGCCAGGTGTCGATCGAGGGCATGGGGATCGACGGAGTTTCCGTCTCCCTTAGCAACGGCGCCTCCACAGCCACGGCTGGCGGTGGGAACTACCGCTTCGAGCGTGTGGAGCAGGGCTCCCACACGGTGACGATCAGCGGATTCCCCGCAGACGCCAGCTTCGATCAAACCTCAGCTCCCGCCAGCATCAGCGACACCGGCGGGACGGTCACCGTGGACTTCCGCGGCACCTACATCCGCACCGCCTCCATCATGGGGACGGTGACGGTGGAGAACATGGGTCTCGGAGGTGTTACTGTCAGGCTTTCGGGCATGGGCGACGGCCAGACAACGACCGACGGTTCGGGCCAGTACTCCTTCACGGGACTGCGGGCCGGGACGTATTCGGTCGAGATATCGAGCTTCGACAGCAACGAGGTCAGCTTCTCGAGCACCTCGGGTGCAGCGACGGTCGGCGTCGGCGAGTCGAAGGTCGTGAGCTTCGACGGCACGTATCTCCGCACGGCGGGGATTCAGGGCCAGGTGAGCGTGGATGGCGAGGGCCTTCAGGGCGTCACCGTAACGCTGGTGGGCGAGGGCGAGGACCGCACGGAGGTAACCAATGCCTCCGGGCTCTATGCGTTCTCGCAACTCAAGAGCGGCACGTACGAGGTCGCAATCACGAACCCCGACCCTGAGGACTACGAGTTCACGACCACGTCGAAGAGCGCGACCGTGGCCACCGGCGAGACCGCGAACGTGCCGTTCGAGGGCACGCTGTTGCGGACGGCCGGCATCGCGGGCCGGGTCAGCCTCGACGACGGCATGGGCCTTGACGGCGTGACGGTCACGCTGGCAGGCGCGGCCGAAGCGACGGCGACAACGTCGGGCGGCGGGCAGTACTCGTTCGCGGGTCTGGCGGCGGGCACCTACGTGCTCAGCATCGCCAACCCGAACCCGACGGCGTACAACTTCGCCGAAGACGAGATGCAGAAGACGGTCATGCTGGCCGACGACCAGTCTGCGATCGTGAACTTCTCGGGAACACACACCCGGACCGCTTCGGTGTCGGGGATGCTGTTCATCGACGAAGTGATGCAGGACAAGGAGTACAACGACGGAGAGCCCTCGATCACCGAGGCGATCGCCCCGCTGGTGGCGGCCGGTGCGCTGGACGCGGAGGTTGTGGCCGGTCTGTTGGCCAAGGCGAAGGTGAAGTTGCGTGGTCCGGATCTGAACACGGAGACGGACATCGCCATCAACGCGGACGGCAGCTTCTCGACGGGCGAGAGCCTGATGGCCGGTTCATACCAGGTCGAATTGCCGGTCAACGACGACGACGTGGCGGCCGGACTCGAAGCCGCCGGCATCGCGTTCGTGGGCGAGTCGATGGTGGTGACGGTCGAAGCGGGCGGCAGCGCGACCGCCAACTTCCCGTTCCGGATCACGATGCAGACGGTGGCGACCGGTGCCCGCATGGGAGCCGGAGATCATCTCGGTGTTCCAGTGCCGGGTGTGAAGCTGGCGCTGTACGCCCGGGCGGATGGCACCGGCATGCTGGGCGAGGCCACGACCGACGAGATGGGCATGGCGTCGTTCACGTTTGCGCGTGCGGACAACACGGGTCCGGGCGGCAACGACAACATCGTCTTCGTGAAGGCGGCGGAATCGGGGCACGACGCGCTGGTGGTGAGCGGCAACGAGTTCGTCGAGATCGCATACGCGTCGACGGCGCGTCTGTACGCGGCGGACGCCGACGAGGAAGTGGCAACGCTCGTCAACGTCGCGGTCGCCTTTGACTTCTGGGTCAAGAGCAACGAGGAAGCGCGTGACGGCGACATGGGGCTCGGTGGCTGGAACACCCAGGTCTACATGGGCGATCCGAAGGCCGACGACGCGATGCCGCTTATGATGGTTGACGAGGACGGCGACACGGTCAACGCGACCATGCCGACGAACGACGGCAAGAAGAACATGGACGATCTCGGCAAGTCGTCGTTCGCATACACGGTCGACCCGACGATGCTGCCCGCGATGTTCACGGTAATGGCGGCAGAGAAGGGCCAGCCCGACATGGGCGAGGCTTGGGAGCAGGGCGACGCCCTGACCTTGACGCACACCGGGCTCGATCTTCCGCTGGGCAAGGACGACGACATGCTCGACCTCGGGCCGCTCCGGGTCACTTTCACGACGCAGGCCATCTATGTGGGCGTGCATCGTGAGTTGGACGACCGGACCGGGTTCACGGACTTCATTGGTATCGGCGACGGCGACGGCCGGCCGGAGAAGGACGGCAGCGCGGTGGGCGAGATCACGATCACGCTGATGACGGCCGACAGCCGCGGTCGCTTGAGAACGTTCGAGTACGATCACGACGCCGATCCCAAGACGGACGATGAGGAGGCTGAAGCGACGGTCGGTGCCTCGGGCATGGTGTCGTTCAAGAACATCCCGGCGGACACCGAGATCACGGTCGTGGCCGACGAGGGCAGCGGGATGGTGATCGTTCCTGACAGCCGGGCCAGCCGGGAGATCGATGCGTTCGGCGACCAGTTGGACGACCATGCGGACGGCGTGATCGTCGGCGCGTTCGGTGACATGAGCGGTGCCCGTCCGGACGTCTGGTTGTGCCCGCTGCAGCGGCAAACGAGCGACGACCCCAACGAGGTGTGCTCGACATACGCCTACAAGTGGGCGACGGGGACGATCTCGGGCTCGATCAGCGGTCTCGACAAGGGCGACAAGGCCACGGTGAGCCTGACGCCGGTCAACAGCAACGACGACTACGCGGACGATCTGGAGGACGACGTCACGGTCACCGCCGGGAACGGCGGCGCGGCCAAGTACACGTTCACGGACGTCGCGGATGGTCGTTACAGGGCCACGCTCGCGGCCAAGGCGGGAAGCTGGCAGGAAGACGAGACCGGCGTGCTCTCCGTGATGCACGACGAGGGTAACGACGAAGACGACTACAGCGGCGACAGCGCTTCCGGCAACCTGTCCGCCACCAATCTGCGCGGCGTGGTCCGGGGCCGGATCGCGAACGACTCAAACGGTCGTAGTGGCCTGACGAGCGACGAGTCCAGGGCGGGCGTCAAGGTGGCCATCTACACGGCGAAGAAGGTCGGCGGATCGGGCGCCACCAAGAACAATTACGTGGCCGACAAGGCCGCGACCGACTCGAACGGCGATGCGCTGATGGCCGAGACCGACAGAGACGGTGTGTACATGTTCGAGGGCCTGACCAGGGGCGATATGTATATCGTGATGCCGCAGGAGACGGACCTGTACACCGCGGTCAGGAACGGCAACACCAACATCGGAAAGACGGCCGAGAAGGCGACCGATGTTGTGTCGCACGCGCTCGTCGAGGCCGGGTCGCCGCCCGCGCCGGGTAGCAATCCCGGAATTCCGACGTGGGACAACAACACCAGCACCGCCACCGTCGGTGCCGCCGACTTCGTACTGCTGTACAAGGACGGCGAGGTCGAGGGCAAGGTGTCGGATCCGAGCGTACGTGCCGCGCACGCGCGCACGGTCATCGAACTGCACCAGTGCAAGGTGTCGAACTACAGCGACGGCGGCACTCCGGATGATACTACCGACGACACGGCCGCAAGCCAGTGCACCGAGTACACGGGCGTGGTTGTGGAGGCGCCCGTGGACGCGAAGGGCAATTGGGGTGCCGAAGACCTCAGGGAAGGCCTCTACGAGGTGATTCCCGACCTGCCGGCGGGGTACGTAAACGTGGACTCCGAGGGCAACCAAAGCGGCGACTCGGGCTTCAACACCGGTGGCGACAACGAGAACACCTTCTTCAGCCAGCAGTTCGTCGAGCTGACGGGTGGGCGTGCCGATGACGACACCGAGACGTTCCACATCAAGGACCGGAACGCGGGTGATGGCGCGACGCTTACGAGTGTCGAGATCGACGGTACCGCTTGTACTCGTGGCGCAGCCACCAACCCTGCCGACAACAATTGCGGCCACAGCGACGACGGTGAGTTCTCCGTGGTGGTCACGGCGTCTGCCGGCGCGGCGGTCCGGTTGAGTTCGAGCGCGACGGATGCGACGCCCAGCGGATCAGGAACGTACTCGCAAGCGGTGAGAAACGGGAGAGCCACGACGGTTACGTTGTCCAAGGCAGGTTCCCGCAGGTACTTCGTCCATGTGATCGCGGCGGATGGCTATTCGGCCAGCGACGCGACCAGCGAGGGCTTCCACCTCCGGCGCGACGCTGACGTGCGCGTGAAGGAAATCACGATCTCGTGGAGCGGCGACAGGATCGAACTGGATCGTGACGCGCTCAACCTGGATCCCGACGGTGAGACGGATCCGGTGACCGGGACGACCACCTTGAGGGTCACGGTGGACACGGGCGACAACAATGGAGACATTCCGATTACGGATCTCTCGGTTTCAGCCAGCGGCATGACCACGGGATTCGGCGTGGCTGGATTCGGCACCGTCGACGTGACCGCGAGTCCCATCGCGTGTTCCAGCGCAGACTTCACCGGCCTCAGCGGAAACGGCACCCTCACGTTGCCAGCAAATTCGGGCTCCACGAAGGGAAGCGACGGGGTCTGCTTCCGGATCGCAGACACCGACGGCGAAACGAACGCCGACGCCAACGAGAACAACAACCGCGACTACATCCTGATCGTCACCAGGAAGTAGGAACGGACCAACCCCGTCGGGATTTCCACACCGGGAATCGCGATGGCGCAGTAAGGGGTCGCCCCCGCCCGGTTCGCCGGGCGGGGGCGATTCTCTGTCCGGGAGGAACGCAGGGCATCCCGGCGGAGGTCTCGTCTTACGGTTGGGGCAGGCTTCGTTGTGTGCCGCTCGTGTGACGCAACCGGATCGAGATCCAGCTCAAGAGAGATCAGGTAGAAGCTGCCCGTGCCGTGCACGGCCTCATGATCCGACTCCTCGTCGGAGGGGGGCGTCAAGTCCTCCAAGATCCTTGGGTCATCGTTGGCCCTGATGAAGTGGGCGATCTGGCCTCTCGTACGTTCACCCTTCTGCTTCACGATCTCGATGCCGAGTCGCTCTACCACTCGGTGGATGTACGACTTTGCTCCCGGCCAAGTTCGGTCGCGATTTCCCGCACCATCATCAGGTCTTGGTCAGCCGATCGACGTGCTCGCCGCCGCGATGCGGGCACGGACGACGTACTGCACGTCCAATTCGTCCGTCACGATCAGCCATGCCGAGTCTCCCCGCACAACCGGCGCGACTTGGTCCCAAAGGTTGAGGCCCGCCCGCAAGCTCGCCGTTCCAAGATGGCTGCCGTCCCCCGAGTAGACATCGAAGAGGACTCGCCCGTCCGCCGACGGGGTGCGCACCCACAGGTTGCCCTCGACGGATTGGAAGATAGCCTCGACGGCGGGTTTGACATTGGGGATCCGGGACCAGTCCCACTGGCTGCTCACGCCCCTGTCCGTAAGCATTTGCCGCAGCTCGGCGATCACCGAATCGCGCTCGACCTCCGGCACGGGGACGGCGGGTCGGCGGGTTTCGACCACGAGAGTCATATCCCTGCCCGGCTCCCGCCGCGATAGGCGGTATGCGGGATCGCCGCCCCATGTGGACCACAAGGAGCCCCGCGAATCGATGAAGCTGACCTCGGAAGCGAAGAACGGTATCCCGTACATCATGTAGCCACCGTCCAGCTCTTGGTAGAACGCACCGGGCTGACTCTCGGGATCGAACTCTTCGTCCTCTGGTTCGTCGCTGGGCAGCGGAATCGAGTCCACCAGCGTCATCGTCAAGTCGTAGACACGAATCACCTGCCGGTTCCCACCCGACCACGGTCGGTAGATGCGGCTCCCCTCGACCATCGCGCCGTCCCACAGCCAGCCGTAGTTCCCGTCGGCGAACGAAAAAGACTCGATGAACCCGTCCTCGGGATCGAAGACCGACATACGCCCGTTCCGCGCGTCCGGGACCCAGA
>VYAQ01000369.1 GCA_009844885.1 Gemmatimonadota bacterium
GACTATGGAGTCGCCCGGCCACATTGCCACACCGGCGAGCGCCGTGAACTCCCCGGGCCCCCCTCCCGCCCGTCCCCAGGTGGCCTGGTGCACCCCGGCTGCATCGAACACGCGGATCTCGCCGGTCCCGGTGTTCGCGACGACGATGCGGCCGTCCGGCAGCATCACGGCGGCGTCGGCCCCGTGCAGGAGGTACGCTTCCTCGCCGGTCACTTCGCCAATCGACACCGTGGGCTCCGGACCGATTCGCCAGGGCAATCGCGAATCGTCGGCAGGGCGGGCGTTCTCGACGATCCGGATCCCGGCGCTGTCCCGGACCTCGGAGGCCGGGAGGTCCTGTAGCGCACTTGCCGCGCTGCCGAAGGTCAGGTGGAAGACGGCCGCGAACAGCGGCGTGAAGCGCGCGGGCGCGGAAGCCGGGGAGCGCTCGGAAAACTGACTTTTGCGAGACATGGCAGATTCTCCTAACATTTTAGGAGAATATGGCATGCCGAGCGGCCCGCCGCCAGCCGATGTCAACTCCAGTTCACATAATGTCAACCGGAGTTGACAGGATTCAGTCCCTCACCACCCCGAACGTCACCCGTGACGGGTAGTTCGGGCCCCGGTGCACGGTCTGGGACGCCACCAGGTAGTCCTCGGGGCTGGCCGTGTACGTGTTCACGAACTGCTGCGGATTGCGGTCGTACGCGGGGAACCACGAGCTCTGCACGTGCACCATGATCCGGTGGCCGGCCTTGAAGGTGTGGTAGCGGTCGCGCAGGTCGATGTGGATCGGCGTGACCTCGCCCGACACCATCGCTGTCGGGTGCTCGAAGCTGTTGCGGAAGCGCCCGCGCATGATCTCGCCCGCCAGGTGCATCTGGTAGCCGCCCATCGGCACATCACAGAAGGGCGAGTCCGGGGCATCGTCCGGCTGGACGTCGATCACCTTCACAATCCAGTCGGAGTCGGTGCCGGTCGTCGACACGAAGATGTCGGCCAGGATCGGCCCTGCGATGGTCAGGTCCTCCGCGAGCGGCTCCGACTGGTAGACGAGCACGTCTCGCCGCGCCGACGCGAAGCGCTGGTCCTCGACCTTCCAGAGATGCCCGAGCGTCGTCCGCTCCTCCGCCGAGAATGGAACGGGGTTGTTCGGGTCGCTGACATAGCTGTCCGAGCCACCCGGGCCGGACGGCGGATCAAACGACAGCGCGCGGTCGTCGGCCAGGTAAAGCGACACCGGCTCGACGCCCGCCGGCGGCCAGGTTTCGTGCGTGCGCCACACATTCGCCCCGGTCTCGAAGACGAAGGCCTCGTGCGCAGCCCAGCCCTCCGCACCCCGCAGGTGATGCTCGAAGAAGGGGAACTGGACGTCCCGCTGGAAGGTCACCGAAGTCTCGTCGACGAACTCGATACAGCCCAGGTGGTCGCCGAGCATGCGCGACCACCCGCCGTGTAGCCACGGACCCGCCGCCAATGTGTTCTCCGTGCCCGGATTCTCCGCCTCGATCGTGCGGTAGATCGACATCGGCCCGTAGAAGTCCTCGGTGTCGAACCACCCCGCGACGTTCAGGACCGGATGCCCGATGCCGCGCAGGTGCGGGAGCGCGTTCTGCCGCTGCCAGTATTCGTCGTACGTGTCGTGCTCGATGAAATCACTCCAGGCCGGGACATCGCCATGGAAGTACAGGTCGTCGATGTTCGCGGCCGACCCCGCGGCCAGGAAGAAGTCGTAGCCCGACTCGGTGCCGTAGTCGAAGGCACCCTCCCGCGCGTCGGTGGGCCCATCTCGCCTGCGTGCGTTTCTGGCGAGCCAGGAGAAGGCGTACATGATCCTGAAGGCACCGTTGTGGTGCCAATCGTCTCCTATGAACATGTCGGAGGGGGAAGCTTGCGGTGACGACGCGGCCAGCGCCGGGTGCGCATCGACCATCCCCATCACGGTCTGCCAGCCCGGGTACGAGATCCCCCACTGCCCCACCCTGCCGTTGTGGCCCGCCACGTTCGCGAGCGCCCACTCGATCGCATCGTAGTTGTCGGTGCTCTCGTCGACCGTGGTCGGCCCCTTCGGCTTCGGCGCCAGCGGGCGGATGACCTCGAATTCGCCCTCCGACCTGAACTTGCCGCGCACGTCCTGGAACACGAACGCGTAGCCCGCCCGGTCGAACTCCGCGGTTGGCCCGAGGGGGTTGCGGTACAGATCCGGCTCGTAGGGCGCGATCGAGTAGGGCGTGCGGAACAGCATGATCGGCACGGGTTCGGTCGCGAAGCGCGGCGTATAGACGATCGTGTACAACTGTGCCCCGTCCCGCATGGGGACCATGTGCTCGCTCTTGTCGTAGTTGTCCTCGAGCCAGGCCAGGTGGGCCCGGTCGCCACCGTTCGGGGCCTCGCGGGTGCGCTCCCAGGGTGAGCCTACCGCAGGCGCACCGGGTGAGTCGCAGGCCCATGCGCCCACCGTCAGCAGGAAAGCGATCGTGGTTCTCATTACACTACGCTCCGAAGGGGTTCAACCAGGTGACGCGGTCGCCATCACAGGCGTGGTCGGTGGAGCGACGCTACGGTAATGGATACGCTGCGTTGCCGACTGCGGCGAGTCCATCGATATTCGGCGCATGAACACAACACGCCCCCAGGTCAGACGCGTCACGCCCGTGATCGGCGCGGAAATCCGCGGACTGGACCTCGACGACATCAGCGACTCCGACTTCCAGCTGATTCATGACGCCCTCATGGATCACTGCGTCATCTTCTTCCGCGACCAGGACATCTCGATCGAGAGCCAGAAGGCGCTCGGGGCTCGCTTCGGCGAATTGGTCGCGCACCCCAACGACCCCGGGGTCGACGGCCACCCCGAGGTGATGCCGATCCACGCGGACGAGAACTCCCGGCGGGTCGCGGGCGAGCAGTGGCACTCCGACGTGTCGTGCGATCCGCTGCCGCCGATGGGGTCGATGCTGCGGCTGCACACGGTGCCCGAGACCGGGGGCGACACGCTCTTCGCGAACATGTACGCCGCCTACGAGGCGCTCTCGGAGCGGATGCGGACGTTTCTCGACGGCCTGACCGCGGTGCACGACGGCGGGCCGTACTATCGCGAAACGAACCGGCTGATCGGCCGCGACGACGGCGGTCGCAGCTATCCGTCGGCCGAGCACCCGGTGGTGCGGACGCATCCGGTCACCGGACGCAAGGCGCTGTTCGTGAACCCGATGTTTACGCAGTACATCGTGGGCCTGCCGCCGGCGGAGAGTCGGGGGATTCTGGCGCTCCTGTACGAGCACGTCGCACGCCCGGATTTTCAGTGCCGCTTCCGGTGGCGCAGGAATTCGATCGCCTTCTGGGACAACCGCTGTGCCCAGCACCACGCGATCTGGGACTACTGGCCGGCGACGCGGTCGGGTTATCGAGTCACGATCCGGGGGGAGGCGCCGGTCTGAGGGATGCTGGGCGCCGCGCGGCTACTGACCCCTTACCACTCGAACAACGCCGCATCCCGGTTCAGCTGCAGCACCAGCACATCCGGGTCGATCAGCACGCGCTCGGGCTCGAAGGTCGCGCGAATCACGAACTCGGCCGACTCCCCGGCCCCCAGTTCCACCTCGGTGCGGGCGTCGCGGTAGTCCTCGTTCACCACGGTGCGGCTGCCATCCTCACCCTCGTCCGACCACCGCTCTCCCGCGGTCGCGCCCACCTGCACACGCATTCGCCCGGTTCCCACGTTTTCGACCGTCCCCCGCACCACCCACTCACCGCCCTCCTCCGTCTTCGTCACGTCTGAGAACTCGTACTCGGGCACAACCACCTCGAAGAACCACTGCTCGGTGAACGCATCGAACGCGGCCGTATCCGGCGCGAAGTCCCGCAACACGGCCACCATGTCCTGGAGCACGGGGAAGTCCGAGTCCGGGTTGTACTTGGCGATGAAGGCCTGGAGCCCGGCGAGCATGTTCTCCCGCCCCATCTCCTGCTGGAGCATCCACGGCACCCAGCCGCCCTTGTCATAGGTGACGGTGCCGTCTCCCGGTCGGGTCCCGTCGGTCTCGACCATCGGGCGCTCGGAGTCCACGAAACGCGTGTCGCCGTACAGCTGTTCCAGCCGCTTTGCGAACTCGATCCGGTAGCGGTCGCCGTAGACCTGTTCGTGCAACAGCATCGTCGAGTAGTGGGCCATTCCCTCCGAGATGATGTTGCCACCGGGACCCTGGCCCGGCGTCAGCAGGTTGCCCCACCACTGGTGCGCGGCCTCGTGCGCCACCACCATGAAGGCGATGTGCGACCTGGGGTCGCTCCGTGCCAGGAACCCGATCCCCTCGCTGAACGTGATGTTGGTGGGGAAGCCCTGCGCATAGGTCGCGAACGCTGCGAACTCCGAGATCTTGAGCAGGTCCCACGGGAAGGGATAGAACCACTCGGAGTAGTACTCGCGCGCGGCGTCCAGCGCCGCCGACATCTCTTCGATGTTGTAGTCGTGCTCCGGGTGGTAGTAGATCGCGGTCCCGTCGCCCTCCTTCACGGCGTACTTGCCCGCCACGACGTTGAACAGGACCACCGGGTGATCGGTCTCCCACACCACCGTCCGCCGACCGTCCGCCACCTGGTCGCTGACCTTCCGCCCCACCCCGTTCGCCGTGTATTCCTCCGGCAGCGTGATCTGCGTGCGCACGGTGAAGGGTTCCCCTCCCCAGCCGAAGAGGGGCTCGGTTTCGCCCTCGAAGAAGTCGTCCGCGTAGTCCTGGGGCTCGGACGAGTTGTCGTCGTCCACGCCGATGCCCTCGAGGTATCCGGGAGTGGGGAGGAACGTGGGCGTGAAAGCGGTCAGCACGATCCCGGACTCGAGGATGAACTGCCCCGCGCCGCCGGCTTCCTTGCTCATGCCTTGCGGGAACTCGAGTTCGTAGCTGAAGCCGATCGTGAGTGAATCGCCGGGTCCCAACGGGTCATCGGGAGTGAAGACGAACAGGTTGGAACGGTCGTCCGGCTCGTGCGGCTCGCCGTTCAGGGTCCATTCGATGGGATCCCACTGACCGGCCGTGACCGGGATGTCCTCGAAAGCGTAGTCCCGGTGGTTGTAGAAGGTGTATTCACCGTCAACCGCAACCGACCGCTCGGCGGGCTCGAAATCCAGTTCCACGTCGACATCGGACACCGACGGCATCTCGAAGTCGTTCCAGGTCGCCACGTTTTCGCGCCAGTAGTCCTTGCCCGCCTCTTCGGTGGCCTCTCCCTGCCGGCCCGCCCTGCCGCCGAAAAACAGCACCGACGCCAGCACGATCGCGGGCGCGGCGAAGGCGAGCACGCGCGGGGTGCCGAGCAGGATCGGCTTGGGCCGTATTCGGTGTAAGACCCGCGTGGGGTCGCGGTCCTGGCGGCCGAACCACTTCACGGCCATGAAGACGAGTAGCGGAACCAGGCTCAAATACAGGATCCGATTGAGCAGCAGCTCCCGCCCATTGAGCGAAAACGTCCCCATGTCGGTCCACTGGACGGCGTTCCAGGCCATCCAGTTGAGCGGCCACCCGAACGGTTCGAGGAAGGTCATCCGGACAGCCGTATAGATGATCAGGAAAAGCCCGACCGCGTATACGGCGTAGCGATTCCTGAACAGGGCGAAGAGAGCGGTGACCAGCGCCGTCCAGAAGATGAACGTGGGCACAAGCACTCCGCCCCAGGTCACGACGAAGGGAACGACGTCGAAGCCGACCGGACTTCCCTGGAAAAGCTGTCGGTAGAGCATGACAACCGCGCACGCGATCACGCCGATCAACAGGATCAGGCCCGCCACCAAACTGTTGCCGATCGTCTTGCCCAGGAGAATCGACCCGGTGGGTATGGGCGTCGAATTGAAGATCTCGGCCAGTTGCCGCCCTCGCTCCTTGTGCAATGACTCAACGGTGTAGAAGAGCAGGAGGACGCAGATCAGCAACGCCAGCGTGTTCAGCTGCCGCGCCGCCATTACTCCCGGAGTCAACAGGATCTGCGAATTGAAGGGACCGATCGCGAACAGCGAGTTCTGCACTGCCTGCCACAGGATCAGCGGCACGAAGAGGTACATCCCCGGACGCCGGATCAGTTCCCGGATCTCCTCGCGGCCGATCGCTTGAGCCGCATTCCAGAAGCCCAACGGACGCGTGGCCATGTCGAGGCCTCGAAGGGAAGCGGCGCTCGGCTCCAGCGTCGCAAGCGAGCCTTCCCGGCGTTCGCGGCGCCTGCGGAAGAAGCGGGCCACCCGCGAATCGCTGCCACCTCGGCGCAACCTGCCCACGTAGCTCCTCGTGGCGCCCGCCACGGCTGCCAGTCCCAGCACGCCGAATGCCGCCCGGCTGAGCAGGAAGCCGGTATCGGGTTGAATGGGCGCGGAATTGTAGAACGAGACCCCCCGGTCGACCGTCAGGAACGTCTCGTTGAGCCAGCGAAAGCC
This sequence comes from Gemmatimonadota bacterium, assembly GCA_009844885.1. GTDB lineage: Bacteria > Gemmatimonadota > Gemmatimonadetes > Longimicrobiales > Gaopeijiaceae > Bin94. Next base: position 6,404 of record VYAQ01000369.1, read on the forward strand.
GGACGGATCGAGGAGCATGAGCAACCGGTTGGTCTCCGGCGAAAGCCAGTCAGGCGACCAGGTCGTCAGGAAGAACAGGGTGAACAGCAGGACCGCCACCGGGAACGCGAAGACGACGATCGGCTGCCGCGTCCAGGTCCCCAGAAAGAAGGGCACCCCCGCGAAGAGGAGGATCTGCGGCAGTCCGAAGAGCAGCGTCGGGTACAGGTAGTTGCCGAGCGCGAATGTTCCGATGTGCTCCGCGTCTCCCCCCTCCACGATGTGGTTCAGCCCCGCCGCAAAGCCAAGGTAGAGCAGCCAGACGACCAGGAATATCCCCAGCGCGCCAGCGAATTTGCCCCACACGTATTCGCGCGGTGTCAGACGCGTCGAGTGGAAGAGTTCCACGACACCCAGCTCCAGGTCCCGGATGACCACGAGGCCGGCTGCGATCGCAAGGAACCAGGCCCCGAAGCCCATGATCAGAACGGTCTGGATCATGCCCTGGCCGAACATGGAGGTGACGTGGGCCTGTTCGCCTCCAATCGTGGAATCGCCGGAGGAAATCGTGACACCCCCCTCCGAGAAGCCCCAGGCCAGGAGTGCCAGGAGGACGAACAACACCCAGTAGGCCGGGCGACGGAGGCCGGAAAGCACCTCTCGCCGGGTGACTTCCCACCAGCGGGCGATCGCGCTCACGAGGTGGCCTCCGCGGATCCGTTCGCCTGCGCCAGCAGCAGATACGCGTCCTCGAGCGTCGGCGGCACGGAGTCGAACCCCTCCGGCAAACCGCTTTCCGGAGCCTCCTCGTCGGGCACATGGATTCGCACCTGATTGCGTCCTTCGATCAGGATCGCCTGCGTGATCCGGTAGCGACGCTCGATATCGTCCAGGTCCTCCTGTTCGACCGCGCCCTGGTAGATCGTGCCCGTCAGGCGGTTTCGGGCCTCGGTCGGCGACGTATCCGCCACGAAGCGCCCGTCGTACATGATCGCCACGCGCGGGCACAGCACCGAGATGTCCTCGACGATGTGCGTGGACAGGAGCACCGTGCGGTCTTCGGCGAGCTCGGCAAGGAGCCTGTAGAAGCGGATGCGCTCCTCGGGATCGAGGCCGGCGGTGGGTTCGTCCACGATGATGAGTGCGGGGTCACCCGCAAGCGCCTGGGCGATCCCCAGCCGCTGACGCATCCCGCCCGAATAGCCCTTCACCTTGCGCTTGGCCGCGTAGGACATGTTGACGCGATCGAGAAGCTCCGCCGCGAGCCGCTTGAGGCCCTGCGGCGCCCGCACGCCCTTGAGCACGAGGAGGTAGCGCAGCATCGACTCGCCGCTCAGGTGTGGATAGAAGCCGAAGTCCTGGGGGAGGTAGCCGAGTTGTCTGCGGATCCGCCGGGGATCGGAGACGATGTCCTCGCCGTTGAACCGCACCGCGCCGGAGGTGGGCTCCAGCAGGCCGGCGACGATGCGCATGAGCGTGGTCTTGCCCGCGCCGTTGGGGCCGAGGAGGCCGAACATACCCTTCGAGACGTCGAGCGAGACGCCCTGCAGCGCCGCGACGGGTCCAGGGTAGACTTTGACGAGGTCTCGGATTTCCAGCATGGGATCGCCTTGGGGGTTGAGGTGATGACGGCTACGCGTTGGCGCACAGCTCCACGGCTTGCGCAAGCGAGCCGATCGGGTCGCCGCTGCGGGGGACGAACTCGTGGGCCATGTATCCGGTGAAGCCGGTGTCACGGATCGCGCGCACGATCGCGGGATAGTAGAGCTCCTGCGAATCGTCGATCTCGGCGCGTCCGGGCACGCCGCCCGTGTGGTAGTGGGCGATCCACTCGGCGGAGTCGGTCAGCGTACGGATGATGTCGCCTTCCATGATCTGCATGTGGTAGATGTCGTACAGGATGCGCACCCGGGGCGAGTCGACGGCACGGATGATCTCCAGCGCGTACGGCATGCGGTCGCCGATGTAGTCCACATGTCCGCCCGGCTTCGAGTTCAGTACTTCCACCAGGATCGTTACGCCCTCGGCTTCGGCAATCGGTGCGCACTCCCGCAGGCAGCGGATCGAGTTCTCGATGGCCACTACGTCGTCCATCCCGCGACGGTTCCCGAAAAAGCAGATGACGTTCGGCACGCCCTCGCGCGCCGCCCGCGGGATATGCTCCTCGAACGCGCCGATGATCCCGGCGTGATTGCGCAACTCGTTGAGCCCGTCCTCGATGGTGCCCGCGGCCACATCCCCACAGGACACCACCAGGCCGTGATCGTGGGCGACCGACCATTCGTCGACCAGCAGCAGGTCCATCGCGGTCAGGCCGATCTCGGTGACCGCGGCGCAGAACGGCTGCAGCGGGATGTCCTCGAAGCACCAGCGGGCAACGGACTGGATGATGCCGGATTGGGGAATGGCGGCTTGGGGGCCAGCAGCCTCACCGGCGGCGGCTTGGGGGTCGACGGCCTCAGCGCCGGGGCTCCGCGCGGCCATCGCGTCACCGGGAGCAATCAACCCCAGCGACGCGGCCCCGGTTGCCTTGAGCGCCTCGCGGCGCGTAAGGTGGGGCATCTCTTCCCGGGCACTCATCTCGGCAGGGATTCCTTTCACTGAGGCAAAGCCGCGTCAGGGCGGCGGAAACGGTAACGCATGAAGCGACGGACGGCCATCGGCGTGCTGGGCGGGGTCGCAGGGGCGCCCGTGCTCATGCCGCTCGACGAAGTGGGCCGAATGCTCGCCTGGCGCGAGCAGGTGCTTGCCTCGGCGGGGCTGGCAGGTGGTGACGGGGCAGCCAGCACAAACGGGCCGGCCGATGGTGGGGGCGTCCAGGCCCCATCGCTGCTCACGCCTGAGCGCTCCCGTGTCATGGAGGCGCTGGCCGAGGTCATCATCCCGGAGACGGACACGCCCGGGGCGTCGGAGGCCGGGGTGACCGGGTTCGTGGCCGCGCTGGTGGACGGGTGGCTGGCCGACGACGACCGCGACCGCTTCCTCGCCGGGCTCGACACGGTGGACCCCGCCTGCCGCGAGCGCTTCGGCAGCCCCTTCGCAGAGTGCGCGCCGGGTGAGCAGGCGGCCTTCGTCGGCGACCTCGACGAGGAACTGACCCGACTGCGCGAGGACCCCGCCGCGGACGAGACTCAATCCTTCTTCCACAACGTCAAACGGTTCACCTTGACCGCCTACTTCACGTCGGAAGCGGGGCTGGACGCGCTGGGGTACCGCACCACCTTCCGCACCTTCGAGGGATGCGCGCCGCTGACGCCGAGGGAGGCGGGCCGATGACGATCCCCCGCCGGCACCTCTTCCACATTCGCCCCCGCCGCCAGGAGTACGACGCGATCATCGTCGGCTCGGGCATGTCCGGCGGCTGGGCCGCCAAGGAGCTGACCGAACTGGGCGCCAACGTGCTCGTCCTCGAGGCGGGGCCGATGATCATCCCCGAGCGCGACTACGCCGAGCACCTCCCCACGTACCAGATGCCGTACCGCGGCTGGAACGACCGCAAGGCGGTGGCGGCCGAGCAGCCGATCCAGGGGCAGTGCTACGCCTGCGACGAGGTGGGCCGCAAGTTCTTCGTCAACGACATCGAGAACCCGTACACGACCGAACCCGACAAGCCCTTCCTGTGGATCCGCGGGCGGCAGGTTGGCGGACGGTCGATCATGTGGGCGCGGCAGTGCTACCGGCTGTCGGACCTGGATTTCGAGGCCAACGCGCGCGAGGGATACGGGGTCGACTGGCCCATCCGGTACGCCGACCTGGCGCCCTGGTACGACCACGTCGAGGCGTTCGTCGGCATCAGCGGGCGGGCGGAAGGCCTGCCGCAGGTTCCGGACGGGGTCTTCCTGCCGCCGATGGAGATGTCGTGCGTCGAGGAGCACGTAGCGGGCGCGATCGACAGCGCTTTCGGCGGCACGCGGCGCATGACGATCGGGCGCACCGCCGTTCTCACCCGGGATCACAAGGGCCGGCGCGCCTGTCACTACTGCGGTCCCTGCCACCGCGGCTGCCGCACCCGCAGCTACTTCAGTTCGCTCAACGCGACCCTCCCCGCCGCCGAGGCCACCGGCCGCATGACCCTGCGCCCCAACAGCGTCGTCGCCGAAGTCGTCTGGGACCCGGGCGCCGGGCGGGCCAGCGGCGTCCGCGTGATCGACGCCGAGACTCACGACGAGATGGAATTCCACGCGCGCACGATCTTCCTCGGCGCCTCCGCGCTGGAGTCGACGCGCATTCTGCTCAACTCGAAGTCGCCCGACTTCCCCGACGGCCTCGCCAATTCCAGCGGCGTGCTCGGCAAGTACCTCATGGACCACACAATGGATGTCGGCGCGCGCGCGACCTTCCCCGGCTGGGAGGACCGCACCACCCGCGGCCGGCGTCCCAACGGCATCTACATCGCCCGTTTCCGCAACGTCACCGAGCCGTCGCCCGACTTCCTGCGCGGGTACGGGTACCAGGGCTCGGCGAGAAGGGAAGGATGGGGGCGGGGCACGTCGATGCCGGGTTTTGGTGCGGGTTTCAAGAGCGACCTGTTCCGCCCGGGCCCGTGGTCATTCGGAATCGAGGGATTCGGCGAGTGCCTCCCCCGCGAGGAGAACCATGTGGCCCTTGACCCCGACCAGGTCGACAAGTGGGGAATCCCCACGCTCCGCATCAGCTGCGACTGGGGCGACAACGAGCGCGCCATGATGCGCGACGCCGCCCTGCAGGCCGCCGAAATGCTCGAGGCCGGCGGCGGCCGCGACATCACGATCGACACCGAGATGACCCCGCCCGGGCTGACCATCCACGAGATGGGCACGGCACGCATGGGCCGCGATCCCGCCACCTCCGTGCTCAACGCCCACAACCAGGCGTGGGACGTGCCCAACCTGTTCGTCATCGACGGCGCGTCCATGGCGTCGTCCGGCTGCCAGAACCCGTCGCTCACGTACATGGCGTTTGCGGCGCGCGCCAGTCATTACGCGGTGTGGGCGGCGCTGCGGGGGGAGGTCTAGAGGCGGGAGGAGGCCGCTGCCGCCAGCCTGGCAGAGGTGCTCAAGGTTGCAAATCGGGCATGGCGTGCCGGATTTGCAAGGCTATTGCGGCGATGATGTAAACTTTACCTTACACACTGTAAATCGTAGTTTACAATGGCGACCGTGCACCCGCATCTAGAAACGCTCCAGCGTCCACACCTGCACATACTCCACATTCAGTTCGTCGAGAGCGCGCCCGAGGATATGGTCCTCGCCGATCTCGTGGATCCACAGACCCTCGGGCGTCTCCACGAACCCCAGCGCGCGGCCTTCCGGATCGAAAACCGTCCAGAGCGTTCCCGGTCCCTCTTCTTGCGGCAACTCGTATTCCTCGACCCAGAGGTGATCGCGGGCATCGGCCAAGATCGACTCAAAGGCCGGAAAGTGCTCCGCAACCGGTACGTTCCGGTACCGGCGCCGTGACGCGGCCCGTTCGCTCTCGGAACTCCGCCTGCTGCGGCCGATCTGCCACTCGACAAAAGCCTCGACGTCGGTTTCCGTGGGCGAGTCCGGGACATGACCTCGCCTGACGATCCGGCTCAGCGACCCGCCCGTACCGAAAGCCCGGAGTTCGTAGCGGTCGGTCGTGGCGACAACGGTCAGGTCGCCCCACGGCGCCCACACCGGCTGCCGCCCGAAGATCTTCCAGAACAGTATCGACCGGTCGCCCTCGTAATGGATGTATGGCTCACTGCCTGGATGGGTTCCGAAGGAACTCCGGATTCCGCCGTCGCCATCCCTGAGTTGAACGACGACGGTGTCCGCGGCCTCGGGCCGGTGCGCCGCGAGAATCGCTCCGTCTCGCGTCGTCGACTGTGGCCAGAATCGTTCCATCGGCGACGTGGCTTCGTCGTGCGCCAACCTGAACGTGCGGGCGTAGGTCCCGCGCGCATCGAAGACCGAAATCCCGAAGCGGGGCGCGCTCCACGCCAGGATCGAGTCGCCCGGCCACGGTTCGACCTGCCAGAGACCTGTGAATTCCCCTGGTCCCTCCCCCTGACCACCCCAGGTCGCCAGGTACATCCCGGCTGCGTCGAAGACCCGCAGTTCCTGTGTCCCCACGTTGGCGACGACGATGCGTCCGTCGCTCAGCCTGGTGGCGTCGATAGCTCCGTCGAGCATGTAGGGCTCGTCGCCTTCCACGGCTCCGATGGAGACGGCGGGCTCCGGGCCAATCCGCCAGGGCAGCCGCGAACCATCCGGCGGCCGCTCGTTTTCCACGATCCGGATTCCCGCGCTGTCGCGTGTTTGGGAGGGTAGGGAGAGCGGCGATTGCCGGCCCTGGTCGCAGGCAAGCGCGGCCAGAGACATCAGGCCAAGGAGAGGATTGAGCTTCATGACCGCCTCCCGGAGCAAAGTGGGCCCAACGGAACATTCCCGCGCCCGCGGGGCCGACCTAACTTGAACAATCGTTCCCACAACGCGGATGCGCCATGACAGCACAGGTAGACGCGACCTTCCTCAGGAGATGTTCCCGGGTTCCTGGCGGACGCCCGCGATCTCGCCGACCGAATCGAGGGGTCGCCCCGTGACTAACCGATTGCACCTGGCACCACGGCACCGCCGCATGATCGAGGACCTGGTTGATCGCTTTCTCCCGGGGGTCGAGGTGTGGGCCTACGGGAGCCGCGTGAACGGTCAGAGCCACGACGCCAGCGATCTTGACCTTGTCTTGCGCGCGCCGGCGCTGAAGCCGATTCCCTACCGGCAGCTGGGTGACTTCACCGAGGCCCTGACGGATTCCAACATCCCGTTCCTGGTGGAAGCCCGCGACTGGGCTCGCCTTCCCGAGCGGTTCCGGCGGGAGATCGAGCGGGACTACGTACTGCTGACCGAGGGAGGACCCGGATCATAGATTCCTCGTCAAGCGAATGCGTGTGTTCTTGGAACGTGCAGGGGTAACGCCATGATCGAATACCGCGGCTACACGGGCGTCTTCGAGTACGATGAGGAATACGAGTTCTTTTCGGGTCATGTCGTCGACACCCGAGACGGAATCAACTTCGAGGGATCCTCGGTCGATGAGTTGAAGGAGTCGATGCGACGCGCGGTCGATGACTACCTGGAGTTCTGTGACGAGACAGGACGAGCACCGAGCAAGCCTTTCTCCGGCCGGATGCGGTCACGGACCACGAACATGGAGAGTCCCGCATGAACCGACGTTCCTTGCTCAAAGCCGGTGCGGCCGCGGCCGCGTTGCCGATCGTCGCGTCGGCGCGGCAGCTCGCGGCGATTGCGGCTCCACCCCAAGTGGCGTTCGGTCGACGCGATCTCCAGCAGCTCCTCGCCGAGTCGGCCGAGAGCCTCGGCATCGTCGGAGCCCAGCTCGCGGTGTTCGACGGCGAGGCCGTCCACGAGTTCGCGACGGGTCTGGCGATCCGTGAGCGCAACCTGGCCGTCACGCCGGACACGCTGTTCCAGATCGGCTCGACGACCAAGGTCTTCAACGCCGCCGTTGTCATGGCGCTGGTCGACGAAGGCACGCTGGACCTGGACGAACCCGTCGCGAGCTACCTCGACGGCGCACCGCTCACGAGCGACGTCCCGCCCGTGGACATGACCCTGCGCCAACTGCTCTCGATGTCGTCGGGACTCGACAACGGGCCGTACACGGACCACGGTCGCGGCGATGACGCCCTGGGCCGGTACGTCGCTTCACTTGCCGAGCTTCCCGTGATCTTCGATCCGGGCACGGCCTACGGCTACTCGAACGCGGGCACCGCCGTCGCCGGGTTCGCGGCCCAGAGCGTGATGGGGAAGAACTGGGAGACCCTGCTCTCCGAACGCATCCTCCAGCCGCTGGGGCTCGAGCACTCGGCGACCTTCCCAGAGGACCTGCTCTACCACCCGGTGGCGCTTGGCTACTCGCCGACCCCCGCCAACCCCGAAGGCGAGCGGGTCCCGTTCTGGGGGCTCCCGCGCAGCATCGCCCCGGCCGGGGCGACCCTGTGCTGCAGCGCCGGCGACCTCGTGCGCTTCGCCGGGATGTTCCTGCGGGACGGACGCGCGGCCGATGGGCAGCAGGTACTGTCGGAGGAAGCCATCGAGACGATGCACACGCCCGAGATCGACATGCCGACCCGGATCATCGCCCAGAGGTGGTGTACCGGGCCCTACTGGAAGCGCTGGGGCGGCGAGGTGATCTACGGGCACAGCGGCACCAACAGCGGCGGGTCCTCCCTGCTGCTCTGGTGTCCGAACAGGGGCGTGGCGGCCGCGACGATCGCCAACGTCCCGAGCCAGGGCTACCCACTGGCCGACAAGGTGTTCGACACCCTGTTCCCGGAGGTCTTCGGCATCGACAAGCCCGAGACACCGAAGCCGGACACCGTGACGCCCCAGGAGGTCGAGGTCGAGCGCTACGTTGGGCAGTTCGAGGCGTTCGGCAGCCTGTTCTCCTTCTTTGCGGATGGCGACCGGCTGATGGCGCGGTCGGAAGTCGGCAACGGGCTGGAGTCCGAACTGATTCCGCTTGGCGGCGACCGGTTTCTGCCGCGCAATCCCGCGATGGGCGGGAATCGTGGCTGGGATGTCGCCTTCTGGGGCGACGACGGCAGCGGCCGCGCGACGCACTACTTGAACGGAGTCTTCGCCATGCGGCGCAGCGGCTGATCGTGGCTCGCAACCTGAGCGTCACGGACCGGGTGCGCCGGTATCTCTGCCGGCTTCCGCCAAGGACACCCCGCGCGGCGGCGACCCTACCGCCCGCTCTGTCGCTCGCCCTGGGCCTCTTGGCCGGACTGTCGTGCACCGTGGCAGAGGAGGAGCGTTACGCCCCGGAGAGAATGACCCGGGCCGCGTACGACCAGGCCGCAAGCTTGCTTTCCTCGAACGTGCAGGGGACGGTCAGGAACGCGGAAGTCGTCCCCCACTGGATCGGCGAGCGTGACGAGTTCTGGTACGAGCGAGACGCCGTCCAGGGCTCCGAGATCGTGATCGTCGACGCGGCTACGGGCGAGCGCCGTCCGGCCTCCGACGACGCCCTTCCCGGACCCACCACCGACCCGCTTCAGCTCGTCGCACCCGACGGGTCGGTCGCGGCCTTCGCCCGGAACCACGACGTCTGGCTGCGAGACCTGGCCGACGGCAGCGAGCGACAGCTCTCCCACGATGGCGAGGAGCACTTCGGTTACGGGGCGCTGCCGGGTTGGAGCGGCAAACTCGCGCTCCTGCGCGCGGGGCTTGAAGGACCGTTGACCGGCGCCTCCTGGTCTCCCGACGCCACGAAGCTCCTCATCGCCCGCACGGACGAGAGAGAGGTCGGCTCGTACCCCTGGATGGACCTGCTGCCGGCCGACGGCGGCGCCCGCCCACGCACGCTCGTGAAGCGGATCGCCCTCATCGGCGACCAGGAAGTCCCGCGGTTTCCCATGTTCCTCTTCGACGTGGCGACCGGTGCCAGCCGAAGGGTGCCGCTGCCTGACGACTGTTTCGGGGAGCTGGGCGCGACGCCGCCGCAGGCGATCTGGACCGACGACTCCCGTCTCGTCTTCCTTCTCTGCATCGAGCCGGACGCAAGCCGATTCGAACTGGTGCGCTACGACATCGCCGCCGGGCGCGCCACGACTGTCTTCGAGGAGGAGGTCACGTCGTTTCTCGACCTGAACCACAGCCTCTACCGGTCGATGGGCGCCAACGTCCGTCTGCTGGCCGGCGGGAGGCGGGCAATCACGTTCTCGCAGCGGGACGGCTGGGGACACCTCTACCTCGTCGACCTCGAAGGCGGCAACGACATCCGGCAGTTGACGCGCGGCGAATGGGTGGTTCACGACATCGTGGCCGTCGACGAGGGCGAAGACGACGGCTTCGTGTACTTCACGGCCGGCGGCCGCGAGCCCGGGCGCAATCCGTACTGGCGGCACGTTTACCGGGTGCCGCTCGAGGGCAATGCCGAAACCGAGCTCCTCACGCCCGAGCCCGCCGACCACGCCGTCACGGTAGCCTCGCCGGCCCTGATTGGCGCCGCCTCGACCTTCTCGCCGAGCAAGCGCTACTTCGTCTCCAACTCCTCGACCGTCGACAGCCCTCCCGTCTCGCGTCTACACCGGAGCGACGGCTCGGTCGTCACGATCCTGGAGCAGGCCGACGCCAGCGAACTCTTCGCCCGCGGCTACGAGCCGCCGCAGCCCTTCACGGTCAAGGCCGCGGACGGGCATACGGACCTGTACGGCGTCCTCTGGCGGCCGCAGAACTTCGACGAAGACCGGAAGTACCCCGTGATCGAGCACATTTACGGCGGTCCGCAGACCAACGTCGTCCCCCGCAACTTCAACAGCGCGGCAGGAATCGAGCGGATCGGAGGCCAAGGTGACTTTTCGACCTTCACCGCCCTCGGGTTCGCCGTCGTCACCGTCGACGCGCGGGGCACGCCGTGGCGCTCGAAGGAGTTCCACGACTACATGTGGAAGAGGCACGACGAGTTCGCGCTCGAGGATCACGTCGCCGTGCTCGAGCAGCTCGGAGAGCGCTTCCCGTGGCTCGACATGGAGCGCGTCGGCATCAGCGGCCACTCCTGGGGCGGCTACTCCTCGGCGCTCGCCATGCTTCGCTATCCCGAGTTCTACAAGGTCGCTGTGTCGTCCGGGGCGCCGTACGACTACCGCTACCTCTACCCCCCGTTCGTCAAATGGACGGGCTGGCCCGAGTACGAAGACGGCGGTCGACTCGCGCCGAACGCCGCCGCGCGGCCGGTGAACCTCACGCCGCGCTCGGCGCTGGCGTCAAGACTTCAGGGCAAGATGCTGATCGTCTACGGCGAGCACGACGAGAACAGCCTGCCCGCCTCGACACTCACCCTGATCGACGCGCTGATCGAGGCGGACCGCGACTTCGACCTGTTGGTCCTGCCGAATCGCGATCACTTCTTCACTCATGAGCCCTACTTCATCCGCAGGCGCTGGGACTACTTCGTGAGGCACCTGCTGGGAGCAGAGCCGCCGGTGGGTTGGAGCCTTCCGGGACAGTGATCGCCATCGTGCTGCCGTCGAGACAAGCGCCCGTTTCGTCCCGCCGTTGGCGGAAAATGCATACATAGTCCTCCACACGTGGCGGAAAATGTATACTTACCTCCCCGTACCCAGCGGCGGCGCACTCTCCGGCGGTCGGCGATACCCCGTCCCCTGCTCGAAAGCATACCCGAAGCGCAACAGCATCGCCTCCGTGAACGGCCTCCCCAGGAACTCGATCCCCACGGGTAGCCCGTCCGGCGTGAATCCCGCGGGCACCGTCAGCGCGGGGAACCCGGTGATCGGGCTCAACAGCCGGTTGTCGCCGAGGCCGTACTGGTCGGCCGGCGCGGGGTTGGTCTCGGCGTCCGTCGCAATGAGCGTCACCGGGTGGTCGAAGGTGGCGTAGACGAGCGCGTCCAGTTCGTGTTCAGCCATGGCCACAAGCACGCTGCGCCGGATCCGGTCGCGGCCGAGCAGGTACTCGAGGTAGCCCGGGTCGCCGGTCGATTTGCCCAGCGAGTTCGCCAGACCCGCCGCCCGCCACGGGGTCACGCGCCCGCTCAGCAGGATCGAGCGCAGCGTCCTGTACGGGGCGTTTGCATGTTCGGACAGGTAGGCGTCGGTCGCCTCCTCGGTCTCGTAGGCGTTGCTCCCGAACACCCGGTTCACGGTCTCGATCTCCTCGATCGCGACCGGGTCCACGACCTCGGCCCCGAGCCGCCGCAGGTCCGCCACCGCCGCATCGATCCGGGAGCGCACTTGCCGGAACCCCTCCGAGTCGGGATCCACCGACTGATCCATCGGATCGCGGATGACTCCGATGCGCGCCCCCTGCAGCCCGTCGCTGCCCAGTCCGCCCTCATATGAATCCGGCACACGGCCCACGGCACGGGCGGTCACGGGATCGTTCGGATCGTAGCCCGCGATCACGCCCAGCAGGATGGCCGCGTCCATGACCGTGCGCGTGATCGGGCCCTGCGTGTCGGTCGTGGGGTTGGCGGGCATCAGGCCGAAGCGGCTCACGAGCTCCAGGGTGGGCCGCAGGCCGACCAGCGACGCCACCGCCGCCGGACCGCGGATCGAGCCGCCCGTGTCCTCGCCGATCCCGACCATGCCGAAGTTGGCCGCGATGCCCACGCTGGTGCCGCCCGACGAACCGCTGGGGTTGCGGCGTGGGTCGTACGGGTTGCGGATCACGCCGAATCCGGACCCCACGTAGCGCGACGCGAACTCACCCATGTTCGTCTTGGCGTGGATGATCGCCCCCGCCTCCCTGAGCCGTGTGACTATTGTGGCGTCCCGCTCCGGCACAAACTCCGTGAAGAGCACTGAGCCGTACGTCGTAGGCATGTCGCTGGTCTCGACCTGGTCCTTCAGCAGCACCGGGATGCAGTGGAGCGGCCCGGTGAGCCCGCCGGCGGCAAGCGCCTCGTCCAGACGCGCCGCTTCCTCGAGCGCCCGCGGGTTCAGGGTCGCGACCGTGTTGAGCTGCGGCCCCTGCTTGTCGTAGGCGGCAATCCGGTCCAGGTACGCCTGCACGAGGCCGACGCACGTCAGGCCCCCGGACAGGAAGGCGGCATGCACCTCGGCGATCGTCGCCTCTTCGAGCTCGAAGCTCTGGCCGTCGAGCGGGCTGGTGCCGAACGCGAAGGCCAGACCGAGCGCTGCCAGCGTTTGCCGGGGACGGAAGTGCGACCACAAATGTAAAGCAAACATTACATTACGTAACCTTTAGTTGACATTCTACAACGAGCCTGCGGGATGTTCCGCCGGGATATGTAGCCACCCCGTGCCGCCAGTGGCAAACCGGCCGTCACTGGCCCACCCCCAATCCGCGCGGTACGATCCCTGCACGCCCGTGCCCACTCCACCCGGGCGCGGCACCACCCCCACCGGATGCGAGCATGACCCGACCCACCCTCGCTGCGGCCGCCCTGGTGCTCGCCACCGCCTTCGCCCCACCCACCGCCGACCTCACCGCGCAGCGCGCGTATCCCGCCGCCTCGCACGGCGGCAACTACATGCACAACTTCTACTTCCCCCCGGCGCCCTCCTCGTCGCCCTGGTACCCGGAGTGGCACCCCGGCGGCGAACGCGTCGCGTTGGCGATGAGCGGGTCGCTCTGGGAGGTGGACATCGCGACCGGCGACGCGCACGAGATCGTGCACGGCCCCGACTACTACTCGTCGCCCAACTACTCGCCGGACGGCGCGTGGCTGCTCTACACGGCGGACGACGGCGGCGGCACGATCGACCTCGAGGTCATGAACACGGCCACCGGCGAGCGCCACCGCCTCACCGAGGGCGCTCACGTCCACACCGACCCCCGCTTTTCGCCGGACGGCGGCCGCATCGCCTACGTCTCGACCGCTCCGCAGGGCTACTTCAACGTCTACATCCGCCCCTTCGCCGACGGTGCCTGGGCCGGGCCGGATGTCTCGGTCACGGCCGACAACACCTTCGGCCGCGACCGGCTGTACTTCGGCGCCTGGGACATGCACATCTCCCCCGCGTGGCTGCCCAGCGGCGAGGAACTGCTGATCGTCTCCAACCGCGACGTCGCACTCGGCAGCGGCAACGTCTACCGGGTTCCCGCCCGGGGCGGCGGCATCGAGGACCGCCAGCTCGTCCTCGCCGAGCAGTCCCTCTACCGCACCCAGCCACACGTCTCGTACGACGGCCAGCGCTTCGTCTACTCCTCGACCGCGGGCGCGGCGGACCAGTTCCAGAACCTGTACGTGCAGCCCACGACGGGTGGCGAGCCGTACAAGATGACCTTCTTCGACCACGACGCCTTCCACCCGCGCTGGTCGCCGGACGCGGAGTGGATCGCCTTCGTGGCCAACGGCGGCAGTCCCGGTACCCAGGGCGTGCCACACCACCTGACCGGCCTGCCGCACCTGTACCTGCTGGAAGCCAACGGCGGCAGACTGCGCCGCGTCAACATCACCGAACGGCATTGGGCGCGGCCGACCGGCACGCTCGAAGTGACCACCGTCGGCCAGGCCGGCGAGATGCTGGCCAGCCGCGTCCACCTGACCGCCGCGGACGGCAAGTTCCACTCGCCCACCGACGCCTATGCCCGCGTGGCGCGCGAGGGTGACCGGATCTTTCATCACCCGGGATGGTTCACCGTGGAGCTGCCTGCGGGCGAAGCCGAGATGACCATCGTGCGCGGCTTCGAAACGGCTCCCGCGACCTACACCGCCGTCATCCGCCCCGGCGAGACCACCGAGATGACGATCACGCTCACGGAGATCTCCGATCTCTCCGACCAGGGCTGGTTCTCGGGCTCCACGCACGTGCACATGAACTACGCCGGCAACCTGCGCAACAGCCTCGCCAACCTGATGATGATGTCCGACGCGGAAGACCAGGACGTCGTCGCCGAGCAGGTCGCCAACAAGGACAACCGCATCCTCGACCACCAGTACTGGCTCCCGGGCGGGGGCCCGCATCCCCTTTCCGAGCCGGACCGCCTGCTCGTCGTCGGGCAGGAGTACCGCCCGCCCTTCTATGGCCACGTCTTCATGTTCGGCCAGCGGGAACACCTGATCGCGCCGTACGCGATGGGGTACGAGGGCACCGGGATCGAGAGCCTCTACCCGAGCAACACCGACATGATGCTGAAGGCCAAGGCCCAGGGAGCGACGACCGCCTACGTCCACTCGTTCTACAACGGCGATCCGCTGGAAGGGAACCTCGGTGGCGCCAAGGGCTTCATCGTCGACGCCGCGCTTGCAGCCGCCGACGCGGTCGAGTGGTCCACGCCCCAGGACGGCTGGCCACCGGTCTACGCCGTGTGGAGCAGTGGGATCCGCGCAACCGTGGTCGGGGGCGAGGATTCCATCTCCAGCCTCCACGCGACGCCCCTGGTGGGCTCGATGCGCACCTACGTCCGCACGCCGGACGGCACGCTGACCATGGACGGGTGGTTCCAGGGGATTCGCGACGGCAGCTCGTTCGTCACCTCCGGCCCCCTGATCGAGTTCACGGTCGATGGTAGAGGGCCGGGGGAAGAGCTCGACCTCGCCGGCCCGGCCGAGGTGCGGGTACGTGGCCGGGTGTGGGGCGTGGTGCCGATGGAAAGGGTCGAGCTGGTCGTCGACGGCAACGTGGTCCGCACCTGGGAACCCGCCGGCGACAGGAAGTCCCTCGACATCGACGACACCCTGGCCATTGGCGCGAGCGGCTGGATCCACTTGCGGGTCGAGGGTGCCCCCGAGGACCGCTGGCCGCTCGACACGGCGTACCCGCAGGCGTTCACCAACCCGGTCTGGGTGACCGTCGCTGGGCGCCCGATCCGGAGCGCAGCTGCCACGGACTATGCGCTGCGCTGGATCGACAAGCTGGAGGTCATGGCGGAGCTGTGGCCGGGGTGGCGGTCGGAGCGGGAAAAGGAGCACGTGTACGCGCAGTTCGAGGAGGCGCGCGAGGTGTACCGGCAGCGCGGGGAGGAAGCGGCGGACGACCCCGGTACACCTCTCCCCCCCATCACCGAACAGTCCAGCGGCACGACCGAGGTCCTGCAGGCGATCAGCCCGGTGTCGGCGGAAACCCTGTGGGCGAGCGGCCACGGCGGGGTGATCCTGCGGACGGTTGACGGTGGGGACAAGTGGGAACGCGTGCCGGCGCCCGGCGGAGATTCGCTCCAGTTCCGCGACATCCACGGATTCTCGTCCCGCACAGCCATTGCGCTGACCGCGGGCACGGGGCCGGCGTCGCGCATCTACCGCACTGCCGACGGCGGCGAGACCTGGACGCTCGGCTTCCTGATGGATGCGCCCGAGGGCTTCCTCGACTGCCTCGACTTCTGGGACGGCGAGCGGGGTTTCGCATACGGCGACTCCTTCGACGGCGCGCCGTACATCCTGCTCACCGAGGACGGCGGGCGGAGCTGGGCACGGGTTCCCGCCGATGCGATGCCGCAGGCTGGCGAAGGCGAGGGCGGCTTCGCGGCCAGCGGCACCTGCGCCCGCGCGGGCGACTCGGGGCGGGGATGGATCGGGACGGGCGCGGGCGGGTCGGCGCGCATCCTGGCGACGGACGACTACGGCGCCACGTGGAGCGAGGTCGCCGTGCCGATGGCGACGGGCGACGCGGCCGGGATCTTCACGCTGGCAATGGCGGACGGGTCGCCGGTCATGGCGCTGGGCGGGGATCTGGGCGCGCCCGACGAAGTGGTCGCGGCAAACGCGGCGGTCACCAGGGATGGGGGCCGCACCTGGACGGCCGCCAGCCCCGCGCCGATCGACGGAGCCGTGTACGGGAGCGCGGTGGGCCGCTGGGGCCCCTACCGAAACATCGTGGCGGTGGCCCCGCCCGGCGCCGCGTTCACCGCCGATATGGGCGAAACCTGGCATCCGCTCGAGGAGTTGAGCGCATGGGCGGTCGAGTTCGCGCCGGGCGGCCGGGTGGGATGGGCCGCGGGAGAAGGGGGGCGGATCTGGCGCATCGAGTGGTAGGCGGG
>VYAQ01000135.1 GCA_009844885.1 Gemmatimonadota bacterium
CCGGCTGCATCATCGAGACGTGGCGAACCAAGGCGCACGAGACCGGCGAGCGGGCACGGGACAACCTCCGCGAGGGCGTCACCGCCGCCCTCCGCCAACTCGGGAACGGGTTCCTCGGGCACCCGGCGAACCGCCAACTGCGGGAGGCCCTGGACGATGGCGGACTGACGCCGGAGGACTACTTCCAGCAGCTTCTGAGACTCGTCTACCGGATGCTGTTCCTGTTCACCGCCGAGGAACGCGATCTCCTCCACGATCCGGACGCGACCGGCCGCGAGCGCGGCGTCTACGCCGAGGGCTACGCGCTCTCGCGGCTTCGCGAGCGCGCACTGAGGCGGCGGCACTACGACCGGAACTCGGATCTTTGGCAGGGACTCCAAGTCACCTTCCGCGCCCTCGCGCGCGGCGCGCCGGGGCTCGGACTGCCAGCCCTCGGAGGGCTGTACCGGGACGACCAATGCCCGGACCTCGACAAGGCGGCAATTGCGAACGACCAACTGCTCGAAGCCGTGCGCACGCTCGCGTTCTTCCCGTCGCTCTCGGGCCGGAGCCTCGCCCGCATCAACTACCGGGACATGGACACCGAGGAACTCGGGTCGGTCTATGAGAGCCTCCTCGAACTTCAGCCCGTCATCGACGTGCACGCCTCGCCGTGGCGGTTCGCGTTCGCCGGAGATGCAAGCGGGCAAACGAAGACAAGGGGGTCGGCGCGGAAGCTCAGCGGATCCTACTACACGCCGCCCAGCCTCGTGGGCGAACTCGTGAGGACGACCCTCGATCCCGTGATCGCACGGGCCATCGCCGACCGCCCCGAGGATCCGCGCGCCGCGATCCTCGATCTCCGCGTCCTCGATCCGGCCTGCGGATCGGGGCACTTCCTGCTGGCGGCCGCACGTCGGCTCGCCGCTGAGATCGCGCGCATCGACGCGGACGACGACGCCCCCGACGAGGGGATGCGCCGACACGCGCTCCGCGAGGTGGTGCAGCACTGCGTCTACGGGGTAGACCGGAATCCTCTCGCCGTCGAGCTCTGCAAGACGGCGCTCTGGATCGAGACCATCGAGCCGGGTAAGCCGCTCACGTTTCTCGATGCCCACATCGCTCTGGGCGACAGTCTGATCGGCGTCTTCGATCCCGGTATACTCGAGGACGGGATCCCGCCCGCCGCGTACAAGCCGTTGACCGGAGACGACAAGGGAGTGTGCAGGGACCTCAAGGCGAGGAACCGTTCCGGGGGACAAGCCGACCTGTTCTTCGACGAGGAAACCATGCTTGAGGTCGCGATAGCGAGCATCGGCCTGGACGCGATGCCCGAGGATACGCTCGACGACGTGGAGGCCAAGCGCTCCGCGTGGGAGGCGACCGGAAGGGACCCCGCCCATGCGCACGAGGCGCTCCGGGCCAGCCTTTTCGCCGGCGCATGGTTCGCGCCCAAGACGCGGCGCACCCTCCAGACCGTGCCGTTGACGGAACACGTTCAACAGAAGGATTCGACGGAACTCGGATTGGTTGGGGTCGCGCGCCAGACGCGCGAGCTGGCAAGCCGGCATCGCTTCCTACACTGGCACCTCCGGTTCCCCGAGATCATGCAGGACGGCGGGTTCGACGCCGTGCTCGGCAACCCGCCGTGGGAAGTCCAACAACTCAATGAAGTGGAGTACTTCTCCAGCCGCTCACCGAGCATCGCAGCGCTGGCGGGTGCGAAGAGGAAGGGCGCGATTGCCGGCCTCCAGGAAGGCAACCCCGAACTCTGGGAGGACTACCGAGACACCCTCCGTGGATTCGAAGCCCGGAATCAGTATTGCCGAACAAGCGGGCGATACTCGCTCGGGAACTATGGCAAACTCAATAGCTACGCGCTCTTCGCCGAGACGTTCCTCCAACTCATCAACCCCAAGGGGCGCGCCGGGTTGATCGTTCCGACGGGTATCTCCACGGACCACTCCACGAGGAGGTTCTTCGAGCACGTCGTCACCAGCCGGCGGCTCGCGACCCTGTACGACTTCGAGAACCGGGAGGGCGTGTTCCCCGGTGTCCATCGCTCCTACAAGTTCTGCCTGCTCACGCTCGCCGGGCGCGACGATCCCGTGCCTGAAGCCGAGTTCGCGTTCTTCCTGCACCAAGTCGAACAACTGAAGGAGCGCGAGCGCCGGTTCACGCTGTCGAGGGAGGACTTCAAGCTCTTCAATCCCAACACCCGCACCTGCCCGATCTTCCGCACACGGCGCGACATGGAGATCGCCCGCAAGATGTACGAGCGCGCGGGCGTGTTCTGGAAGGAGAAGCGAGGACGCGAGCCCGAGGAGAATCCGTGGGGGGTCAGCTTTCAACAGATGTTCAACATGACGAGCGACTCCGGGCTCTTCAGGACGCGAAAGCGATTGGAGGAGGACGGATGGGAGCTCGACGGAAACGTGTTCGTCCACGAAGATGACGACGAGCGCTACCTGCCGCTCTACGAGGCCAAGCTGTTCCACCAGTACGATCACAGGTTCGCGACGTTCGACGGGGCCTCGGAAAAGGACATCCGGAACGGAAACGCCCGGCCCATGACGGCGGAGGAGAAGGCCGACCCGGATTCGGTCGTGATTCCTAGGTATTGGGTGCTGGAAACCGAAGTGGCCCAAAGACTTGACAAGGGCGAGAACGGTCTATCTTCGATAGCCAGCCAGCCAGCCAGCCAGCCAGCCAGCCAGCCAGCTCCACGAGCTCGCGAAACTGGCCATCAATTCGCTCTCAGGAAGATCACGAACGCCACGAACGAGCGCACGGGAATCTTCGCCATGATCCCGGCAATCGGGCTGAGCGATTCGGGAACGACGATCATGTTTGGGACTGGCTCGTCGTCTTCAGGGACATCGCGAGATCCACAGACCAGAGAACTGCCATCTTCTCCACCATCCGAGGCGTCGCGGTGAGCAACAAGGCTCCGCTTCTTAACATCGATCACGGAGCTTGGCTTCAGGCGCTCCGCGGCATCACAACGGCGACGAATGAGCGTACTCTGATTACATCCGGCCTCTCGGCCGGTGGTGTGGGCAATAGCGCTCCCGTCGTTGATTACGACACGGTGCCTGCGGTCGCCGCCGCCCTCGTGGCTGCAAACATGAACTCCATTCCCCTCGACTGGGCAGCGCGGTTCTCGGTGGGGGGCGTCAACATGAACTTCTTCATCGTCAAGCAACTTCCGGTCCTGCCGCCGGAAGCGTACCTGGAAAAGGCCCGTTGCGGTGGGCGCTGGGTGGAAGTAGTGGTCCCGCGCGTGTTGGAATTGACCTATACGGGTCGCGAACTCCAAGGCTTTGCGGCTGATCTCGGCTGGCTCGGTCAACCGTTCCCTTGGGACGATTCGAGGCGACACCGGATCCAGAGTGAACTAGACGCCATCTTCGCGTCCATGTACGGCTTGAACCGAAGCGAGGTCGAGTGGATTCTCGACGCCCCGGCTCCGAGTTCTTCGTTTCCGTCGCTCAAGCAGCACGAGCTCAACCGCCTCAGCGAGTACAGGACCCAGCGCTACGTACTGGAGGCATTCGATCAACTATCAAAGGGAGAGAAGCTTCCCAACCATGTTTGATATCAGCTTTCCCGTTACCAACGCTGACGCTCCAACCTCAAGACTGGACGTAGGCGACGCGTTGTTCGTCCTGGGTCCAAACGGCAGCGGCAAGTCGAGCTTGATGCTTCGTTTCGCGACTAACAACCGTGGCAATTCCCGGAGGATATCGGCACATCGGCAAACTTGGATGAATACTGATGCACTCGATATGACTCCTGCGTCTAAGATGCAAACGGAACAAAACATTCGTGAGACGGATCACCAGTACCACTCACGCTATCGCGACGACTATGCCGCGCAGCGCGCCAGTATCACGATCTACGACCTGATCGACGCAGAGAACGTTCGTGCCCGCGGAATTGCTGCTTGGGTTGATGCGGACGACATGGACGCGGCGGCGGAAGCCGCAAAGAAGGAAGCGCCGATCTCAGTCATCAATGAACTACTGCTCCAATCGAATATTCCCATCACCGTTAGCATCCGCAAGAATGAACGTCTGATGGCTAGCAAGAATGGTGGGGCGGAGTACAGCGCAGCCGAGTTGTCCGACGGTGAGAGAAATGCCGTATTGATCGCAGGTACTGTGCTGACCGCCCCAAGTGGGACGCTGCTGATAATTGACGAACCGGAGCGGCACTTGCACCGCTCGATCATCTCTCCCCTCCTCGGCCAACTGTTTGCACGCCGACCGGACTGTGGATTCGTCATCTCTACCCATGACCAAGACCTGCCCGTGTCGATGCTAGGATCTCGGGTTCTTCTTCTTCGCTCCTGTCAGTTTTCCGGTC
Source organism: Gemmatimonadota bacterium (assembly GCA_009844885.1). Classification (GTDB taxonomy): domain Bacteria; phylum Gemmatimonadota; class Gemmatimonadetes; order Longimicrobiales; family Gaopeijiaceae; genus Bin94. The sequence continues at coordinate 4,348 of VYAQ01000135.1, forward strand.
GCGACGTGACGAACTGGGAAGCTGACGAATTACCTGCGGAGGCGCCGATCGACGATCGATTGAAGCGAGACCTTCTGGGGGCGCGACGGAACATCGTGTTCGTAGAGGGCACGGAGAGCAGCTTGGACAAGCCGCTTTACAATCTCATATTTCCGATGGCGTCGGTGATCGCGAAGGGGAGCTGCCGGGATGTGGAGCGCGCGGTCGCGGGCGTACGTGCAGGGGAGTCGTTGCATTGGCTCCGGGCATTCGGAATCGTGGATGGCGACGGGAATGAAGCAAGGTCGGGTTCTTCGGGGAGTTCTACGGGAGTGTATGCGCTACCCTTCTACGCGGTGGAGGCTGTTTACTACCACCCACGAATCATCGAATGGATCGCAGGGCGGCAAGCGGTCGTCACAGGAGAGAAGAGTTCTCAGTTGACACGCACGGCGCTATCGGCAGGGGTCGCCGCCATCAGCGGTGATACCCAGCGGCTAGCCCGAAACGCATCGAAGAAGCTGGTTCGCGAGCAGGTATATCGTGCCATCCCCAACGACGACGATCTGCTTCGCGGCGAACCGGTGACGGTGCCGAACAACGCGAATGTAGTCCTTGCTGAACGAACGCGGGACCTCGACGACGCGGTCGCAAATTGCGACTGGGAGGCGCTGCTGGCAAAGTGTCCAGTGCGGGAATCGCGAGCCCTAGCCGTCATTTCTTCGTCTTTGGGCTTCCGTAACCGGTCGGAGTACGAGAGAGCTGTCCGACATCTCCTTCTCAGCGACGACGAAGCTATGGGGTTCGTCAGAGGACTGTTTGGTGACTTGATCGAGAGATTGAACGGTAATCCGACCGGCCAACGTTGAGGTCTTCCAACCGAGCCGAGAGTCCGCGATTCACGCTGGCGCAATGCTGGCAAGAAGGATCTCTCCGTCACCGTCGGACCTTCGTCCGGGAAAGGTGTCTGATCTCCCTCGTCAATTCCCGCAGAATGAGGGGGTTTCCCGGTCGATTTCGTACGGCTCAGTCGGATCGTCGTTTAACGGCAGGGAG
>VYAQ01000264.1 GCA_009844885.1 Gemmatimonadota bacterium
GGACGGGCATGGCCGACCGGCCGATGCCCAGCGCCTCGAACGCGGCGACCTTCTCAGCCTCGGTCGGGAGCCACGCGAGGTCCGGGTGCTCGATCACGTAGTCGAACGAGAGCAGGCGGCGCATGGCCACATCCGTCGCGGTGATCCTACGTAGGCGGATGCCTTCGGCCCCGAGCGCCCGGTAGATGCCGCGCGCGCCGATCCGGCAGACCTTCAGGTCTCCGACCGTCTCCTCGGCGGCGAGTCTTCTCCGCGTCAGGAACTGCACGAACCGGAGCGTCTTGAAGCGGTCCATGCCGAACCAGTCCGATAGCTGCGAGCGGGTGAACACGCCGCCGTGCAGGCTCGCCAGCGCGATCCACTCGGCGCGTCGGCCCGTCAGGCCGAACGGCTTCAGCGCCATATCGCGCCCCCTCAGATGGGCGATCAGCGCGGTCTCCCGTGGCTAAAGGACAGGTCGTGCATGTGGGCCGCCGCCTCACTGCAGCGAATTACTCCGTTCGAAATCGGGAGAGCGCAACGGGCCGCGTCAAGGCCGCGTTCGTAAGCGGATGCCCCAAGCGGTTCACGCCGATTCCAGATGGGTATCGGACTCCGGCAACGACGCTATCCGTCGCCTTCCGGAAGCGTCGGCACGGAGCGTCGGCGCTTGACTCCGTTTCCGCATCCATAGATCGTTCGGGTGCCACGCGGTCGGGGGACGCGTTCTTGCAAGGGACGAGCACCAGGGCGCGATCCCCCAAAACCAAGACTCCGAGAGGGGTGACCTGCAATGACACGTTCGATCTGTTTAGCCGTGCTGCTCGCAGCCACTGTCGGCTTCACTCCGGTACCGGTCGCGCCATCCGGGTCGATCGGACACGGTCCCGGACAGATCAGCCCCCGCAAGGCCTACTCACAGGGCAAGGCACTGACCTTCAAGGTGCTGGTCTGTGACGACTGCCCGCTCCAGAAGAACGAACTCGACCGCGATCGTGCGCTGAGCCTGACGGCCAGCCTCGCAGCGGTCTACGAGGGCGAGGAGACGGGCTCTCCGGACGACGAGGCGGTCCAGGCGCTCTGCGGCCCGGAGATCGAGGATTGCGGGATCCGCATGGAGGTCGTGCATTACTTTCTCAGCCGGCGCTTCAAGCTGGAATCCGACGGATGAGGGGATCGACCCGCGGAGCCGCCGGGCTGTGCCACGCTCGGAGACCGTTCGCAGGCGTTCTGGCCGCAACTAGCCTTCTGATGTGCTTGGCGGCTCGCCCCGCCATCGGGCAGGGCACGGCGTGGATCGCCGAGCCGGGGACCGGAACCATCAGCGTTTCCTACGTCAATCAGAATGCCTTCGAGTTCTACCGCGGTACGACCACGACCAAGGGACCGCTGGAAGCGACAGGTGCCAACCTCGCACAGAACACCGTTTGGGTAGGGTTCAACTACGCTCTTCACGACGCGGTGGCCGTGGACGTGCAAACGGCTTGGGCCAGGAGCTTCGTGGAGGGAGCGGTCGGTCCCGCCGGCGGTCGGGAGAGCTACAGCGGACTGTTCGACACGAACGTCGCCGTCACTTGGCGGGTCGTCGACGAACTGATCAGTGACGCGCCCAGCGTGGCGTTTCGGGTCGGCGCGATCATCGCGGGCGGGTACGACACCGGCTACATCAATTCGCTCGGAGACGGTGGCAACGGCTTCGAGACTTCGCTCGTCGTCGCGAAGTTCTGGGACGCCCTCGGGCTCTCGGCCGAGGTGGGCTATAGGAACCGCGGCAGCACCGAGGTCAACCGCGACGCCGTAGGGGCGGCCGCGGGCGAGGAGGTCGACGTACCCGCGGATATGTTCTTCAACATGTGGCTCTTCGTCCCGCTCGGCAGCCGCGTGACGCTTGGGGCCGACTATCGGGTCGTGAACGCGCTGTCAGGTATCGACATCGGCGGTGAGGGCTTCTCGCCGAGCCGGTTTCCCGGTCTGGAGGAAGACGCCCACATCGTGGGCGGACGGTTGCTTTTCGACCTCACCGGCAGCGTCGGCGCGAACGCGTTCTTCGGACAGGTCGTTGGCGGACGCAACACTGCCAAGTCGCGGATCTTCGGCTTCGGCCTCAGCTTCGGGTTCGGCGGCAGCTTCAGCGAGGGCCTCTAAGGCCAGAATTCCGTTGCAGGTGCGGCGTCTCTTCCTCCGGGACGCCGCACCCAACTCACTCACCGAGCGGCCGGCGCGTTCAGGCTCCAGTCGTACTCGTGGTCCAGCGACCCGTCGAAGTCTCGTAGCTGTTCGGCGAGGTCGCCTTCCGCGTAGTTGCGCAAATGCTCCAGCACACCGGCTTCGGAGTTCCCGAAGTCCTCTTGGTACCAATAGTAGATGCTGGAGACGACGCCGAACGCTTCGTCCAGGAGTTCCGCACCGCGCACGTGATTCACGTAGTCCCGCGCCCCCTGCTCCAGCAGCCGCTCCAGATTCGCTGCTGTGTAGGGCTCCGGGGCGAGGTTGGGACACCCCATGCTGGCGCAGTTGACAGCGTAATGGATCCGGTTGTCCCGCCAGATGGGACGTAGAATGTCGTGTTCGATATTGTCCAGCGTCAGCGGATGACCGGCCACCATCGCGTGAACGTCGCCCCACGGCCCCGCGCCGGGAATGAGGCCTTCGTGGATTTCCTTGATCGACGCCACGGGATACTCGCCCAGAACAACTCGTACCGTCACGGCGTTGTAGAGATTGATCCAGTACGCCATCTGCACGTCCCTCGAGTACCGTCTTGGATCCAGTCCCTCCAAGTAGTCGATGTACGAGGCAAGACGCCCGCCGTCGGCGGCGTTCGCCTTCAACTTCGCGTAGTCGAACAAGTGGACCCCGGAGGCGTCGTCGGTGATCAGGTAGGCGTCGAGCAGCGCCTGCCATTCGCCGTGGTCGAGCCTCTCGGTATTGGTCGGGTCGTGGTCGGACCACGACGCATCGGCGGCGGGCGTGCCGCACGACACCCCGGCCAACGCGAGGAGGCCGAGCAGTCCCCAAGGAAGGGGGCGTACCATATGGAAGCCGCTGACTCCCCGCGCCCGCGTGCATCGTGTCATGGCTGAGTACTTCCTTTGGCCTGGGGGTTCGCGGAGCGTGCCAACCGGCGTGAGCGCACCTCTTGCCAGTGCAGCTTCGCGATCATGGAGAGGATACCCGCGCTGGCGCCAGCGACGCCCCGCAAGGTGCCTCCGACCTTAGACTTGCCGAAGCGCCGTCGCAAGGTATCCACGGGTACTTCCACGACCCGCAGGCCGTGCTGGATCGCCTTGATCTGCATCTCGACGGTCCACCCATAGGTCCGATCCTGCATGTCGAGGCGCCGCAACGCCTCGGCGCGAATGGCGCGATAAGGGCCAAGGTCGGTTATCGCCGTCCCCCACAGCAGGCGGATCAGCACGCCAGCCACCCGGTTGCCGGCCATCTGTGGCCACGACGGGGCACCCGGCTCCCTCCGGCCCAACGCACGCGAGCCGATGGCCAGATCTGCCCCGTCCGCGACGGCTTCGAGCAAATTCAATCCCTGCACGCCCTCGAACGACCGATCGCCGTCCGTGAAGAGCACGATGTCGACCGGACGGAGGGCCGCGAGGGCGGTCAGGCAGGCGAGTCCGTAGCCCGGGGTTTCCTGTCGAACCGTTCGCGCACCCGCTTCGCACGCCTGGGTGGCCGTCGCGTCCTTCGATCCGTTATCGCAAACGACGAAGTCGTCGACCACCGGTATACCGTCCTTGTCGCGCAGCGCGACGAGGTCGGAAACGACGGACCCGATACTCCCCGCCTCGTCCCGGGCGGGTACGACCACGCCGACCGTCATTCCCGCGTACACGGCACCCCACCCTCCGTTCGGTCGTGCGGGCAAACCTCCGTGCCGCGGCGCACGCACCGCCTGACGTCATACAGCAGCGCCAGCACGACCAGGCCATACTCCACCGGCCGCACCCAGACGGGATGCCCGAAGGGTTCCATCTGCAAGTCATCCAGATTCAGTCCCGTCACATACGAGAGCAGCACCGTCACCGACGCCGTCCACGCCCACGCGCTCGGCCGGATCGCCGCGAAGGGCAGCAGCCACAGCAGGTACCACGCGTTGACGACAGGCCAAAGAGCGAGCAAACCGCCGTAGATCCAGTCGCCGCGGGGAACGGCGGTCGTGCCCGACCGCCGGTACACCACGTAGTACCAGGCCAAGCCCCCAGCCAGCAGGAGTCCGCACGTTGCCCGCGCCAAGGAATTGGACAACCACGGCTTCAGGAAGGAGAAGACCGCGGCGTTGAACTCCCACTCCCGTGCGAATACCACGAGCGTCCCCAAGTCCGTCCCGCCCTGCAGGAGGAACGGCAGGTAGAGCAGCGCGAGCGTTCCCGCGAACATCCCCCAGTGGACCGGTCGAGCCCGAGCGAGCACGAATGGCACCAGCAGCAGCGCCAGCACCTTGGCTCCGACGGCCAATGCGAGGCATACCGCGGCACCGCGCAAGCGTTCTCGCTGGCCCAATACCACCGCACCAAGCAGCAGGGAAACCGCGACGCCGTCGGGATGGGCGGTGAACGCGATCTCCTTGATCACAAGCGGACACCACGCGTACAGCAGGACGCCGCGCGCCGGCGCCAGCCGAAGGAGCAGAACGATGGCAAGGAGATCGACAAGGACAAGCGGGACCTGCACGGCAACGATGCTGCCGGGGCTCAGCCAGTACCCCAACAGAAAGAAGATCTGGGTCACCGGACCGTAGATCGTCGGCAGCTCCGGATAATTTACCTGGTCAAGGATTCGCTGAAAGTGCGCCGGCACGCCCGGGTCGGCGAAGAAGGCTTCCGGCGGAGCCCCGTAGGGGGTGCCGTCCTGGGCGAAGCGAAAAGCGTCCCAGAGGTAGCGGTAGAAGTCGTCCTCGTAGATCGGGCCGCCGATCAGTCCGAAGATGCGAAACAGAATGGCCCATCCGATGAGTCGCCCCAGCGGGAACGCCTCTTCCGGGTGGCGGCGATGGTATGCGTACAAGCCGAAGGTGAGCAGAGCGGCCCACACGGCGACAGCGAGGAAGAGGATCAGCGGCGGCTCGCCAGACTGCCGGGCCGACCAAGCCAGGACGCCGTAGCCCCACGCACACCCGAGTCCCGCAGCGTCGATCGGTTGGAGTGCCCGCAGCACCCTTGGCGCGACTCGCAGCTTGCGCATCCGACAAATGTCACGGCGTGCTCCGCGACCGTCAACACGGACTGGTCAAGACGCCTCTGTTGGGCGAAATTCTGTTCGCGCAGATCGTGCAGTCCATCGAATCGAGAGAGGAATCGAACGATGGCACGCACGAAACGAAGTCGGCGCTCGTACGGCGCCGGCGAATGGGGCCGCAACCGGGTCCGGATCTTCCC
>VYAQ01000122.1 GCA_009844885.1 Gemmatimonadota bacterium
CGACCACGCGGGCGGACGCTGGCAGGGAGAACGGCGCGAGCAGTTTGGGCAACGGGGCAGCCGCAGGAGGAGCGGGTTGATCCGCCGCGTTCCACGGCGGCGTTCGGACGGCCTTCCCGCCAGGGATTGTTGATGCGGTAGCGACCCCTGAAGGGCAGGGGCGAGGTGTGAATCTCCACCTCGCCCCGAACCCGTACCAGGCCCTCGGACTGGTGGGTCGCTACCGCCACGGCCCGAGCCGCTGGTGCGCCACGGGCGACCCGGCGGCAGAGCCGCAAGACCTTGCCGCGCTGCGGGATGAGCAGTAGGTCCGGTGCGCACCGCCGGAGGCGGGCAGTGCGCATCGGACCCCCATGTCGTTTGCGCACTCAGATACGGTCGTAAGTCGGGTGGCGTCCATCGGTTGGCACGCTTGGGCAATGCATTCGGTATGGCTCGGCGTTGGCTGGGGCGACCGGATTGCCTTCGACCGGTCAGGGGGATGCCGCAAGACACCGCCGTACCCTCAGACGGCTGGCGGCGGCCGTGTGAATCGTCGAAAGCCCGAACTGTGAATCGACCCTGCATGTCTTTTTCGCATTCCGGCACGGCCTAGAAGAGGAGTGGAAGCACTGAGGTCTCGGCGAACACTCTTCGGTCCGCCGAGCGGTCAAGCGATGATCCGGCCTCGGGGTCGAGGCCGCCTTCGACCTGTAGGTCGTCCACCCCGACCGGGTTTCGGGCTGACTGTCGTTTTGGACTGCCGGATGTCGCCGCGTAACTTGGTAGGGACTGCCCCAGGTCGCATTCGGAGAAGCAGATGGCACTCGCAGCCACGACCTTTCCTTCCGCTCTCGATATGGACGACGGCGGCCAGCCAGACCGCTTAGAGGAGTAACGCATGGACAACAGACGAATCGCTGCCATCATCGTCTTGACCGCTGGCCTGCCCGGCAGGATCGACTTGGCCAAGAGGATGGTGACAGTCTTCGGGGCGAACGATCCCACAACCCACTACGCCTTCGAGTCCGCCGACGAGGATCGGCCAGTTCCAATTCCAGAGGAAGACTGGCCGATTCGCATCGTCAGGGAGGTACGGATGTCCAGCGCAGCCAAGGTCACTGTGACCCGGAAGGTCGAGGTCGCCCCAATCCCCACCAAGCCACCCGACGGGTGACAGTCGGTGGCCGAGCAGCTCCGCTGCGGCTCGGTTGGTGCGATGGCGAAGGTCCGTTCGCGGCGCAGCCGCTGGGCTGGCTTGAGCCAACTGTTAGGCCAGCCCAAGCCGTGTTGAACACGGCGGCTGGCGAGGGTCTGCGCCCCCTCCAACCCCGGCAGCGGCTGCCGACGGAATGCTGCGAGACCGTTCGAATATGTCCACTCCGACCGTCGCTACGAGCACCTCCTCGCCCTTGCCGGTGAGTTCGGCCGACATCCAGCAGCGCGCCCGGCGACATACTACCCAACCCGTCCGTCCCTCCGAGGCGGGGTTACAGCCCTGGCCCTCACCGTCACGGCGGCTGGCCCGTCAAGAGGACCGTCGGGAACCTGTCCGGAAAGCCCAACCAAGCATTGGGGGGAATCTCCCGTCAATGACGTTGCGGGTTTCTCCCGGCAGAAACTCAGGGGTTTCCCTCTAGGAGCGTCAAAGTGCTTCTCCCATCTTGGAATCGCGTACTCGGTGCCCTTCCATGGAGCCGCTTGGGGGCATCGACCACATCAATCCGAAAGGAGACTCTCATGAACAAGTGGCTGACTCACATCGTTCCCGGATTCGCCGCGGTGATTCCGTCCGTCGGGGCAGTGCTGGTGGCGGCCAGCACGCTTTCCGTCGCGTGGACCGACACCGCAGGCGATGCGGACGACCCGGACATGGAGACCATGGTCCTCACCCTCCTCGACTACGACGCCTCGTCCTGCAGCACCAACTGCGAGTTGTCGCCATGTTCGGGAGCGGGTGCCCACCTCAACGAGTCGACCCCGTACGGAAACGACGGCGGTGAGTTGCATGCGTGTGTCGGAGGCGCAGGTTGCTCCGCTCACCAATGCGACCCGACGTACACGTTGGCTCCCGATGATCTGCGAACCCTGATCCAAATGATCCCATCGATTCCGGCGAGTACCTTGGCCTCTATTGGCCGGGCTGAAGCCAACCTGCTCCTGAATCAGGACAGACGGGCCGTTCAGATCATGGGTTGCGAGGGCTTGGTTCTCGCCTCGGTAGAGCTGACTCCCGCCCAGCAACGTGGACTGGGAATCGAATGATGTTCCGTCTAACCTCCGCAGTAGTCACAGGAACGCTTCTTGCTGGCCTTGCTGCGGCGGGTTGGCCCAGCGGGCTCCTCGGTCAGACAGTCACTCGCTGGGACGAGCTTGCCCCATGTCGGCAATGCGACGTGGAGATGGATCTCGTGGTGCGCCTTGGTGACGCCGAGGGACCGGGAATCATCGAGGGCGGGGACGTGTTCGTGCGCTGGCATGAGGTTCAAGGCTATCTGGTTTTCATCAAGCCCAGCGCGGGACCAGTGAAGGTCTTCGATCACGGCGGTCGGTTTCTGCATCTCGTCGGTCGATCCGGCGAAGGCCCCGGAGAAATCGGGGGAATCGTGGATGTGAACTTCGTGGGCAACCGGATCGTGGCACTTGACTGGCGAAGGCGCTATTGGCTGTCGTTCGACCGAACTGGGCAAACGCTTGGAGAAGCCCGGCACTCGATGGTGGGGACGGGCGATTTCATGCCCGTGGACGACAACCACATAGTCATGGCCGCCATTGATCGCCGACCGGACTTCGTGGCCCAACCGCTGCACGTCGTCAACGTGGCAACCGGTGAGCCGGTGCGTCACTTCGGGGCGGTCGGCTCCAACTGGACGGTGACCGATCCCTACGCGGGCTCGGTGGCGGCGAGTCACGTGAGCGCCACCGGCACCCTATGGGTGGGCAAGGCCGCGCGGCCGTCGATCGCAGAATGGTCTTTGGACGGAAGCCTCGTCCAGAGCATTGAGGGGGAGCTCCCTTGGTTCCCCCGGGTGGCTGCGTATCCCGAGATTGGCAAAGACCGGCCTCCCACGCTCCTTCGATCGCTAGCAACGAGTCGGTCCGGGCAACTCTGGATGCTGACCAGCATCGCGGATCCCGGCTGGCGGGATGCGGAACTGACGACCATCGGCCAAGAAGTCGTAATCGAGCAGCACCAGGCAGATGGCTACCGCGATACGCGTCTTGACGTATTCGACCTTGGAGCAGGCGTACACGTCGGATTCCGGACGTGGGATTCGGCCGGGGCGCGTCTGCTGACCTTGGACGGAGAACCCGCCGTCAGCGTCTTGGAATACACGGATGCGATGGTCCCGAGGGTCGCAATCTACCGCGCATCCAAGTGAACCCACCGGTGTCCGCGTCCCCCCGGTTGCCAAGGGGACGCGGACACCGGCGCGGAACCGTTTGCTCCCGCTCACACTCCATCCGAACCGCAACCCCAAGAACTGGAGGATCATGATGGCTAGGCACAGTGTCTCCGGATTCCCGATGTCACTCCCGATTGTCGCGCTTGCGCTCCTGTTCGCGGGCTGCGCGGAGGAACGCAGGTCCGATCCGGCGCTGATCAGCCTCGATTCCGGCGAGGTGACGTGGGAGTCCACTGAGGGCGCGTTGTGGGGCATCGCGGATGTCCTTGCGAGGGACGGCATGATCTGGGTGCTGTCCCCCGTCGAACCGTTCGTCCATGGCCTGCAATACGGCGCTGAGATGGTCGCCTTCGGAACCCAGGGCGACGGGCCGGGCGAGTTTCGGTCGGCAACGGCGCTGCTGTCCTTGGGCGAAGCTGGCGAGATCACCGTTTGGGACGCCGCGTCGCGGCTCTACAGAACGTTTGCCGCCGACGGGCTGCCGGTCGCCAACAGAGGCGCGGGTGAGGTCGGAACGGTGCGGGGAGACATCGACGTGGTGACCTTCGGAGATCCGCTTCGTGTGGCGGTGACCGCCGAGGGCGGCACCGTGCGGGGAGAGTTTGCCGGGGCCGTCATGTGGGGCAGTGACCTGTGGACGGCCACGCTGGTCCATACCGGCGCCGACGGCAACGTCGAGCGCCTGGTCGATTTCGGGGACTTGCGCGGCGCATTCCACGAGGAAGTGCGGACGAGGAGCGTCCTCGTCCCCGTGCCCCTTTGGGACGCGTGTCCGGACGGTAGCGTCGTGGTGCTCGACCCGATGGCTCGGTTCCTCTACCGGATCGACTCCACTTGGGAAGAACGCGATTCGCTCTCCGTGCCGTGGGATGTCCCACCGCTCACCCGCGCCGACCGGATCAGCTACCTGAAGGGCCAGCTGAATGCCGAGTTGCAGGGGCGACGCGTTGAGGACGGCGAGATGGAAGCGATGCTGGCCCGTGCCGAGGAGGGAGGCCGGGACCAGTTCCCGGCGTCGGCCCCGCTCGCCGTCGATCTCAAGTGCTCCGAGGGGCGGGTGTGGATGCAGGAATACGATGGCGCGGCCCATCCGCTCGGCTTCTCCCAGACGTGGCGCACGGTCGCTCTCGCGGGCGACACGCAACCCTACTCGGAAGTGACCCTGCCTCCCGCGTTCCAACTCTTCAGGGTGTCGGACGCGCACCTATTGGGTGTCGTGACCGACGACATGGACTTGCAGCGGGTCGCGAGCATTCCGCTCCCGGAGTCCCTTCGACCCTTCGTGAGGGATGGAAGCCGTCCGGTCTCGGCCACCGCTCCCGAAATGCGCGTGGCCCTCGCGACTGCGCCGGACGATGCCGGATCGGGACGCCTGAAGGATTCGCCGCGTTGAATCGGCGGGTTTCCCTTGACACCTTCCGGCGGCGGGCGTCTTGTAGGTGAGCGCAGGCCGACACCGGGATCCACCCCTCCCCACGGGATTCCGGTTGATCCAAGCCACGGAACGGAGCCCGATCTGCTCAAGCAAGACGACTACACGGCGGTGTTCGAGGCGTCGCCGGACGCGATGCTAGTCGTGGACCGGGAGGGGGTCATTCGGGACCTCAACCGGCGGGCCGTCGCGATGTTCGGGTGGAGCCGCGAGGAGATCGAGGGCTCTCCGGTGGAACGACTGGTCCCGGCCGCCAGCCGGGACTGCGCTCGATGTTCCGGGATGTCGAGGAAGTGTACGGGTTCAGGATCGACGGCGAACTGGAGCGGGTGGAGGACGAATTGGACGCGGTGGCGTCGCTGACGCTCTACCGGATCGTGCAGGAGGCCGTGACCAACGCGGTGAAGCACTCGGGAGCGGGTGAGGCCGCGGTGACGCTCCGGACCGCGAACGGATGGATCGAGGTCGTGGGCGTGGCCTCGTCGGGAGAGGAGGCGGTCAGGAAG
>VYAQ01000375.1 GCA_009844885.1 Gemmatimonadota bacterium
GTCCTGGGCGGCGACGACACTGCCCTCCTCGGCGCGGCCCGCCTCCTCGCCGGCGCTCTGCCGCACGTCAGGACCCTGTCGAGCCCCTCGCTCACCGACGTCACCGACGAACTGTCCACCTGGCTGAACGCGGGCGACACCACGGCGACCGCCGCCACGCTCCACTTCACCCGCGCGACACTCGAAGCGTCCGGCGACGGCGTCCATCTCCACGCCGACCTGGGATTCGAGTCCGGCCCCGACCCCGACCGCGCCGCCGACGCCCTCGATCGCCTGCAATTCCTCGCCTGGGAACGTTTGGGCAACGACGCGATCGGGCCGGATTCGGTCGACCTGCGCCTGCCCGGCCTGGCCTCGGTCACCGTGGGTGCGGGCGGCCGGCAGGTCATCCTCCCGACGCTGGCCGAACCCGGGCCATCGGGCGGTGGGTCCGCGCGCCCCGGCGGCGGCGGCAGCAGCAGCCTCGACCTCTCCAACGTCTACACCACCGACGGATTCCTCACGGGAAGCGACATCCCCAGCGGCATCGGCGTGGTCGTCGTGCCGGGCCATAGTGCAGAGGGCGTCGCCGACCTCACCGCCCGCCTGGGCCTCGAGGCCACCGGACTGACCGTCCCGCTTGTCCGCCGACTGGACGAAATCGAGTCCGCCGCGAGCGAGCCCACCACCGTCCTCGTGGGCAGCGATCACCCGCTCATCGACGAACTGGCGGACTCCGGCAGGATCTCGACCGCCGATCTCGGGCCCGGCCAGGGCCTCATCGAGTTCGTGCCGGACGCCTTCGGCAGCAAGTCGGCCGTGGTCGTTACCGGGGCGGACCACGACGGCGCGACGCTCGCGACCAAGCGCCTCGCCGAGGTGTTCCCCAACGTCAGCGTCCGCGGCGACGACACGCCGACCTTCGACGACATCGAGTACGAGCTTTGGGGCACGCTCTCGGGCTACACCCCGGTCGGCCAGGCCGCGATCGGACTCTACAAGCTCGACCGGATCGTGGCCGGCCTCGCGGACGAGGATGTCACCGCGGCGGACATCATGATCTCACTCGAAAAGCCCGCCGACGGCCTCGCCGACTACGTGCGCGGGAGGGCCGCCGCGCTGGGCGCCGCCGAGATCTCCGTCATGATCGACGACCGCGACGTGCAGCGCGCCGACACGATCTTCGACGACAGCTTCACGGTGCCGTCGGAAGTGGACCGTTTCTGGACGGTCTTCGAGAACCAGGTGCTGCCCGGGGTCCGCGCCACCCGGGCGATTCGGCTGCACGCCCGCCTCTCCGAGCCGCCCGAGATCCGCCGGGCGATTGCAGCCGAGGCCCGTGACCGTCTGATCGCGGCCGGGGCGGACCCGGACGCAACCACGGTCGAGGTGCTGTCCGCGTTCAAGCAGGGCTTCTTCTGGCTGACGGAGAGGATCGCCCCGCAGCTCGCCGGGAAGGAGATCGGCGAGATCGTGATCGAGTTTCTCAGGAACGACCCGCCACCCGAGTGGCCGCAACAGGCGATTCACACGCCGCTGCGGTGGCTGCACGAGATCTTCCCCGTCGACGAGGTCCTGGCAGAAGACCTGGGACTCGCCGTCGACCGGATCCGCTTCGAGATGGTGGACAGCGGGCCCATCTACCGCGTCCGGGCCACCGCCCCGGATGGCGCGACCATCGTTGAGGACACGTTTGCGCCCGTCTGGGTGCTGCGTCCCTACTTCGACCGCTTCCAGGACTATGAGCACGTTCGGGTCACGACCGGCTGGGTCACCGCAATAGCCGAGGGGGACATGTCGGGGGACACGTCGGCGGACACGCTCGCCCACGGACGCATCGTCACCGACCCCGAGTGGTTCTGGGACCGCTACCAGGACAGCACCCTGCCCGCGGTCTACGACTACGTGATGGACCGCCACGACGGGAACCCGCGCGGCGGCAGCGCGGACGCGCCCTTCTTCGGCACGCTGGAGGTCGAACTCGAACTCAGCGAGCCCGAATACCGCCTGGGCGTCGACAACGAGATCATCTCGACGATGGACGCGCTGCACGAGGAGGTCTACTTCGGCACCATCGAGTTCTTCCACCTGCTCGGACGCAACGCGCGGGGCCAGGACCTGACCTATCCGGGCCGAATCATCCCCGTCATGCGCCCGAAGGGGGACGGTGGGGCGGGACGCGGGCGCATCAGCCTCACCGGGTTCGCGACGGACCGTCCGGCCGTGGTGGTGCGCTACGAGACGCGCGACGGGCGGGAGGGCGAAGAGCGCCTCGACATCCCGAAGATCACGATGGAGCGCCCGAGTCTGCGCCGCGTGGTGATCGCGCCCGGGGCGGCCGAGGCACCCGGGATGTCCGACGCCCCCGCCCTTCCCCGCCTCGACCTCCGCGTGCGCGTCGACTCCGAGGGGGACGAGCGCGAGGCGCTGCTCATCCAGGCCCGGGCCGAGCAGGTCGACGCGCGCATGATCTCGGCCGAGCAGGTCGCGGCCACGCTCGCCAACATCGGTGCGCTGCGCGACGCGGGCATGTACGCCGACGCCCTCGCGTGGAACGATGTCGGCGAAATTGGCGTCTGGGCCGAGTGGACGCACGAACAGAACGACTCGGCGCGCGTCGCGACGACCCTGCCGGGCAACGGCACCCCGGCGCCGCTGCCGGTGTGGACCGACCTCCTCCCGGAGGGCTGGAGCTACGATGGCGAGCGCATCGTCCAGTGGGACACGCCCATCCCGCCGCCCGAGGGCGACGAGATGACGGCCAAGCTGAGCCACGCCTTCGACGAGGCCACCATGTACAGGGTCGGCGAGAGCTACCTGGGCAGGACCACCTGGGCGATGGACCTGATGCCGCCGATCACCGCCACCCACTGGTCGCGCGCCAAGGCCACCACGTTCAAGCCCACCGTGATCTATTCGGCCCGACAACACGCCAACGAGGTCTCGTCCACAAGCCACGTCCTCCGTCATGCCGAACTGCTGCTCACCGATTCGGAGCAGAGGGCCCGGCTGGACAAGGTCAACGTCGTCATCCACCCCTTCACCAACCCCGACGGCGCCCAGCTCGCCTACGACCTGTACCGGATCACGCCGGACTACATTCTGCACGCGGGCTACCTCGCGTCGCTGGGGGTGGACGTCAGTTCCGGCGGCGGCCAGAACTTCCCCATCTACCCCGAATCGAAGGTGCGCGGTCAGCTCTGGGAACGCTGGCTGCCCGACATCTTCCTCAACCCGCACGGCTATCCGAGCCACCAGGTCGTGCAGCTGTTCTCGGAGTACCAGGGGCTGGTGCGCCGCGGCCGCGTCACCGAACGCAACTGGGGCTTCAACAAGGGATGGTTCATGCCGGGGTTCGGGTACATCGACGACCCCGAGTTCCCGCGCCACAAGGACGCCGCGTTCAAGATCCGGGACTACATCACGGCGGGCATCAACTCGAACCGCGACGTCTTCGAGATGAACCAGCGCACCTACGCCCGCTACCGCCGCTACGGGGCCGACTTCGACCCGGATGTCTTCCGCCTGCCCATGACCGACAGCGTGCTGATCGAGATGCCGCTGAAGGGCTCACGCGGCGGAGGGGGCGGCGGCGGCTTCAACCCCCGGATCACGATCTGGAACGGCATCACCGAGGCCCCCGACGAGACCGCCTACGGGCCGTGGATGGAGCTGGTGGCCAAGGCCGGACTATCGTGGGACCAGGCGATCCTGGACTACCTCTACGACGGGGATCACGAAGTGGAGCGGAGCGGGTCAGCGTTTAGCGGGGGCGTGACGCTGAGGATGAGCCGGGAGCGGCCGCCGAGGGAGGAAGAGGAGGGCGACGCGGGAGGGAGTTAAGCGGCCGAGGGCTGAACGCCGAAGAAATCGCTCCAAATCGTTGCTTGTCGAGATAACCCTTGATAACTTCGATATAAATGGACCGCCGAACCGACCCCTACGCACCTGGTGCCGGCACGCCGCCGCCCGAGCTGGTTGGACGCGACGAACTGATTGACGACGCCGAGATCGCGCTCGACCGGCTCCGCAACGGGCTCGCGGCGAAGAGTCTTCTTATGGTCGGCCTACGGGGGGTCGGCAAGACGGTTCTGTTGAACCGGCTCCTCATCGACGCCGACGGCAGGGGGTTCGAGTGTGTTCTGATCGAGGCTCCCGAGGATCGTTCGCTACCGGGCGCGTTGGCGGGACCGCTCAACTCGGCTCTGATCCGCATGAGCCGCGGTGCCGCCGCCAGGGAACTGGCAAGACGTGCCCGGAGAGCCCTCGCCGGTTTTGTGGGGGCGATGAAGCTCAGCTTCGACGACATCGCATTCTCCCTTGATCTGGAGAAGGAGGAGGGCGTCGCGGACAGCGGTGACCTGGACACCGACCTCACCATGCTCATGCAGGTGGCGGGAGAAGCCGCCCGTGCCCGGGCCACGGCACTGGTGTTGTTCGTCGATGAGATGCAGCACGTGGAGGAACGCCAGCTGGCCGCCCTGATCGCGGCGCTGCACCGCGCGGCTCAGTTGAGACTCCCGGTCGCTCTGGTCGGCTCGGGGCTTCCGCAACTGTTGGGCCACGTGGGATCGGCAAAATCCTATGCCGAGCGGATGTTCTCGTTCCCGGAGGTCGGACCCCTGGCGGCGGAATCGGCGGCTAGAGCACTTGAGGCGCCCGCGCACAGGCTTGGGAAGTCTTACACCTCGCGGGCCGTGGACGATATCCTGCGACTTACAGAGGGCTATCCGTACTTTCTCCAGGAATGGGGCAGCGCCTGCTGGCGAGTCGCCGCCGGGCCCGAAATCACCCTCGCAGACGTCGAAGCCGCCACACCTGTCGCGGTGAGGGAGCTGGACTCGACGTTCTTCCGGGTCCGATTGGAGCGCACGACCCCGTTCGAGCGACGCTACCTCAGGGCCATGGCCGAGCTGGGACCTGGTCCTCACAGATCGGGAACCATCGCCACCGCCCTGGGCAGGCCGGTCCAGGCGGTAGCTCCAACTCGCGCCAAACTCGTTCGAAAAGGCATGGTCTACAGTCCGGCCCACGGCGACACCGCCTTCACGGTGCCGCTATTCGATCAATACCTGAAGCGGGTGATGCCGCGGGGCTGATGAAAGACTCGGCGCGCGTCGGAACGCCGTCGACGGCCGCCGAAGTGATGCCGGCGATCAGGAGGCCGCCCTCTTCCCCGCGGGTCCGCGACGCGCCATAGTGCGGGGTGTCCATTGCGCCATCCACACCACGGGAACGTGACCCGATGACCCACTCCGACCCCTGTACCCGTCGCAAGTTCCTGTCGGCATCGGCGAGCTGCGGTGCCTACCTGGCTGCAATCGCCCCGATTCTCGGGCCGGCGGCCCTTCACAGATGGCGCGCCGCGACCGGTGGGCGCGTGGTGGCCCAGACCCCGTTCGCCCGGATCGAGGAGGTCGGTGCAAACATGTACGCGATCATCTCGACGCCCCTGGAAGGCGACTTTACGACCACCTGCAACGGAGGCATCGTCGGCGGGTCGTCGGGCACGCTCGTGTACGAGGCCTTCAACACCCCCGAGGGAGCGAAGTGGGTCGCCGAGCAGGCCCGCGATCTCACCGGGCGCTGGCCGGACCATGTTGTGGTGTCCCACTTTCACGGTGATCACTCCGCCGGGCCCGCGGGCTTCGTCCAGGACAACGGACCGGCGCCCGCGCTGCGAGCCACTCGGGCGACGCAGGAGCTGGTGCAGGAGTCGCGCGGAGACGCCATCCTCGCACCGTGGGCCGACGTGACGGTGCTTGCGGAGGACGGACCGCTCAATGTCGACCTGGGGGACCGCACGGTGGCGGTGGTTCCGCGGCGGGGGCATACGCCAAGCGACGTCACGATCGAGGTGGACGGCGGCGAGGGGCCCGTGTGGTGCGGCGACCTGGTCTGGAACGCCATGTTCCCGAACTACACGCACGCAGTCCCGTCGCAGCTCTCTCGCACGGTGCGCGCCCTGCAGGCGATGCCCGCGAGCACCTACGTGCCGGGCCACGGCCCGTTGACCGACGACGCCGCGATGACCGGCTACGTGGCACTCATCGACCTGGTCGAGGAGGCCGCGCGAGCTGCCTGGCGCCGCGGCATGGGGCCGGACGAGGCGGCCGAAGCCTTCGAGGTTCCCGCATCGCTGGGCGAATGGTACGTCTTCAACCCCAGCTTCTACCAGCGTGCCATGCAGGCCTGGATGAGCGAACTGGACACGGGGTAGCCGCAGCTTCGAGGCGAACGGTAACGCCTATTCGCCCGCCCAGGGATCCACGATCTCGATTCCCATGTCCTCGAAATCGCGTACGTTTCGCGTCGCCACCGCCATGCCGCGGGAGGCCGCAATCGCCGCGATCTGACAATCCGCAACCGCAACGTGGCGTCCGGCGGCGCGGCGCCGAGCCGCAATGTTCGCATAGGCACGCGCGGCATCGCTGTCGAACGGCAGCACTCGGTCCGCGAAGGCTTCTCGCAGCATCCCCTCAATCTGGAGCAAAAGCCTGTCACGGCGTCGGCCGGCAGGCAGGATAGCCGCGCCGTAGCGCAACTCCGCTTCGCCAACCGCGGAGAGGAACAGGTCTTCCAAAGGATGGACCGAGACCCAGGACACAACCGCGGGATTGGGCGACTTGCGAACCAGTTCGGACACGACGTTGGTGTCCAGCAGCATGGACAATGTCCCGCAAGCTCACTCGAAGGACGGTGGTTCGCGCGCAGGCTCACGGGGAGGCAACTCCAGATCCACGCCGTCGGCCGGCCCGAAGTGCGAGCGGACGACATTCGCCAGGTTCCGGGAACTCGGCTTGCGCCCAACGGCATCGCGCAGGATGAGCCGCGCTTCCTCTTCCATGGAACGGCCATTGCCTGCTGCACGTACCCGCAAGCGGGTCTTCACTTCGTCGTCCAGGTTGCGGATCGTGATGCTGGCCATGGTCGTACCCTCCTCGTCTTCGACAAGTCTACGCGATGATTGCGTTGCAATCAAGCGTCCGCGCTGCATCCTCACCGCCCCCGCCAGATCACCCTTTTCATCGCCCGACGCACCCGTTCCACAAGGGCCACGTCTTCCTCCCCGATCCCCCGTGCGGAGAGCACCAGGTGCGGCGAGACATCGATCCGCGTCCAGGTGTCGCGCGACCTGGGCGACTCCTTGATCCGGCGGCGGGCCACCTCCTCGAGTCGCCGCAGGTCACTCGCGAGAGCCAGTTCCTCCGCGGCGCCGCTCTCATGCCGCTCCGGCAGCCGGGAGTACACCGGCGGCACATCCACCTCCCGCTGCGGTGCCCGCCTCCGCGGCGCGCTCCGTCGCGGCGCCTCCTCCAGCGGCGGCTCCGCATCTGAGGGCCCCGACGCGTACGGCTCGGGCTCCTCGGCCGGCGGCCCTGGCATGCGCGAATATGCCGGCCCCTCGTCATGCGCGACCATGTCCCCTTCGCGCGGCCCCGCGTCGTCCTCGCCCCAATCCTCGTGTTCCGCAGGCGCCCCGGGCGAGAAAAGCGGCGCGTCAAGTGCCGGCGGCCCCCGCATCGGGGACATCGCCCTCTCCTCCCCCTCCCACCTCTCCCTCAACATCGCCCGCCTCATGCCGGGGGTGCGGAACGCCGTAGACGGCTCCGACACCAGCTCCGGTGTCACCGCGATCCGGCCATCCGCTACGCGCGCGATCAGCGCTGGGGGCACGCGCTCGAACACCTTGCGGATGTCCTTCAGCGACACGGCGGACACATGGCCCTCCTCCTCGGCGTCTCGCACGCGCTGGATGAAGAGGAGGCGGTCGCGGAAGAGCTTCGGATAGCGGGTTCGGCGGCCGCGGCGACCGACCCTGGGCAGCAGCCCCTCCTGCACGTAGTAGGCGATCGTGCGGCGGTCCACGCCCGTCTCGCGCTCCAGCTCTCTGGCGGTGTAGCTGGGCATATCCCGGGTGGCTCCCTGCTGTTATTCGCTGGTGTCTGCTGTTGACATACTGATGATTTCCGGTTACTGTCAAGTAACTGGTCAATACTGCCAACATAAGGAGAGACCCATGGACCTCGTCAAGACCACCCTTTCCGGCCTGACGCTGTCGGATCCGATGAACCACGGCGGGCTTACCGTGTTCCCGCTGACGTCGGATCGCTCGAGCCCGCTCTCGTACCTCCTGCTGGAGGATGGGCTGCGGAAGGAACTCGTGACCATCCGCGAGGTGTCGGAAGGGGGCAGCGTACCCGAACTCACGGTGGAGAACCGTGCCGACAAACCCGTCCTCATCGTCGACGGCGAGGAGCTGGTGGGCGCCAAGCAGAACCGGGTCGCCAACCTGACGATGCTGCTTGCGGCCCGGAAAACGACCGTGATCCCGGTGTCGTGCGTGGAAGCGGGGCGCTGGTCGTACAGCAAGCGGGACTTCGGGGTGACCGACCGGGTGCAGAACGCGCGGGGGCGGGCGGAGAAGGTGGCGAGCGTGCGGCATTCGCTGCGCTCGCGCGGCAGCCGACACTCGGACCAGGGGCAGGTGTGGGCCTCGATCGCCGAGGAAGCCGAGCGGCTGGACGCGCCGTCGTCCACCGAGGCAATGAGCGCGATGTTCGACCGGCACCGCGAAAAGCTGGACGACTACGTGGCGGGGGTCGAGGCGGGCGTGGAGGCCGGGGACGATCAGGTCGGCGCGGTGTTCGTGGTGCGGGGGCGACGCTATGGCCTGGACCTGTTCGACCGGCCTGGGACGTTTGCGGCGTTCCTGCCGAAGCTGGTGCGGAGCTACGCGATCGACGCGGTGGGGCGTGAGCGGGGAGGGTCGCGCGTGTCCGCGGCCGACGCTGGGGCGTTCCTCGACCGCATCGTGGGCGGCGCTTTCGACGAGCATGCTGGAGTGGGCCTGGGGCGGGATGTCGGTGTCGTCCGCGAGGGTCTGGTGGCGGGGGGGCTGGTAGCGGATGAAACGGTCGTCCATCTGGCCGCGTTCGCGGAGTCGGCGCGTGAGCGGAGCAGGCAGCCGGCAGACGGGCCGGCGGGTCGGCCGCACGCGAGCTACAGGCGCCGGCGGGACACGCTTCGGCAGCGGTTCCCGGCGGGGTAGTTGCGGCGGGGGGCGTCCGGAGTGCGGCCAGATCCCGGCGTTGCCCGATCGCGAGGGACGCTAGTCCGGCGCCACCCAGACGCCGTCGGCCACCCCGCGCAGTCTGTCCTTGTCCACCTTGCCAACCGAAATGTGCGGCATCTCGTCGCGGACCTCGATGAAGCGCGGCACCATGAACGCCGCCATGCGGCGGCGGCACCACGCATGCAGCGCCGCGGGGTCCAGGGGGGGCCCGCGGCTCGGGACCACGACCACCTTGACATCCTCCTCGCCCATCGGCGACGGCACGCCGAGCACGAACGCCTCCGCGACGGCGGGGTGCTCCTCGATCAGGCGCTGGAGCTCCCACGCGCTCACGTTCTCGCCCCGCCGCCGTATGAAATGCGCCAGGCGGTCCACGTAGTACACCCAGCCGTCGCGGTCCTGGTGGGCGAGGTCGCCGGTCCTGAACCAGCCGTCGCGCCATGTTGAGCGGGTGGCGTCCTCGTCGCCTTCGTAGCCGAGGAACAGCACGTCGGGACGGCGCGGGCGCGCCAGGATTTCGCCGTGCTCGCCGGGGGGCAGGGCCGCGCCGTCCTCGGCCGCAATGCGGATCTCGAAGTCGGGTGCGGCGACACCGCATGATCCCACGGGCTGGCGGATGCCCGGCACGGGCACGGTGAGGGGCTCGGCCTCGGTCATTCCGTAGGTGTCCGCGATGCGAATGCCGAGACGTTCCTCCAGCGGGCGGTGCAGCTCCGGTGTCATCGGGCCGAAGATGCCCAGGCGGAGGTGCGGGGTGGCCGCGCGTTCGTCGGCGGTGACCGGCCTCTCCCAGAGGATGCGCGCGATCGCGGGAAGTCCGGAGATGACGGTCGCGCGGGCTCGACGGACCTCGGCCCAGAAGCGCGACGCCGAGAAGCGGGGAACGAGGCCGAGTGTTCCCCCGGCGACCGCGGTGCACATCGTCGTGTGCAGTTGTCCGGCGATGTGAAAGAACGGCAGCCACGCGTGGAAGACGTCGTCGGGTGCCAGCTCGACCGCTTCCGCGAGATTGGCGGCGCCGCGGCAGAGCTGGTTGTGCGGGATCACCGCCGCCTTGGAGCGGCCGGTCGTGCCCGACGTGAACATGATGGTGGCCGGATCGCCCGGGGCGGGGTCGAGGCCGCTCCAGGGCGGCGACTGCAGGGCCTCGTCACCGCCGACCCAGTCGGGTGTCGTGGCGCGGTCCACGACGACCAGGGAATGCACCGCCGTGTCGGTCAGGTCAGGAAGCGCGTCGACCGCGGAGGCCTCGGTCACCAGTATCCCGGCGCGCGATCTGCGCACATGGTCCGCGAGGATGGCTCCCCTGTGCTGGCGGTTGAGCGCTACGTAGACGGAACCGGCGGCGTGAGTTCCCAGCAGGGCCCAGAGCGCGTCGGGCCGGTTGTGCAGGTACCCGGCCACGCGGGAGTTGCCGCGACCCGGCCCGGCGCCCAGGCCCCGCAGGAACCCCGCCCAGCGCCGAATCGTCTCCCACGCCTTGGCGTAGCTCCAGGTCGCATCCTCCCGGGTCGGCGCGTCCCCCCGAACCGGCGCGTCCTCCCACCTCAGAAAGATCCGGCCGGCGCTCTGTTCCGCACGCGCACGGAATACCTGCGGCGTACTCGCGTTCTCCGCGCCGACGAGCCCCTGGAGCCGTGCGGTTCCCGGGATCGCGGTGGGTATGGTGTCTTCCTTCCCTGGCGGGGCTTCGCGGGGCTCCTGGGCGGGCGGCTGCCTACATGATCACGCGCCGCATCATCTGCCGGACCTTCTCCATGTACTTCTCGAAGAAGTACTTCTGGATGTCCATCATGTCGAGTTCACGGCCCTGGATATAGGCCTGCTCGATGTCGGACGTCATGTCGAGCGGCGTGCCGGTCGTGATCAGGAAGGTCGCCTGCTTGCCCGGCTCCAGTGAGCCGATCCGGTCGTCGAGCCCCAGGAACTGCGCGGGGTTGATCGTCACCGCCTTCAGCGCCTCCTCCTCGGGGAGTCCGAAGGCGACCGCCACGCCCGCCTCGAAGGGCAGCCGGTTCGAGTACAGCGACCCCGAGCCGCCCGAAATCGCGAAGCGCACGCCCGCCTCGTGGAGACGCGCCGGCATCGAGTAGGCGCCGTCGTAGCCCTCGTATTGCCGCCCGGGAGCGGCCATCGTGGAGGTCAGGATCACCGGAATGTCCTCGGCGACCAGGCGGTCCGCCACGTGGATGGCGTCCCGTCCGCCGCGGATGACGATCCGCAGATCCTCCTCCTGCGCCCAGGTGATGGCGTCGTTGATCTGTGCAGCGCCGTCGGCCGCGATCACGACGGGGATGTCCCCGTCGATGACCGGGATCATCGCGGCGTAGCGGGAGTCGCTGCGCACTTCCGCACCCGCGGCAATCGCGTCGCGATAGGCCCGGGCCTCCGCGAAGAAGTCCTTGAGCTGCTGGACCTGTTCCGCGTAACTTGGCGGGTTCTCGCGTTGCGGACCAAACCTGAAGCCGCCGAACCCGCGGAACCGGCGGGGATTGGGGTTCGGCCAGTTCACGTTGAGCGCCGCAGCCGACTGCATCGACATCTCTTCCCAGCTCCAGCCCTCGAGTGCCATCGCCGACGACATGCCGGAGACAAGTCCGCCGCCGGGCGTCGTGAGCGTGGTAAGCACGCCGGCCGAGCGCGTCGTGCCTATGTGACGGCTCTCGGCGTTCACGGCCACATCCGCGCGCACGTTCGGGTTGAAGTCGCCCAACTCGTTGATGTCGTTGGAGACGCCCACCGCGCCGATCTCGGCGATCCCGACGGTGCTGAAGGCATCGATGAGTCCGGGGTAGATGTGCTTGCCGGTAGCGTCGACCACCCGGGTGCCGGCCGGGATCTCCACGTCGGCACCGATCGCGGTGATCAGCCCGTTCTCCAGGAGGATCGTCCCGTTCTCGATCACACCGCTGGTGACCGTGTGAATGGTGGCGCCCGTCAATGCCACGGGTTCGGATTGGGGAGGCACGGTCATCCGTACCTGGGCATCGATTGCCTCCGGCACCGCCGCCCACAGGGCCGCCACGGCCACACCGGCCATGCCCACGATTCGTCCGAGGGTTCCCTTCATCGCTCGTCGCTCCGTCGTCGTCTTCATCGGTTTGTCTCCGTCTGAGCGCTCCGGCCGCCGCCGCCCCCTGCGGACAGGATGGCCTGGATCAACTGTGTGCGTTCCTGCGCGATCCGGTCCCGCATGGCCGCGTCCTCCTCAAGCGAGAAGTAGCGGCGGCCATCAATCCAGGTCTGCTCGGCCCGCGTAAACTGCGAGAGCGGGTCGCCGCTCCAGATCACGAAGTCCGCGTCCTTTCCGGGCTCCAGCGAACCGACCTGGTCGTGAATGGCGATCGCCTCGGCAGCCTGGTTGGTGACCGTCGAAAGCGCCTGTTCGGGGGTCAGTCCCGTGCGGAGCAGCTTGCCCGCCTCCCAGTTCATGCGGCTGGCGATCTCGCTATTGTCGGAATGCAGCGAGGTCACGACCCCCGCCTCGATCAGGATGCGCGCGTTGTACACCGTCGCGTCATAGGCCTCGAGCTTGAAGGCGCCCCAGTCGCTCCACACGACCGCGGCGACTCCGGACGCGGCGAGTTCGGGCGCGATCTTGTAGGCTTCGACGCCGTGCTGCAGCGTCTGGACGCGGAACCCGAACTCCTCTGCAAGCCGGACAAGCGCAAGGAACTCGTCGGCGCGGTAGCCGTGCGAGGAGATGAGGAGCTCCTGGTCGAGGATGTCCAGAATCGCCTCCATGCGCAGGTCGCGCCGCGGGGGCAGTCCCTCGCCCGTCTCCTCCCAGCGCTGCCACTCACGCTCGTAGTCGCGTGCGGCCATGAAGTGGTCGCGGATGATCTCCTGGGTCCCCATGCGGGTGTCGGGGTAGCGTCCCTGACGCCGCTTCGGGTTCTCGCCCAGCGCGAACTTCACCGTGCGGGGCGCGTTCTCCAGCTTGAGGTCGTCGGGCAGCGAGCCCCAGCGCATCTTCACGAACACGTTCTCGCCCCCGATGGGGTTCGCCGAGCCGTGCTTGATGTGCGCAGTGGTGAGCCCGCCCGCCACCTGCCGGTACATCCAGATGTTGTTGTGGGTGACGACGTCGCCCATGCGCACCTCGGGGACGATCGCGAAGCCGCTCTCGTTCACCGCGCTGACGCCCGAATGGATGTGCGGGTCGATCATTCCGGGCGTGACGTGCTTGCCCGTGGCGTCGATCTCGACCGCGCCGCGCGGAGCGTCGAGGTCCATGCCGACCGCCTCGACCGTCCCGGCGCGAACCAGGAGGTCTGCGCCTTCGAGCATGCCCTGTGGACCCTGGGTCCAGACGGTCGCGTTGCGCACCAAGACCGCGGCGGGCTGCTCAGGTGTAGAGGTCCGGCCGTAGTCCATCATCGGCCGGATGAAGGGCAGGTCGATCTCGGGCACGTCCAGCGCGACGGTGCCGCGCGACGGACCCTCGAAGTCCTCGGTGCGGGTGCCGCGGAACGACGGATCCGCCCCGTTCGGCAGCGAAGTCCATCCGTAGAACTCATCGCCCCGGACGGAGCCCGACAGGAGTGCCGTTCCCTGGTAGCCGAGCACCTCGCCGTTGAAGCGGGCCTGGATGCGCCCGGTCTCCGCGACCGCGCTGGCCGACTCGATGTCGACGCGCGCGCCGCCCGGAAGCTCGGGGCCGGTGCTGGCTATGTCGAGGTAGCCGCGCAAGCGGTTCAACGGACCCTCCAGGACAAGGTCGGCTTCGAAGCCCCACTCGTCGTCCGACGCGATCTGCCAGGTCCCCCTGGGATCGATCTGGGTCGGACGGGTCACTCCGTAGACCCTTCCCTGGACCCACACGTCGCGCACCGTGGCCTCCTCGGTGAACAAATCGCCCTCGCTGACGACCAGGTTGGCCACCTTGCCCTCGGCGATGGTCCCGTGAGTGCGGTCGATCCCGAGCCATGAGGCCGGCGTCGTCGTGAGCGCCGCCAGGGCGTCGTCCGCGGAGAGCCCCCGCGCCACGGCAAGCCGCAGATTGGGCAGGAATTCGTTCAGCGACGAAAGGCCGTCGCTGGTGATGGCGAAGCTGACCCCGGCGTCGGCGAGCTGCGCCGGGTTGGTCGGCGCCAGGTACCAGTGGCGCAGGTCCCCGAGCGAGGCATCGAGCGCCGCCGCCGGATGTCCCACATCGGGGGCGTCCGGGAAATCGAGCGGCACGACGAGCGGATCGTTGCGTCCGCGCAGTACGTCGATGAGGCGGTACTCCAGACCGTTGCCGCGGAACCACGGAGTCAGCCCGAACTCGCTGGAGAGGCTGTGTGCCCGCAGGTATTCCTCCTCGCCGCCGGTCTCGAAGACGACCGGCTGACTGCCCTGCACGACGTCTCCGAGCGCCGCGAGGGCTTCGCTCGTCTCCGGAGGGAGGAAGGCGCGGCCGCTCGACTCATAGGCGTCCCAGGCGCGCATGTACCACTCGGCGTCCATGAGCGTCTGCTTCATGAGCGCGATCGTTCCCATCGCGGAGTTCGGGTACGACCCGCCCAGGTCAAACGAGCGCTGGAACCCTATCGCCTGCGCGATGTCCGGCCGGAGCACCCGTTCACGCACACCTTCATCCCCCAGATTGACCACCGAGGCCGTGCCCCGAAAGATCCCCTCCTTCGGGACCGCCAGTGCCGTGCCGAATCCCTGCGAGCGCAGCGCCGCGCGTCGATCTTCGTCGTCGGCCAGGTTCCGGGTGGTGGAGAACCATGCCCTGACCTGCGGATTCCAGTGCGTTGGCCCGACGTCCCCGCCCTCGGGCACCGCGTCCATCTCGAGATCGGCGTGCGCGTCGATGAAGCCCGGGTAGACGGTCAGTCCCTCGAGGTCCCAGACACGCGCGCCCGCCGGTGCGTCCATGCCACGTCCCACTGCCTGGACGAGGCCGTCGCGTATCACGATTGTTGCGTCGTCCAGGACCTGGCCGGGTCCCGTCACGACCCTTGCGCCCACCAGGGCGTGGTACCCCGTGCCGTTGTCACGCATGCCCTGGACAGGCTGCGTCCGGCTCGCTTGCTGGCCCTCGGCACCCGTCGCCAGGACGGCCGCGAACCCCATTGTGAACAGTGTCGCCCTCACGGAATCCCTCCCATTTTTGCTACTGCGTGTCTACTTCCTCCACGGAAAGGAATACTGCGCATGTCCCAACCTCTCAAGATCGAGCGCCGCGGCCGCGTGCTCGAGGTCACGCTCGACCGGCCCAAAGCCAATGCCATCGACGCCGCGACGAGCATCCGCATGGGCGAGGTGTTCTGTGACTTTCGCGACGACGACAGCCTTTGGGTCGCGATCCTGACCGGCGCCGGCGACCGCATCTTTTCGGCCGGCTGGGACCTCAAGGCCGCGACCGAGGGCGAGCATGAACGGATGGACTACGGACCCGGCGGGTTTGGCGGCATCACCGAGCTATGGGACCTTCACAAGCCGGTGATCGCCGCCGTCAACGGGCTCGCGATAGGCGGGGGATGCGAGCTGATGCTGGCGGCAGACCTGGTGGTGGCGAGCGACGCGGCCGAGTTCTGGTATCCGGAAGCGCGCCTGGGCAACATGGCGGACGCGGGCGGAATCCAGCGCCTTCCCCGCAGGGTCCCCATGAACGTGGCGATGGAGATGCTGATGACCGGGCGGCGGATGTCGGCCGACGAGGCGCATCGCTGGGGACTGGTGAACTGGGTCGTTCCGCCCGGCGACGTGCTGACCAGGGCTCGCGAAGTCGCCGATGGACTTGCGCGTAGCGCGCCGCTCTCGCTGTGGGCGATCAAGGAGGTCGTGCGCGGGATCGAAGGGATGTCGGTCGAGGACGCGTTTCGCGCCCTGCATGCGCGCAAGTTCCCGACCTACGAGCGGATGCTCGCGTCGGAGGATCACGAGGAGGGGCCGCGTGCTTTCGTGGAGAAGCGGGAGCCCGAATTCAGGGGGCGGTAGGACCCGTCAGGTCGACAAACGGCGCGCGAACGGTGTGACCGTGGTGACGAATCGTCCTTGAGGTGGGGCCGTATCGTCAGTTAGCCGCTGTCGCGAACCAGTCTCCTGCCGACCACGGATTGCCCCCCGGACTCGGGATCGAGCCAAATGCCCCACACGTGCGAGTCCGTGGCATCGAACGGGTAGAAGGACCACGGAACCAGAATGCGCCGGGGCGGAGCGTTGCCGCCGCCGATTCGGACGGCATACCAGAGATCCAGCGTGTCGCCCGGTTTCTCGTGATTCCTGATCCACAGTTCCCCGTTGGACATGACTTCGGTGTCCATGACGGCAGGATGGTAGTCAGGTAGGTACAGCGCCTGCTCCACCAGGGCTGCGGCTTCATCGAGGGGAAGCGACCCGAGGGTACCGGCCACGGCCCGCGCTTCCGCGGTCAAAGCCTCCGCAGCGTCCTCGGGCAATAGCGGAGTCGCTTCGAACCGCAGGCTTCCCGACCAGACCGTGTCTCCGCTGGCAGCTATCTGGTGCAGGTAGACCAGTCCGGGGTCGGACCGGTTCTCTCGCGTTACCACCATCGTGCCCGAAGCCGGCAGAAAGTCGATCTCATCCGCGTCGCTGTAGGGCTGTGCCGTGTGCAGGGACCATCCGAAGCCGCTTTCGCTCGGCCGAAGATCCAGATCGCGGTTCTGGATGTCGAGCACGGCCAGCGAGTCGAACTCCCACCGGTCCTCGACCTGCTCAAGCCGAAGGACGGGAGCCTCCAGGATCGGATCTTCCTCGAACCAGCCCGCGCGCACGCCATTGGGAATC
This sequence comes from Gemmatimonadota bacterium, assembly GCA_009844885.1. Classification (GTDB taxonomy): domain Bacteria; phylum Gemmatimonadota; class Gemmatimonadetes; order Longimicrobiales; family Gaopeijiaceae; genus Bin94. The sequence goes on from VYAQ01000375.1 coordinate 16,799, forward strand.
CTGAGCGACACCACGAACGCCCCGTCCGGCAACATCAGCTCGGGCCGGAGTCGGAAGCGGTTGAAGCCCACCGCCGCAGGCAGGGACACCGTTTGTCGGTACTGGCCGTCCTCGGCAAAGAGTACGAAACCGTTGCCGTCGCGCAGCAGGAATCCCCCGTCGCGCAACTCGATATGGTCAGGGGAACCGAGTTCGCCCTCTTCCTCACCCGCCCATCCCACTTCAAGCAGCTGAACGCCGTCCGGTGACCAGACGGTCAGCCGCTCGCGACCGGAATCCAGCACGTAGACGCGCGTCCCGCCGCCACCGACACGCAGCCCGGTCACCCGCGCGAACGTCGCGTTCCCTTCAACCAGACCGCCGATCTCGTATTCGGCCTCGGTGTGCCAGGGTTCGGCTGCATCCATGTTCGCAGCGCCGTCGGTCCCGCAGGCCAACACGCCGAGCACCGCGACGAAGGGTAAGGCCAGAGCCCAGCGCCCTCGGAGTAACTCCGGGCAAAGTCCAAACGGGCGCAAGAAGTCAAGCACAGTTGACATAGTGTAAACTAAAGTTTCCACATTGCGACGTATTCGCGACAGCTCGTCCTCCCACGATCCCCAAGGCTACTCGTCGGCTGGAGGCGCCTCCAGGGTCCCGAACCACTCTCCCCTTGCTCCGATTCCGCAGAATGCTACGATAGCACCCGACCCGAGAGTGCGGTACGGGTAGTCAGCCGCGTGCGCCGTCCACCGCACGATCGGCGCCCGCCTTCCCCCCAACCGCCGATGGACATGGCCGAAGACACCATTTTCTCGAAGATCGTGCGGGGTGAGATCCCCGCGGACATCGTCTACCGGGACGATCTCGTCACCGCCTTCCGCGACATCAACCCCCTCACGCCGACCCATGTCCTGATCGTCCCGAACGAGACGATCCCCACGCTCGCGGACGTGTCCGCAGACGACGAAGCGGTGCTGGGCCGCATGCTGCGCGTGGCCGCCGATATCGCCGCCGCAGAAGGAATCGCGGAAGACGGCTACCGGGTCATGATCAACTGCCGGGACCACGGGGGGCAGGAGGTCTACCACCTGCACCTCCACCTGATGGGCGGGCGGCCGCTCGGCGGCATGGTGCGAAGATAGGCCGAGCATGGCTTCCCGGACGCTGGTCGCGGCCATCGTGCTCACGGGCGCGCTGGGCACTGGCCCGCAGTCGGCGTCCTCCCAGTCTCCACCCGTCCTGGACCGGGTCCTCGCCTTCCCCGCCCCGATCCATGGCGAAGAACTGCAGGCCGACCGGGGCGCGGCGGGTGTTTGGCACCGCATCCGGAAGCTCGGCACTACGGCCAGTATCCTGCATGTCACGGCCCATCCCGACGACGAACACTCCGGCATGCTCACCCTGGCCAGCCGCGGCTGGGGCGCCCGCACCGCGCTGCTCAGCCTGAACCGCGGCGAAGCCGGCGCCAACGCGATCGGGCCCGAGCTTTTCGACGGCCTGGGGCTGATCCGCACCCGCGAGCTGGTTCTTTCGGGACGCTACTACGGCCTCGACGACCTGTACTTCACCACCGCGGTCGACTACGGCTACTCGAAGTCGGTCGAAGAGGCGTTCCGCAGTTGGGACCGCGATGCCGTGCTGGAGGACATGGTGCGGGTGATCCGGTTGAACCGCCCGCTGGTGGTCGTGTCGCGTTTCCACGGGTCCCGCCGTGACGGCCACGGTCACCATCACGCGGCGGGTATGCTGACGCCCGAAGCCGTTGCCGCGGCCGCCGATCCCGATCGCTTTCCCGAGCAGATCACGCGCGAGGGGCTCCGGCCGTGGCGGGTGCTGCGGGTGTTCCGCGGCGGCCTGCGGGTGGATGAGCCGCATCATGTGGCGGTGGGGAACGCGTACAGCCCGTTGCTGGGCATGTCGTACCAGCAGTGGGCGAGCCTGGGCCTGAGCCTGCAGCGGTCGCAGACGTCGGGGCGCGTGCGAACGGGCGGTGAACGGGTATACCGGTATGAGCGGCTGGTACCCCGTGACGCGGATGAGGTGGCATCCGAAGTGGCGCCCGAGGTGACCCCCGAAGTCGCGGACGACTTCTTTGCGGGTCTCGACACGAGTCTTCCGGGTCTGCCGGGGCTGCTGGGTGAAGAGACGGGGAGCGGCATCGCCGAGGTGCTGGAAGAGCTGCACGGCATCGTCGAGCGGGTCCTGGAGGACTTCGACTTCAACGCACCGGAGCAATCCGTGCAGCAGCTGCTTCGTGGTCATGAACTGCTCCGCGATGTGGCTGGCGGCGTATCGCTGACGCCGGAGACGAGTTTTCACCTCGCGGTGAAGCGGAGGCAGTTCGAGGACGCGATCTTCGCTGCGGCGGGGGTGGAGGTGCGGGCGGAGCTGGACGGCGGGCCCGTGATCTCGCCGGGCCAGGGAGTGGATGTTGCAGTGAGGATCGAGAGCCCTTTGCCGGGCTGGGAGAGCGCCCACTACATCGGGATCGTTCACGGCCGCGACACCCTGAACGCGATGACCATCCGCTGGCAGCAGATCGGAGGGACCGGTAGGGCTGACACCGCTGCTCGTGTCCCGGAAGAGACGACTCGAGCCGCGCACGTGTTCGAAGAGACGCTTCCAATCCGGATTCCCACCGAACCCACACTCGCTGGCCCCTACTTCGCGCGGAACGGGCTGACCGAGAACCACTACGAGGTGGAAGACTCGGCCGACCTGCACCTGCCATGGCGCATGACAGGCCTCCGCGCCGTCATAGACCTGGAGGGAATGGGAGCGACCCTGGCCAGGACCGTCCCCGTGACGGGGTCGGTGCCACGGCTGCCGTACGGGTCTGTCGCGCGCCGCGTGGAGGTGTTGCCGGCGCTATCGGCGGGCGTGACTCCGGCAGTGTTTGTGGTGCCCGCGTCCGCCCGCGGCGGTGGTGTGGCACGCACCGCACCCGTCGAGGTTCGCGTCCGCCTGGAAGCCAACGCGCCGGATCTCTCCGCCGAAGCCAAACTCGAGCTTCCCGCAGGCTGGACGGCGACGCCATCCTCGATTCGGCACGATTTCCGAAGCCGCGGCGAGGTGGTCGAGACTCCGTTCACGATCCAACCTCCGGCTGACTGGAGCGGCGACGCGGTTATCGAAGCGGTCGCGCGGGTCGTGACAGGCGTGGACGAGGGGCGTCCGCCAGTTGAAGTGCGCCTCGACGGGCAAGCCGGCGCCCAACCGGAATACCGCTCCGGCTGGCAGGTCATCGATCACCGTGATCTGCCCCTCGCACGGCTCGGCATCCCCGCCCGGACCCTGGTCCGTTCCGTCGATGTCGCTGCGCTGGATGACCTTTCGGTGGGCTACGCAATGGGCGTGGGGGACGAGGTTCCCGCCGCGATCGAGGCCCTCGGCGCAACGGTGACGCTGCTCGACGAGGCGGCCCTGACCGGCGGCGAACTGGACGCTTTCGACGCGATCGTCGTGGGCACGCGCGCATATGCAGTGCGCCGCGATCTGGTCGAGAGCAATCAGCGGCTGCTTGACTACGCCCGGCGTGGCGGCAACCTGGTCGTGCTCTACCAGACCCAGGAGTTCGTGCCGTCCGGGATGGCCCCCTACCCGGCCTCCCTGCCCCGTGGTGCCGAGGAAGTCTCGGAGGAGGATGCGCCGGTCCGGCTGCTGGCACCTTCCCACCGCCTGCTTTCGACCCCGAACCGGATCTCGGAAGCCGATTTCGACGGCTGGCTGGAACAACGCGGCTCCAAGTTCTTCACCGAATGGGATCCGGCCTACACGCCGCTGGTCGAGACCCACGACACCGGCCAGGAGCCCCAGCGCGGCATATGGCTCACGGCGGCAGTCGGAGAGGGGCGCTACAGCTACGTGGCGCTGGCCCTGCACCGCCAGTTGCCCTACGGCGTGTCCGGTGCCTACCGCATCCTGTCCAATGTGCTGTGGCCGTGACCCTCACAGCCATTGACTGGATCGTCGTCGCCGCATACGGCGCGCTGACCCTGGCGATCGGCTTGCGCCTCGCACGGCGGGCTGGGCGCAGCGTCGAGGACTTCTTCGTGGCCGGCCGGTCCCTCCCCTGGTGGATTGCCGGCACATCGATCGCGGCCACGTGGTTCGCCAGCGACGCGCCGCTCGCAACCGCCGCCCTCGTCAGGCGCCAGGGCGTCTTCGGCAACTGGCTGTGGTGGTACGAGGCGGCCGGCATCCTGATGCTGACCTTCTTCTATGCACGGCTGTGGCGGCGCGCCGGGATCCTGACCGACGCCGAGATGATCGAGCTCCGCTACGGCGGCGCACCGGCCCGGATCCTGCGCGCGTTCTCGGCCATCTACCAGGGGCTGCTCAAGAACGCCGTCGTTATGGGCTGGGTGATGCTGGCAATGGTCAAATTCGCCGAGGTGCTGCTCGGATGGGACGCCGCGCTGACCCTCACGGTGTGCGTGAGCCTCGCCCTGGTGTACACCGTGGCATCCGGGCTGTGGGGCGTCGTGGTCACCGACGTGCTGCAGTTCGTGGCCGGGATGCTGGGGTCAATCACCCTGGCCGGAATCGTGCTGGCGCGCTTCGGCGGCCCCACTGCGATGGCAGCGGCCATCCGGGAGGCTCCGGCCGCCCCCGCCGGCGCACTCGACCTGATGCCGAGCGCGACGGGTGCCTCGTCGCTGGAGTTCCTGTCCTTCCTGTGCCTGATCCTGATCCTGTGGATGAGGAGCGGACAGGGCGACGGGTACGTCGCGCAACGTCTGTTCGCCACCCGCGACGAGCGGCAGTCCGTGATGGCCTCGCTATGGTTCGCGTTCGCGGGCACGGTTCTGCTGACCTGGCCGTGGATCGTTGCCGGCCTGGGGTCGCTGCTGGTGTTCCCGGCGGGACCCGGTGCCGACCCGGCGCTCATGGCCGACCCCGAACTCGCCTACCCCATGATGATCCGCGAGCTCATGCCGACGGGACTGCGCGGTCTGATGGTCGCGACCTTCCTCGCCGCCTTCATGAGCACGATGGATACTCACCTGTGCTGGGGCGCCTCGTACATGGTCAACGACGTGTACCGCCGCTTCGTCAAGCGGGACGGGTCCGAGCGGCACTACGTGGCGGCGTCGCGTGTGGCGGTGGTTGGTCTGGCCGTCCTGGCCGCCTTCGTCGCCTGGCAGATGGAGTCGATCCAGCGGGGTTGGATCTATATCATAGAATTGACCGCGGGTGTCGCAGTGGTGTGGCTGCTCCGGTGGTATTGGTGGCGGGTGAATGCCTGGGCGGAGATCGCCGCCATGGCAGGCTCCGTGGTGCTTGCGAACGGCCGCGCGCTGCTGAGCGCGGTACAAGCCGCCATTCCCTTGCCCGCGTCGGTGCTGGACATGGCGGCAACCTTCTACGCTCCCGAGATGGACCTCGTTCGCGCCGTGGTCATCCTGGTCACCTGCACCCTGCTCTGGCTGATTGTGATTCGTTTCACAAGCCCCGAAAAGGATGATGTGCTGGATCGCTTCCATCGCCGCGTACGACCCGGCGGTTGGTGGGACCCGGTAGCGGCGCGAACGGGCGTGGTGTCGTCCGATCCCCCCGCGGCCCGCATGTGGACGGGCTTTGTCCTTGGCGGGATGTTCGTCTACGGCAGTCTGCTCGGGGTCGGATGCCTGCTCACGGGCCGGGCCGGAGTCGGCTTGCTGCTTCTGGGCGTGTCCATGGCCGCGGCGGTCGCCACGGTGCGGCTGGCGGACCGCGACACGGCTCCGGCGCCACGCACCCCACCCACCTCCCCCCCCCCCGGGAAATCGGTGTAGCGGACGGCGGCCCGCCCGGCCGGGGGCCCCCCCGCCACACGGCCCCAGACCCGGGGGCCCCC
>VYAQ01000142.1 GCA_009844885.1 Gemmatimonadota bacterium
ATCGAAGCGTTGCGAGAACAGGTCGAAGCCTTGCAGCGGCAAGTCGAGCGGCTGAGCGCGCGGGTCACGGACTTGACCGGATACTCCGGGACGTACGGCGCAGGGCCAGGGAGCGGGTGGAGATGACGAGGCAACTGCTGGAAAGGATACGGCGGCCCGGGCCAGGCCGGGATTCAGGGCCGAGTCGGTGACGGCTCGCGGAAGCTCACGACCATCCGCGCCATGAACGATGGCGGTCATTCACCGGGAGTTGTCGGGGAGTCCTTACTTCTATTCCGGGGGAATCCAAGGCCCGATGTTTCCGGGTATCCGCCGAGACGTGCAAGCCGGACAGTCGCAGTCCCTTCCGCGACTTGGGCCAACGTGGACCAAGCCATGAAGGACTCCCTCGTGCAGATCGAAGTGCCTCAGAAGCCTTCGCGCCAACGTGTGGTCCCGCCTCTCATACGAGAGCCAGGTTGCGTGTGCGATGAAATCCGCCGCTTGGAGCAATCGTGATTCCTTCATTGGGGCGAAATACGGAATGTCGGCCAGGTTGTAGATGGAACCCCACCGGGTTCCACGGCGCCGAAACCCTCTGACCCACAGCTTGGCCCGGGCATCGAACCGGCCTTCCGAGAAGATCAGCAACCCGCGTTGCGCATCGTTGTACTCGCGGTAGCGTCTCTTCAGGAAGGTGTCGAAGCGCTTGCAGACCTGTTCGGTGGCAGCCTCGACGGCGTGCTCTCCGTACAGTTCTGTATTCTTTTCGATGGCCGCGGCGTAGAGCCTCAAGCCGCCGTGGTGGTTCGGTCGCGGTGATGGCGGCGATTACGTCGTCCAGGATTTCTCGTCGCTTCTCCTCGCTGACACCACGCCAGAATCCTCTCCCGGCTCGGATCGCCGATGCGTGAAACGGGATCGGTGGCCGGTTGGGGAAATGCTCCTCCTGCACGCGCTCCAGCCGCTGACTCAGGTGGTGTATCTGGCGCTCGAAGAGTGCTAGGCCGGCCAGCACGAAATAGCGGTCACTTGGATCGTTTTCGTTTCCCGACTCGTCGAGGTAGAGCAGGTACATGCGTGACTCCAAACGTTGACGGGTTGCGCCATCGTGCGGTAAGTTAGCCGTTATGCGACCGGCGCGGTTGCCTTAAGCGGCCCGATTGAACGGTTGCCTTGGGGGCGGCGGCTCTCTCACGCGGTGAGAGGCCGCCGCTCCTTTTTCACATCCTCTGACCTCCCGCTCTGCGCGGGAACGGTACGGCCATCGAAGCTCGTCCCTACTCGGACTGTAGCACAAGTTCGCCCTCCGCCCTTCGGGACCGAAGGATGACCCGCGCCGACGCGCAGTTATCGGCAGTCCTCGACGAATTCGAGACGACACCTTGGGCTGGGCTCGAACCCGACTGCCACGCTTGGACGGCGGTGCTCCACTGCGAGCAGGGTGAACGCGCTCAGTACCATCGCACGCGACACACAGTAGCCACCCGGGCAGGTGAAGCAGTTGACCGAGTACTGCGGGAAATCCACCGCTCGCGAGACCACGCAGCCGCGGCCGAAATTGACGCCGCGCGCGCCAGACCGCGATTCTGGACCGAACCGGTGAGGCCGGTCGGGACTGGCGGCTGGGTGAGCCGACTGGCCCAACGGGTCGTTGCGGCAGCCCTCCCAACTGCACTCTCTCTTTCTTGCTCCCCGGCTTGCTGAAGTCGCCAACACGCCCGCATTCTTGGCCTCCGTCTCGCTCCCCCACACCATCCCGCAGACCTTCAGCGCACATTGACGGCTTCGGACCATGTAAAGCGAACATGACATGTGTAATACACTTATGACATTACGTGCCCGCGAACGCGGTAATCTGGCGCGAGGGCATCCCCGACCGAACGCAGGCGCTACTCCTTCCACGGATCGCCCGGTCCGCTCGCCATGACCTTGCGCTTGACCTGTACCGTCTACGGCTGGCGTGACGTGGACGAACTCACCTTCGGGGAACAGGAGCGGGCCCCGAGGCCCGAACAGGATGGGCTGAGCGCGGAGGAGCACTTCCGCTGGACGCAGTTTCGGCAGCTTCCGGGCGGGGTGGACACGGGACCGCTGGAAGAGTGGTGGTATCATGGCAGGGGTGCGGTGCCTGGTTCAGCACGACGAGGGATCCGGAGCCGAACCGCGAGGTGATCGAGGAGGAATGAGGGGGTGACTTGGAAGGAACGCTGACTTGGCTTGACCTGACCTCGGGAGACCGCAGCAGGATGAGGCGTGTCCTAGACTTGTTCAACGAGCCGGGTACGATCGACGAGATGGGCCTAGCCTCGCTGCGCGACGGCTTCTCAGAGGCTCTCTTCCCGGGGACATCGACCATCCAGACCCGACTGCGGTACGTGCTGTTCGTACCGTGGATCTACAAGCGACTCGAAGCAGCAAAGACCAGCAGCGCCGATGTCGCGGCTGCGGGACGCCGGGCCGAGACCGCGCTGATCCGTCCGCTCCGTGACAGCAACGAGGACGGTATCATAGGCACCCGTGCCGGAGCGTCGCTGGCGCGGCTGCCCAGCTCGGTGTACTGGTACGCGCTTGCACGCTGGGGTGTGTTTCAGCACGACCGAAGCCGAGCATGGTACCACAGCAACTTTGGCAGGCTGGCGGGCCAAAACCTGAGCGCTACGGTCGCCGCTGACGACCCCGGAGTCATGGACCTGCACCGTCCCAGTTGGCATCCCCGGCTGCCCACGCCACCAGATGATTTTCCAGCAGGGATCTCGTTCGATCTCACGCAGGAAGAAGCAGAGTTCGTTGAGGGAAGGATCGAAGAGCGATGCGCGGGCACGCTGCTGGCACATCTCGCCAGCGCGGTAGGCAAGATGGTTGAAGGCCCGCCATGGGCCCAACCGGCCGCCCGGAATTCGGGCCCGGAGGTCCGAGAGGTCGTCGAGCTCGCGCGCAGGTTCTCGCTGCATGTGGAGGGAGTACCCCTACTCTACAACCTCCTCCTAGCCGAACGGCGGCACGCGATCAACGGAAGCGACGATGACGAGGCTCGGATCGTTTCCTACCAAGGGGAAATCTCCAATTGGACTGAACATGAGGCTGAGGAGGGTGCTTTCAATCCGGACGAACTTTGGGTTTTCGCAGCCCGCCACCGCGTGCGCGTCCGGGCCCTGCAGCGACGCTTTGTCGAGTCTTGGTCCGCGCGCATCGCGGAGATCGTTGGTGCCACGCGCAGTGGGTCAGGAAGAGTCGGTGGCGACCTGCAACTGCGCCGCTTGGTGGCGGCCCGGGAGAGGGAGCTAAAGGGACGCCGGTCGAGGCTCGACGACATCGCCAGACTACTGGACTGGAACGGCGCTGCAGGAGTGGGAAGAATGAACTTCCGCTGGCACCGCGTGCGCGCGCTCCTGAATGACCTCCACCGTGGACTGGAGGCTTGATGCTCTCACCGGACTCGCGGACAGTCGCCTTCGATCTGCTTCGCCCTCCCAGCGGCTACACGCTGGATCTGGCTGTCCTCACCACCTACACGCTGGACCTGGAAGCGCTGCTCGCCCTGCCGCTCAGCGTAGTGTCCGAGGCCGAAGGCGGCCTTGAAGAACTGCTGGCCGATCCGCTGCTACTGCTTGAAGCACTACGGAGGGCTGGTGAGCGGATTCAGCTCTTCGTGGATCAATCGGGGATTGCCGTCCCACGCCTCCCCCGCGAGCTCTATTCGATGCTCGAATCGAGCGTGCATCCGGTTCGCGCTCCGGGAGGTGGCATCTTCCACCCCAAAGTGTGGGTGGCGCGGTTCACGCCAACAGGACCCGGGAGCGGCGTAACGGCAGGTCGGGAAGAGGGACGGCAGGACGTGGCGAACGATCAACCGCTCCTGCGCGTCGCGGTCCTCACCAGAAACCTGACCTTCGACCGATCCTGGGATGTCGCTCTGGCAAGCGACGCGCGCCCGGAGCCGGAAAGCCCGTTTGGTCCGAGCCGGTCGCTGGCCGAGCTGATCCATGCTCTGCCTGACTTGGCCACAACATCGGTTCCGCCTGACCTGGTCGCCCGCGTTAGGACCTTGGCGGATCAGATTGGCCGAGCGCAGTTTCCTCCTCCCCCCGGATTCCTTCGGCATCCAATCAAGTACCATGTCGTGGGACTGCCTGGAGCCCGCGCGCCGTGGCGCCCGATCTCTGATGGACGACGCACTCTGGCCATCGCTCCCTTCGTCAACCGGACGGGTCTGGAGGCGGTCCGCGGCCCTGCCTGGGGCGAGGGGCTCCTGGTGAGCTTGCAGAATGAACTGGACAAGCTGTCCGACGATGTCTTGTCCGCATGGAGCGACGTACGCACACTGTCAGACCTCGCGGTCGATGAAGAGACGGAGGATGCCGCCGTGCGGCCAGCCGGCCTGCACGCCAAGCTCATCGCCGTGGAGCACGGCTGGGATGTCACTTGGTACGTAGGCTCAGCCAACCTCACTGCCGCTGCCCTCCATGGACGCAACGTCGAGGCGCTCGCCGAAATCAGGGCGCGCAAGGGACGGTTGCGCGGGAAGAGCGGTTTCGGAATCGACCGCTTCCTAGAGTCCGGGTTCGACCGGCTCTGCACTCCGTACCAGCGGATCGCGATTCCAGATGTCGATGAAGAGGTGGTCGAGGCCCGCGGGCGATTAAACGCCGCCCGGGACGCGCTGCTGGAAGCCGACATGACGGTGGTGTGTTACGGGTCTGGCGAGGAATGGACATGGGCGCTGGACTGCGGAGGGCTGGACGCCGAACCCCTTCGTGCGCTGGCTGCGGTTGACGTGTTGGCGTGGCCCATCTCGGTAAGCGAGGACATGGCTCACCCACTGCATCCGCCACCGGCCTTGACCCTCCCAATCCAGCACCTGACGCGCTTCGTCGCCTTTCGGCTGTCGGTTCCGATCCCTGGCGTGGACGAGGTGAAACTCGCCCTTAGGCTGCCTGCGCGGGGCATGCCGGGGGATCGCATGCACCACGCCTTGGTGGGCTTGATCAGCGATCCCGGGCGCTTTCTCCGCTTCCTTCGGGCGCTGCTCGGGGATCTTGACGCTGTGGCAGGTTGGATGGGTGCGGGAGGAAGCAGAGCCAATGTCGGCGACCAAGGGCCGAGACTCGACTCCGAGACCCTGCTGGAGGATGTTGTCCGCACAAACCGCAGGTGAAGCGGATCACGGCAGGGAATCGTATAAGTCTAACCGGGACTGCACGATCTGCGCTCCCTGCCGTTAAACGACGATCCGACTGAGCCGTACGAAATCGACCGGGAAACCGCCTCATTCTGCGGGACTTGACGAGGGAGATCAGACACCTTTCCTGGACGAAGGCCTGACGGTGACGGTGATCTCCCGCGAGTTGGGGATCACCCGTCAGACGATCTACCGCTGGATCAGCGGGTGCCGCTGCGCGTGATGTCCTGTAGTGTTAACTGCCCTTGTCGGAGGTCGAGCCGGCCGTGACGACGGCAGGGATGGAGCCACCCAATCAATTCTGTGGGAAATCGACCGTGAGGGTTGAACACTGGAACGCGAACACGGCGTACTACCGCGAGTCGGATTGCTCCGGCATGACCGACAGCATGACGCGCGCTTACGGACGGCTGATCGCCGGGGCGGGCGCGTTCGAGACCCCCGCGCCTCTGCGGCATCGGGACGATCCTTGGCAGCTGCACGTGCTCGCGCACGAGCACGGCCCGCGCGTCCTGCAAGCGCGCATCGTCGCCCCGGACGAACAGCCCGTCGCGGTGCTGGCGGTGGCGGAAGGCGGTGGCGACGGCCCGCGGCGCGCATGGCGCGAGACCGTGGCGGCGGTCCCTTGGATGAGCGCAGAACGCGGCCCGAGCGACTTCCGGGACCACCTGCCGGACCGGCCGTGGGTAATCATGGGCTTGCTACCGGCGCTGGCCGTCCACGGCGAGGCCGTAGAATGGCTGGCGGAACTTGAGCAGTGCATCGCGTGGGCCTTCCTCAAGAGCCTCCCGCCGATGGCGAGCGCCTGACGCCGTCCGCCGAGGACAGGGCGTTTCATGCTCGGCATTGGACGAGCGCCCCCCTCCGCCGGCTCGATGAGAAAGACGCTCGGTGGAGCGTCGGAGCCCGAGGCCGCGGCCACGGGTGATGCCGTACGGCCCTCCGCCCGGCATCAGGCCTCGTCGCTGCCGCACGGGAATCCCCAAATCAGATCGGGGTCTCAAGCGAGTTCGCCGCTCGCGAACCGGCGGGACGCGCCTTACGGTTCAGTGCAGACGCGAACAAGCACACCAGCCAACCCTCGGAGACTGAAGTGACCCGAAGACCGTTCGCCACGTTCTTCAGGGACGCCACTGGTCTGCGGAATCCGTATCAGTACCAAGCGCGCCTAGCCACTGATCGCCGACTCCCGGACATCCTCGGTGTACCGACCGGGTGCGGCAAGACGGCTGCCGCCATCTTGGCGTGGGCATGGCGGCGACTGGAATGCCCCAGCGCCGACATCCGGACGGAGACACCTCGTCGTCTGGTCTATTGTTTGCCAATGCGGGCGCTCGTCGAGCAGGTGCACGAGGAGGTCATCACGTGGTTTGCCAACCTTGGCTGGGTCGATGGCCACCCGTCTACGACCGCTCCCTATCGGCCCGACTGGGACGCCGATCAAGTGCCGGTCTTCCGCCTTATGGGCGGCGAGGAGGCCGTGGACTGGGAGCGCCATCCCGAAAGGGAAGCCGTGCTCGTGGGAACTCAGGACATGCTTCTCTCGCGCGCTCTGAACCGCGGGTACGCAATGAAGCCGTACCGTTGGCCGATGGCGTTCGGATTGGTCAACGTCGATGCAATGTGGATCCTGGACGAAGTCCAGCTCATGGGAGTGGGCAGGACCACAAGCCTTCAGCTCCATCAGTTTCGACGCGCGCCGCAGCACCTCCGACGCGAGAGTCTCTGGATGAGTGCGACCATCGGAACGGTCTCTCCCAGCAAGGATGACCAGCGGAGGACCCAGACGGCGCCGGAGTGGATGCGGACGCCAGAGTACGGCGCAAGGGATGTCGATGTGCTTGGGCTAGGAGATGCAGACCGCGAGAGGCTGTCCAACGTGCTGGACGGAGCGAAGCGTGTGGAACGTCCGTCGATCACTGTCGAGGACACGTCCTTGCCCACGAAGCTCATTCACTGCGCTTCTGAAGGACGCCTCGTTCTGGTGATCGTGAATCGCGTCGTCCGCGCCCAGCAGTTGTTCCGCAGCATCAGAGACGTTTGCGCCACCGACCAAGGCCACCCGGAGATCCTGCTCTTGCACTCCCGCTTTCGGCCCCGTGAGCGTGCTGCGGCCGTGGGCCACCTTCGGGCGGACGTACCGCCAAGAGGGCGGATCGTGATCAGCACTCAGGTGCTTGAGGCCGGGGTCGAACTTGATGCGGACGTATTGGTCACCGAGATCTGTCCGTGGCCATCCTTCGTGCAGCGTCTCGGGCGACTCAATCGCCGGGGACGCCGGGAAGGCGTGGTTCACGTCCTTGATGTGCCCGTGGAAGAACCCGACGGGGGCTGGCCGCTGAAGAAGGCCGCCCGCAAGAAGGCCAAGGTGGAAGCCCGTAACAAGGCCGCATTGCCGTACGAGTGGTCAGTTCTGGAGGAAGCACGGACTCGCGTACGTCGGCTTCGCGACGACGCGTCGATATCGAGCATCGAACGAGTCGACAAGACGGCCCCATACTGTTTCTCGGTCGAAGGACCGGTGCTCCGACAACACCATCTCGACGACTTCTTCGACACTGACCCTGACCTGTCCGGTGGCCACCTAGACGTGTCCAGGTTCGTGCGTGGCGACAGCATGGATCTGGATGTCTCGATGATCTGGCGAGCGCTAGAGGAGATCGACCCTGCGGACACGCCGATCCCGCATCCCGATGAGATATGCAAGGTTCCAATCACAAGCCTGCGCCAGATGGGCTCGGACCAGAAGGGGTGGCTGCTGGGGTTGCAGCGCTCGCGTCGCCAGAGCGGCGCGTGGCGAGAGATCGGGCTGAGTGATCGCGCCATACGTCCCGGAGACACCGTGATGCTCGACATCGCCGTCGGAGGTTACGACGATCAACTCGGCTGGGTGGGCCACGAAGGGAGCCGCCCGTCATGCTGGGTGGCAACCGTCGATGGGCACCGTGTATGGGTACGAAGCGACGGTAGTACGGACGACGACATCGATGCTCGGATTGATCGATGGGCCAGCCTGAAGGGGGACCGGCGAAGCTGGGCGCGTGATTGGATGGAGCTCTCACCGCACCTCTTCGCAGCCGAATTGGAAGCCCGTAAGCTCGGTGAGGAACTCGTTCCTGAGTTGGCCGACAGGCTCGCCACGGCTGGCCGTTGGCACGACGTTGGAAAGGCGCTTGAGCGGGACGGAGCCGACGGTGCCTTTTTGCCATTCCAGAGAATGCTCCGCGATACCGGTTCGCCCGAACCTCCGCATCCTCGCGATGCCATCTGCTATGCCAAATCCAACGGCTCTGGAGGATCGTGTGGTTTCCGTCACGAAGTGGCGTCCACACTGGCCTACCTCACGGCGAGGGATGCCGACGACTTGGTCGCGTGGCTTGTCATGGCACATCACGGCAAGGCAAGGATGACGCCCATGCCATGGAACGACAACCGGATGGACGACGTGGCCGGCGTGCGGGACGGGGATCGAGTCCCGGCTGTGGTAATGTCGCTTGTCGGACGAGACGGAATGTGCGCCCTCGACCCGGGCCTACTTCTTCCCGCACGCTCCCACCCGGGCTGGCAAGGTCGGGCTGTAAGGCTCCTAGGGCAGTACGGACCCCAGTTTCTCGCGTACTTGGAGGCGCTGGTCCGCGTAGCCGATTGGAGAGCGAGTCGATGACGGTCGAGTTTCGGGGCGTCTCGACGGCTTCGCTTGGCGCGATGCTCAAGGGCTACGGGATCATAGCCGGTGTCGCTGCGGAGTGGCCGGATGCGCGCTTCTGGTGGACGGCGTCGGGTTTTGTCGCGACCGAGGTGGCCGAACTCGATGACTCCGGTGTCGAGTCTGCGCGCACGGCTATCGAAGCCGCCATCTGGGAGCTTGGGAATTGGGCCAAACACCGTGGTAAGAAATTCCAAAAGCCTCGCGGCTACAGGGACAAGCGCGCGGCCGGAGATCCGCCGCTGGAAGACGAAGCCAACTGGGATCTGTTCGGCCCAGCGCTCGCAGAGGATGCGGAGGGCGCAGGCGCGCACGCCGGAGAGACCCATCGTGCGAACCCCGTGCTTGCCCGCTGGGGTCAAGACGGCAGTGGGAATCTGTTCTCAGCGCTGCGTGAAGCGGGAGAGAACGCCAAGCGCGATCATGTCCGTAGCGCCATCTTCGATGAGAGTGGATCTGTGGGGGGAGGCTTGCGCAAGGGGACCGGCGTCCTGTTTCCCGAGGGAATCAAGCGCTATGCCACGGGGACCCAGTGGGTGCATGACAGCTTGAAGCCGCTTGGGCAGTGGGATTTCATCTTGGCAATGCGCGGGCTGTTGCTCCTCCGCGGTGCCGTTAGGCTACCTCGCGGAACCCGGCGCGCGTACCCTTCGTTTCCATTCGTGCTTCCGGGCTCTGTTGTCTTGTCACAGGGTTCAGCAACACCGACGCAGGAGGTTTTTCTCCCTACTTGGAACGCTGATCGTCCCCGGACCCTAGGTGAGTTCCAAGCGCAGGTACGGGGCTTCCAAGCGCGAGTGGGTCGACAAGACTTTGCTAGCGGTGCAGCCGGTTTTCGGCGAGCGGTCGAAGGGCGAGCAGTCACGGGCGGGTTCAGCGCCTTCCATCGGTTTGCGCTCGAACCGAGGAAGCCGGGTCGGTCTAGGCCTCAGAGACAGGCCATCTCACGCGGGACCACCACAGTCGGCCCGGCGTCGTCTGTACGCCACGGCCTGCGATCTCTGCTCGCCCCACTCGACGATTCAGGGTGGCTGGACCGGTTCGTTTTGCGATGGACGGACGGCAAACCGGAGGCTGACTCGGCGAAGCTGGCGCGCGGCAAGGCCCGTTTCGATGAAGCGGTGCATTCCGCAATTGACGTTCCTGAGGTCCAGGGCCGCCTCAGCGTTCTGAAAGCACTGTGGAACCTCCAGCTGGAGTTGTGGACGGTATCGGAACGCAGCGGCGGTACGAAGGTGTTTCAACCAGCGCCGCTGCTGAAGGGTTCGGCTTGGCGTCTCTCGCTGTCGGACCTTCTCGAACACGAACCGGCCAGCCGTCTCGGTTGGGCTCTTGCTTCACTCGGCTGGCCTCCCGCGCCGGATGAGAATGGGCGACCGAGGCCCATCGTTGAACAACTTCTTCCGGTCCTGAGCGTTGGTAAACGGAGACTCTACGCTCCTCAAGGGGACGACCAACCCCGACAGCGCGTTCGCCAGCCCGGTCGCAAGCCGGAGAAGGAGTTGGCGGGGATGTTTTGGCGCCGGTGGATCGATACGGCGAGCCTACCTGTGCTGCCGGCGACGGGCACGCGGCCCGCCCATGTCGAGGACGTGACAGCGCTTCTGCGTGGCGAGGTTTCAGTCAAGGATGTACAGAGGTACTTCCTGGCCTTTCTGATGCTCGATGGCAGTGGACATGCTGCACCGCCTCCGCCTGCTTCGGACCACCGTCCGCTGCTCCCAGCCTACGCTTCACTCCGCCTCTGGCTTGAACTTTCGGCTCGGCCACAGCCTGGCGAACGCCGTCCAATGGACGGTGCCGTGCCGCGCGGCATCGCGACCGGCACCGGCCGGTCCGTCGCGGATGCCGCCAAGTTCGCGCTACGTCGGCTGCGAGTAGCGGGACTGCCGGGACGCTGGCCAGACGGCACACGGCCAACCGCAAAGCGGGTGGCTACGCCGAGAGTTCATGTCACGTCGCGTGAGGCCGGGTTGATGGCCACCGCTGTACTGGTTCCTATTTCATGCGTTGGCGTCGACCGACTCGCACACACCCTTGTCGTACCCTCCGCTCGTCAAGAGCGAGCATCCGAATCCAAAAAGGAGATTGTCGATGTCCAACGATGAGACCATCCTTGACGAATTCCTCCGTCAGGATCGCGTCCTGATCACTGCCGAGATGCACCTCGCGCACGGCTCGTTCTTCCAGCCGACCGGTTTCCCCGACATCGGTGCGTGCATCTACACGGACGGTACCGGGAAGCGCCGCTGCCTCGTCGAAAGCGAGCAGAGCATGGCTAACCGGCTGGAGGCCGTCTGCATGAAGGCCCCTGGGGTGTGGCGGGAGCCACTCGCCGGGGAACTCCCCGTCATCCGCGTCGAGGATAAGGAAGGGCACCTTCTGGCGACCAACCTCACCGAACCCCACCGAATCGCCTCGTCCTACGTCCTAGAGGGTCTGTTCCAGACAGGGGGCGAAACCGACGAGAACGGACAGCCCGACAACGAGAAGACCACGCTGAAGGCCAAGGTCGAGGAACATGTTGGGATCGACGGCAAGGTCTGGCCGCTGGATGAGCGCGACAAGCTCACGCAGCTCGTGTTTGCGCTAGATCCAGCCGCGATGCTGCACGGGTTCCAGTTCATGCAGTGGGAGGCGGTGGGACTGCGTGCGGCGCGGCTCCTTCACGCACGCCTTGAGGCAACACTTGCGGGCGGCGACGGCGAGGTCCACTACGGACTCGTGAAAGTCGATGGCATCGAGCCGGGAGCATCGGCTGCCGCGAAGAGCAACAAGGGTCAGAGCATCGCCGCCAGGGCACGGTACGTGCCCGAGTCGATCGAAGCCACCTTCGAAATCGATGTGCTCGCACTCCGCGAGAAACCACTGCTGGCTGCCCGCAACGGCAAAGCGGCCGCCAACACCTCACGCAACGAGGAGGCTCGCCGGTTTCTGCTCGCGTTGGCCCTCTGGAAGATCCATCGATTCCTAACGAATGCGCCATCGTTCGACGCCCGAACCGGCGACACGATGGGGGCACTCCGTCTGCGCGCCGATTGCTCGCTGGCTGTCGGTCGGGTCAGCTGGTGCGGTTCGAGACACGGTGCGGCCTTCCGGAAGGCGATACCGCTGGAATTGGATCACCTGGTGACAGGGGATGAGAATGGAGTGTCCTCCGGCCTTTTGGCGGATCCGCCTTTCTTCAAGGAGCTCCTTCCGTTCGGTCTCGGGCTCGATACAACCGTCACTTACGGGAAGTGAAGAGGTAGCGTTAGTGTCTGGCGTCGTTGTCCAAGTGAGCTTGCTCTCCGGGCGTTACCACGCGCATCCGTGGGGAGAGGCTCAACACGCCATGGCAGGTCCGGAGTGGCCTCCGTCGCCTTGGCGGCTTCTGCGCGGTCTTGCCGCAGCTTGGTTCGACGCGAACCCTCATCCCTGTGCCGAAGCGCAGCGGGACGACCTCCTGCAAGCGCTTGGTCGCGCTGGACCCCCGGCGATGTGGTTGCCCCCGGTGTCGTTCGCCGAGATCCCATACTATCAGCCGATACTCGAATCACGGGAACAGAAGCGAGTTCTGCACTTCGACCATTTCGCTGTACTGTCGGAAGGAAACGCGGGTGCGTGCTTTTGTTTCGACTACCAGTTCAGCCTGTCGGGCCGTCAGCGGAGGGACCTTGCGCTGCTGCTCGCGCGGATGACCTACTTCGGGCGAGCCGAATCACGGGCGCTGCTTTCGCTGGTGGAGACACCTCCGGGGAACCTGAAGAGGGTGGCAGTTGCAGGCGATCACTCCTCCCCGCCCCTTTCTCGTCGGCGCGTGTTGGTTCCTCGCAATACTTTTGGCGCCTGTGACCTCTGGGCCGAGGAACGTGCCGGGGGCCATTTGGTGCAGGCGACAATCAAGAAGAGAATGCGGCGACCACCCAACACCGAATGGGTCGATTACGCCGTGCCGCCAGGGCTCATTCGTTCGTCGCTAGCTCGTGGCCTTGCCACATCAGCAAGTAGACGCCCGTGCGTCGCGGCCGTCCAGTTCGGTTTGTTCCGCCGCACTCCGATCCGCCTGCCGGACCTCGTGCGTGTCGCCCGCGAGATCCGTGATCAGGCAGTTAGGAGATTCGAGACAACCACGGGAGAACCGTCCCGTCGGCTGACGGGCCGCGAGCCTGACGATAGTGTCGCGACAGGGCATCGACACGCATTCTGGTTGCCGGAACCAGACGAAGGGACCGGCTTCCTCCACCGGTGCACCGTATGGCTGCCGGACGGCGCAACTGGCATAGACTTGAGAGAACTGGACGCACTTCTCGGGGTGCGGCGCATCCTTACTCGCGACGACTATCCGATCCTGGTGGTCGCCGAGCGCGTGCTTGAGGAGTGGCAGGAACTGACTCCATCGAGGCACTGGCGGTCCTTGACGCCTTTCTTGGCATCTCGCCGTGGCCGACGCCTACCGAAGCCAGCTGACGAACTTCGGAGAATGGTCGAGGAGAGCACTGGAACCGCTCCCCGCGTGACATGGAGACTTGGCCCAGGGTCGCTGGGCAGGCTTACCTCCGTGCGCACCCACCTCTACTCGCGGGGCCAATGGCGCTGGACAAGGAGGGCCGCGGCTTGGTTCGACTTGGAGTTCGACCACCCGGTTGTCATCTCGCGCCCGTTGGGGACAGATGCGCATTTCGGGCTTGGTCGGTTCGTACCTTGCTGATGGTGGAAGCGGTCGCGCGGACCATCGTCGATCCGGTCAACTCGTTGGTCAGAAAGTGGCCGTGCGGACTAGTCGCTATGCCCGTGGCTTGGGGACTAAAGCCACGTATCGTGCTGTATTCCGTCGGTCGATTGAAGTAGATCAGCGACATGCCGAAACAGCCGACTGTCGCCCGCTATCTTCTGGAGGGCCACGTGCGACCGAGGATTGAGCACGCAATCAAGATCGGCGAAGTCGTGCGCGCGGCGGCTATGTCCAAGTTTGGCTGGGCGCTCGACGAGCAGACGGGACGGCAGGTCCCGTTGGCACCTTGGCAGATCTCTGGGCGCGATGGGCGAAATCGGCCGCTCCGCAACCCAACGCATACCCATGCGTTCTGGCTGCCCGAGGATGCGGATCGCGACGGCTGGATCGACCACGTCACGGTGTTCATCGCCGATGGAATGAACGAAGAGATTCGAGAACGCCTTGGCCGGGTGACTCGGGTTTGGCTCACGCCGAGGGGAGGAAACCGCTACTCTGGAGACGATTCCGGCGTCGACGAGTGGCGGCTAGCTGTGGATGGGTTCGGACGCCCGGAGGACTTCGCCGGGAGTTCACGGTTGCTCGACATCTCGCGGACGTGGCGGAGCATTACGCCGTTTCTCGCTTCGGGTCACTTGAAGAAGCCGGGGTATCCGGGTGAACTGGTCAGGGTGCTAAGGCGGCGCGGAATCCATACGGACGGTGCAAAGCTCAGGGAACTGGCCGAGATCCAGGTCGGCGGCACCGGGAAACGCGTGGCGGACTTCCGCCGTTTCCGTTCGCGTGGGCGAGAGCCGCGGCGCGACTCCTTGGGTGCGTTGCTGGAGATCGAGTTTGCGCAGGCGATCCAAGGCCCCCTAGCACTCGGGTATGCCAGCCATTTCGGACTTGGGATGTTCGGGGCGGTGTAGGCAACTCCGTCCGACTCGTTCCCTCACCTTAAGCTCGCGTGCCGGCGCACCAATGGGCCGACCCACCTCCCTGTTCCGCGTCCAAGCGTGTCGATGCCACGCGGGTGGTATTGCTTGCGGTCGCGCCGACCGCAACTCTTGCCTTACCTGCCTGTTTCCGATCCGATCCAAGCGCCCAAGGAACCCGAGCCCATGAGCGACCGCAGTCAACTCATTCTGCCAATCCCTCCGCCCCCGGCCGACGCCATGACGCCATTCGTCCCGGCCCGAATGGTCAACGAATGGGTCTACTGTCCGCGATTGGCGTACCTGGAATGGGTGGAGGGGGAATGGGCCGACAGCGCGGACACCGTCCAAGGCAAGCGTGCGCACACGCGCGTTGATAAGGGCGGCGGCCGCCTTCCTGCTCCTGACGAGCTCGACGAGGAAATGTCGCAGGCCCGTTCGGTCACGATGTCGTCGGAACGCCTTGGTGTGATCGCGAAGATGGATGTCCTCGACATCCGCGACGGCGTGGTCATGCCGGTGGACTTCAAGAAGGGCAAGCGGCCCCACGTCGCGGCCGGTGCCTACGAACCGGAACGGGTTCAGGTTTGCGTTCAGGCGATGATTCTGGAGGACAACGGCTACGAGGTCGAGCAGGGAGCGATCTGGTACGTCGGCTCCCGGGAGCGGGTGCGAGTCAACCTGGACGAGGAACTTCGCGCCAGAACGCTCGAAGCCGTTCGCGACCTGCGCGGCGCGGCGCAGACGCGGACGCGGCCAGCGCCGCTGGAGAACAGTCCCAAGTGCCCGCGATGTTCGTTGGCGGGCATCTGCTTGCCGGACGAGACCAACCTGTTCAACCGCGGCTATCCGCCCCGGCCACTGAACCCATCGGACGATCCCGCCCTTCCGCTCTACGTCCAAACTCCACGGACGCGGCTACGCAAGAAGGGCGAGCGTCTAATCGTCGAGTCCCAGGACGAGACCGTCGAAGTACGGATGATCGACGTGTCCCAAGTGGCATTGTTCGGGCCGGTGTCCGTAACTACCCCCGCCCTTCACGCGTTGATGCGGGCGGAGATACCTGTGTCCTGGTTCTCGACCGGGGGATGGTTCCTCGGGCACACCATCGGGACGGGAAACGGGAACGTTGCCGTCCGCGAAGCCCAGTATAGAGCTGCGTTTAGCGAACGCCGGAGTCTGTCTTTTGCACGCGATCTAGTAAACGCTAAGGTGCGTAATTCCCGCACGATGCTTCGCCGCAACTGGCGTCCCGAACGCGGTGCTGAGGACAAGCAGGACGCGATGGCGGGACTCAAGCGAATCGCCCGGCGCGCGCTCCATGCGGACGATGCCCAGCAGCTACTCGGTTTCGAGGGAGAGGCGGCAGCGATCTACTTCTCCCAATTCGAGAAGATGCTGGCACCAAGCGGATCGGAAGGCTTCGACGAGTTCTCGTTCACGACCCGCAACCGGCGTCCTCCCACCGATCCAGTGAACGCCATGCTGTCTCTTGCATACGCGCTCCTCGCCAGAACGCTGACGACAACAGTTTCCGCAACCGGCCTTGATCCGTACATGGGTCTCTATCACCGCCCGCGCCACGGTAGGCCAGCGCTTGCCCTGGACCTTATGGAGCCGTTCCGTGCAATCCTCGCGGATTCCTGTGTCATCCAAGCGGTGAACAATGGCGAGGTGAAGCCGAATGACTTCGTGTCGAACGGACCAGCGTGCTCTCTGAAACCGAAGGGTCGAAAGGCTCTGATTGCGGCGTTCGAGCGCCGACTGGACCAAGTCGCCACGCATCCCCTGTTCGGATACCGTGTCTCCATGAGGCGCATGCTGGAGGTCCAGGCCAGACTGCTCGCCCGCCATTTCCAAGGCGAGATCGTGAAGTACCCCCACTATCTCCCCAGGTAGCCTGTCATGGCAAAGGAACGCCTCTACCTCGTGACCTACGACATCTCGGATCCCAAACGATGGCGCCGCATCTTCAACCTGATGAAGGGATACGGACACTGGCTCCAGTTGTCGGTGTTCCAGTGCCGGTTGACGGCCCGCCGTCGCGCGGAAATGACCATCCGACTCGAAGAATGGATGAAACCGACCGAGGACCATATATTGATCTTGGACTTGGGTCCCGCGGACAAGATCAAGCCCCGAGTGGAGAGCTTGGGGAAAAGCTATGAAGCACCCACCCGACAGGCTACAATCGTCTAGAGCACCCGCCGGTGCCTCTGCGAGAGCTCCGATGCGGAAGGATTCTCCGGGAGCGGTCGCGTCGGCGCTTCTTCAGGAACGCCAAGGAGTTAGGCCGTGGTACGTGCAGATCCAAGAGGTGGGTTCAGGTTCTCGTATGGCTCAGAGCGACGACCGCTCGCAACCGATCGAGCAAACCGCTCTTGCCCAACGGGTTGGCACGACGGCAGTTTCCGGGGCGGATCCGCCCCGGCCTCATTGAAGCCTGATCGCCGATGGTATCTCGATAGTATCCTCAATACTGTTTCCGGGGCGGATCCGCCCCGGCCTCATTGAAGCGATGGCCAACACGAGTCGGCAGCCTCGACCGGCGCCGAGTTTCCGGGGCGGATCCGCCCCGGCCTCATTGAAGCGAGCCCAGCGAGACCTACATCGAGAACGTCGCGACGTGTTTCCGGGGCGGATCCGCCCCGGCCTCATTGAAGCACGTACCCATACGTGGACGTGGACGGCCGGCCACCACGGTTTCCGGGGCGGATCCGCCCCGGCCTCATTGAAGCTTGCCGGGAGCATGTGGCGGTGTCACGTTGGGCACCCTTGTTTCCGGGGCGGATCCGCCCCGGCCTCATTGAAGCACGGAAAACGACGTTGGCGACACGCTGACCTACACGTTTCCGGGGCGGATCCGCCCCGGCCTCATTGAAGCGACAGAAACCACTTCCGGCCGCTCCAGCGGTGCAGTGTTTCCGGGGCGGATCCGCCCCGGCCTCATTGAAGCATGGTTGCCCTGCACGACGTGGATGTCGGCGTCGGTGTTTCCGGGGCGGATCCGCCCCGGCCTCATTGAAGCTCGTTCAGGTCGACCGGCGGTTCGGGGTCCGGCTCGGGTTGTTTCCGGGGCGGATCCGCCCCGGCCTCATTGAAGCGAAGCGGGCGCGGTGCTTCCGGCGCAACACTTCAACGTTTCCGGGGCGGATCCGCCCCGGCCTCATTGAAGCGTGCCCCGCTTCGAGTGGTCCGTCGTGCCGGCCATCGTCGTTTCCGGGGCGGATCCGCCCCGGCCTCATTGAAGCAGACAATTTCGGATCGCTATACCGGGCGCGCAGGGCCATGTTTCCGGGGCGGATCCGCCCCGGCCTCATTGAAGCTTGACCATGTCCCCCGGCTCGTACCAGCCGTTCGACCAGGTTTCCGGGGCGGATCCGCCCCGGCCTCATTGAAGCGATCAGCGACGACGCTCATCTGATCGCGCACGCCTGGGGCGTTTCCGGGGCGGATCCGCCCCGGCCTCATTGAAGCTTTCGGGGGTGGTCAGACGCCGCAGATGCCTTCGCACCCGTTTCCGGGGCGGATCCGCCCCGGCCTCATTGAAGCGCCCTTTGCCGGGGCGGGAATGTCGCCGGTCAGGGCGTTTCCGGGGCGGATCCGCCCCGGCCTCATTGAAGCGAATCGGCTTCGTGCGAACCGGCTGGCCCTTGGAGGTTTCCGGGGCGGATCCCCCCCTTCTAATGGAAGCTGCCGGTCATGGGCTCTGCGGTTGCTCATAGGGGCCCAGGAAGCGTTCACCGTTGAAATGGATGAGGTGATCGGGCGCGTCGGCCACCCAGACCTCCGTCTCCCACGCGATTTCCGGTAGGTATTCTCGCATGGCGCGCCGGTCGAGGAACGCTGTGACAAAAACGAGCCCGGCCGTGGAATCGGCGAAGAGTGCCTTGAGTTGGTTGTGGCGAAGACGATTCACCGGGCCGTGCGACGTTACCGCCTCCACGAGGATCAGCCAGTTGCGGTCAACGTGGTGGACTACGACATCGGGCATACGACCGTGGGATTCGATCCCCACACCGAGGTCGGCAAGGTAGTCTGCGTCGTAAAGAAGGTACTTCTCGGCGGTATCGCCCACATAGATTATGTAACCGCCCGGCGTGAACCGGGGAGCGAACTGCTCAAGGATCTCTTTGACCAGGACGTTCTGGCCGCCTGGACTCAACTCCAAGGTCTGGCCATCCGGGAAGGTTACGGAAATGCGCTCCATCTTCCGCGCTTGGCGCCGTAGACGGTTCCTCCCGGCAATCGAATCGAGATACGCACCAAGTTCTGCGTCCCAATCGTCGCTTCCGAACGTGCGGGCCACGTCAAGCGCCGAGGGTTCGATCTGGTAGACATTCTTGGGGCTGTTCGTCGCTCGCGCAGGGTCGTCTGGATTGAGCAGAACGAGCCCCATTTCCATAAGTTGGTGGAGGGTGAATCGACGGATCGTCTCCCGTGTGTTGGGCGCGTAGGTCTTCCCGTATTGATCTGACATCCATCCCATCAGTTCGGTTACGCCGCGCAACGGGCTTCGCGCTTCTGACCACGGCCTGGTCGGTCCGAGATCGAGGAGGCCCAAGAGCGTCAGCGCCGAGCGCTCGTTCATTTGGCCCCTGGGTGCCTCGAATGCCTTCAGGACGTCAAGAGCCTGCTGCACCTTGTGGTTGGCCGCGACGGGGTCATCTCCTTCGCTCATCGGGATTTCCTCTCGTACTAGCTGGTCGATGGTGATTTGGGCAGGCATCCGCTCGTTGACGAGAGCACCGAGGCGTTCCAAGGTCTCCACATCCGGGAATCTCAGGGCCTTGAAGTCACCGGCGTTCACCTGAGTGTGCCCGCTGAATTGGCGGAAGTACAAGTCGACGAACGTGCTGTTCAGGAAAACCGCGAACCCTTTCGCCAGATCCGCCGGCAACCCTCGTCGATCCCGATGCAGGACGTTGAGCTTGTTGTCGAAGGCGACAACGCGAGCGTGAACGCGCCCAGGATCATACAGCGCTGCCACCACGCGCCTCGGCTCCTCCTTCGCGCTGAAGCGCTTCACTAGTACGTACCAGCCCGCAGGCATCACCAGAGGATCCCCTTCGCCATCTGTCGCTAGGCCGTTGGGCTTTCGGCCTTGAGTGTCCGGCCACGCGACGAATCCATCGGACAGGTGGCTGGGGAAAACCAGCGGTGCGTCGCCGTCTGCCGCTGTCTGTCTCAGGCGCTCCCGGGTCCTGAAGTCAACAACCCTGCCCGTCGAGACGGACACGCCCAGATCTGCGAGCGTACAGGGTAACTCCAAGGTCCACGCGGTGATCCGCGCATCGGCTTCGCACGGGACAACGTGGAGAACGGTATCGGGATCGTCGGGGCGGATGAGTTCGGCTGGATCCGCGAGCCGACCTGCCGTGCCCTCATCCAATGGGCCTTGAGAGGTGGACACGTAAACGGGTTCTTGCTCACCGCCCTTCACCGCGTGGAACACCACGTTTTCCTGCAACACTGAGTCGGCTGCGAACGCAGCGTTCCGAGACTCGTAGACGTGGACTCTGCGGAAGCGAAGTGTCCGAGCGAGAGCAGCGCGAAACGGTCGGAAGTAGGAGCCGTTCATGAAGCTGCGCGGCGTGATCGCGACGACCTCTCCACCATTCTCGAGCAGCCTGACGGATAGCCAAACGAAAGCCGCGTAGAGGTTGCTCGTCTCGATTCCGACCGCACTGAGGCGAGTCCGCTGCGGTGTGTCGCTCCGTAGCTTTCTGTAAGGAGGGTTCAGAATCGCAGCATCGTAGCGTACCGCCGGTCCGTGGAAGAGCCCGCGAGAGACTTGGTCGGATGCTTCCATGATGAAATCGCCATGGCACACGTTGGACTCGAAAGAGACTTCCGCACGCTCGCAAACGTTCCGGCACTGTTCGAGCGAGGCCTCAAGCTCCGGGATGAAATCGGTGTCCAGTTCCCACGCCGTTACGTGGACTTCGGTCGGGCGTTCGCTCTTGGGGCGGCCGCATAGTTCGGCGACCGCTGCCGCCGCCAGGACACCGGTGCCCGCACCGGGATCGAGGATGCGTAAACGCTTGGGGAGCTGCCTTGAGAACATTCCCGCCATGAAACGGGCAACCGGCGCGGGCGTGAGGAACTGCCCCAGTCTGGCCCGTTTCGCTGGGTCCTTGGCGATCCGTCCGGCGACCTCGGTGCGCCTGAGGTCTACGGTATCCATTAGATCGGCGGGCGCTCCGGCGGTCGAGCCCACGGGTTTCAGAAGCGTCGAGAGATCGGGACGCATTGGTGTAGCGGTCTACTCCTGTTCTCTTCTTTCCCCTCTTGGTGGCCTGCGTGGCCCTCGTTCGGAGGTCATGCGATGTGGCCCGGCGCTGGGCGCAGCGTTCCTGGACAGATCGGTAGGCTGGTTCTCCTGATCCGCTCGGGGCCGTCCATCATGACTATTCCCTTCGCATGAACCATCGGTCAACCAATCTAACTCCTCCCCACGGCCTTCGGCATCGTGAAGCTTGTCGATGCTACTGGGGGTGGACAACCCGGAAGCTGACCGCGTTGGGAATGGTCTCGCTCGTTTCACGGCTGTGGGGTCCCTGGGGCGGCGTGTCCTATAGCCTTCTGGAGACCCAGACGGCGCGTCCGACGACGCGGACATGCTCAGCGAGGCACTCGTGGCTGTCGTACGTCGGGTTTAGGGACCTGAGCACGACCTTGGGCGGATCGGAGAGCGGCACGTGCTCAATCCGTTTCGCGACGAGTCCCATGCCGTCCCAGATCACGAAGATTCCCGGCGGCACCGGCACCGTCCGGCTCACGTCGATCAGGATGCGGTCGCCGCGCGCGAGAACCGGCTCCATCGAGTCTCCGTCCACCGGAATCATCCACAGGTCGCCGGGCTCGGCCCGCAGCTCGTGTCGGATGAGCGGATCGGCGAACAGCCAAGCCTCGTTCGCTTCCTCCAGATCACCGTTCCAAGCCCCGGCGGCAGCCGCCCTCCGGACATCGGCCTCCGGCACGGCGCTGTAGCCCTTCGGGGCGGAGTAAGGGCCGGAAGCGGGCGGCGGTTTGGCACGCGCCGCGCGCCGGAGTTTCCGGTCGGGCCTGAGCAGGTCGGGCCTGCACCCCAGATGCTCGGCAAGGATCTCGCGGTCGTCCTCGGCCAAGGCCTTCGGCGTGCCCCGTTTGATGAACTGGTGCAGGTAGGCGGCGTTCCGCCCCATGGCGAGCGAAGCGGTTCGCAGGTTCGAGCCGTTCGCAGCCAGTAGCTGGAGCAGCCGTCGGCGCACCCGGTCCAGTGCCTTGTCGTTCTCTCGCTGCGTCATCGTGTGGGAGTCTACCTGCATTCCCTGCCCGGTACAACCCACGACTCCGGTGCACCGGCCGATTCGCCTTCGATTTGGGGGCACGGGGGCGCGATTGGCGACGGCACCCGACGGGTTTTCCCTACCGCTGGAACGCTCAGGAACGCTCTGGAATGTCGGGTTTTTCCTACCAGTTGACCCCCTTGCGAACAGCGTTTCAACGTTTGTGGCATGAAGACGCTGGAAGGGCACTTCAGGTCGCGCTTGGACGCGTTCATCGAGAGCACGGGCATGCCCCTGTCCACGCTCGGCCGCAGGGCGATCGGCGATCCGAACCTGATGCGCGAGATCGCGAGGGGCCGCTCGCCGACGCTGCGGACGGCCGACCGGATTCTGGCGTACACGGCCACCTACGAGCGGGAGCGGAATCGCGCGCGGTATCCGCCGCGTCGGCGGCCCCGGAGGCGGAGACCGCAAGCGAAACGAACGAGGAGATCTCGAACGATGACCGAAAGGCTGAAGGACCCGCGCACTACTGCGCCCGTGCGCCTGCTGCGCCGGCCGGAGGTCGAGGCCCGCACCGGCCTGTCGCGGAGCTCGATCTACGCGCGGATGGCGGAAGGGACCTTCCCCCGCCCGGTCCGGCTGGGCAAGTACGGCGTGGCCTGGATCGAGG
>VYAQ01000259.1 GCA_009844885.1 Gemmatimonadota bacterium
GCCTCGAGCAGCAGCTTCTCGGTGAACGGGTCGCCCACCTGCACCTGCGGCCGGCTGGCCTCGTCGTCCCCCTCCGACAGCTCCTCCGAAGCGAACGTCGCGCCGTGAATCCCGTCGCGCCCCGTCCGGGCTCCCACCGCCATGAGCGTGTTGCCGACGCCCTCGGCGGTGCCCCGGATCAGGTCCTCCTTGCGCATCAGCCCCAGGCACATCGCGTTGACGATCGGGTTGTCCTCGTAGCCGCGGTCGAAGTAGACCTCGCCTCCGGTCGACGGAATGCCGACGCAGTTGCCGTAGTCGCCAATCCCCTTGACCACGCCCGAGAACAGGTAGCGCACGCGGGGCCGGTCCAGGTCGCCGAAGTGCAGCGAGTTCAGGGTGGCCACGGGCCGCGCGCCCATGGTGAACACATCGCGCAGGATGCCGCCGATGCCGGTGGCCGCTCCCTGGTAGGGCTCCACGGCCGAAGGGTGGTTGTGCGACTCGATCTTGAACGCGAGCGCGTACCCGGCGCCCACGTCGATGACGCCGGCGTTCTCGCCCGGGCCCTGGATGACCCAGGGCGCGCGCGTCGGCAGCAGCCGCAGCAGGCGCTTCGAGTTCTTGTAGCCGCAGTGTTCCGACCACATCGCCGAGAATACGCCCAGTTCGGAGAAGGTGGGCTCGCGCCCCATGATCCGCAGGATCTGCTCGTACTCGTCGGGGGACAGGCCGTGGTCGTCGACCAGTTCCGGCGTGATCGGCGGATCGCCGGGACGGGGACGGGGGGCTTCGGCGGTCGCGATCATGCCACCTCCCGCGTGTTGCCGGCGCCGACCGCCACATTCGCCCCAACCAGCGAGCGGAAGAGCGGCAGGCCGTCCACGGAACCCAGCGCGGCTTCGAAGGCCCGATCCGGGTGCGGCATCATCCCGAGGATGTTGCCCCGCGCATTGACGATGCCCGCGATGTTGTTCAGTGAGCCGTTGGGATTGGCCGGCTGCGTCACGTCGCCGCGGTCGTCAGAGTAACGGAACACGACGCGGCCCTCCGCCTCGAGACCCGCCAGCGTCTCGGGGTCCGCGTAGTAGTTGCCGTCGGCGTGCGACAGCGGCATGCGAAGGACCTGTCCCCGGAGGTAGTCCGCGGTGAACGGGGTACCGGTCCGCTCGACCCGCAGGTGGCAGTCGTGGGACTGAAAGCGCAGCGACCGGTTGCGCAGCAGCGCCCCCGGCAGCATCCCGGCCTCGCAGAGGACCTGGAAGCCGTTGCAGATCCCGACGACCAGACCCCCGTCGCGCCCGAAAGCGATGACGGCGTCCATGATCGGGCTGAAGCGGGCGATTGCGCCCGGCCGCAGGTAGTCCCCATGCGCAAAGCCGCCGGGCACGATGACCGCGTCCGCGTCCCCGAGCGAAGTCTCGCGGTGCCACACGTAGCTGGGTGTACCGCCCGCCACTTCGACCGACCGGTAGCAGTCCTGGTCGCAGTTGGACCCCGGAAAGGTGATGACTGCGACCCTCATCGGACGCCTCCCGCAGCTGTCTCGGTGCCTCCAGCGGCCGCCGTGACCCGGAAATCCTCGGTCACGGGGTTGGCGAGCAGCTTGCGGCACGCTTCCTCCACCCGTTCCGTGGCCTCGGCCGGCGATCCGGCGGCCACGTCCAGGTAGATCGCCTTGCCGACCCGAACGTCTTCGATGGTGTCGTAGCCGAGCGAGGCCAGCGCGTGATGGATCGCCTTGCCCTGCGGGTCCAGGAGGCCGGGCCTGGGGGTGACCAGGACTTCCACTGTGAATCGGCTCAAGAGCGCCTCTCCTTCCATTGAATGATATCGGTTTCGCGGTCGTTGCGTTGTTCGGCGTCGCCGCCGTCAGTGCTGCCGTCCGTCTCCGGCTCGTGGGTCAGTTCCTGGTAGTCCACTTCGCGGGGCTCGACGTCCGGGTCCTCGTCGTCCGGCTCCTCGTCCAGCAGGGGGTCGCGCTCGGGCAGCCGGGCGTGGAGGCCGAGGAAGACCGACCTGAGGAATCCCCACAGGGCGTAGCCCACGATCGCGGGGAAGAACCAGTAGTAGGGGACCGTTACGGCGAGCACGAAGCAGCTCAGCAGCAGCGTCGTCCGGATGATCCCGCGCCGGGTCCGGAAGTCCAGCGGCGGCATCTTGGCGTAGGGGATGTGGCTGATCATGAGGATCGAGACCAGGACGGTCGTGATCACCATGATCTGCGGCCAGGGAAGCTCCGCCAGGTATTGCTGGAACAACGGGGTGGTGGTGAACGGGTAGTGCGTCGCGAGAAGCACGCCGGCTGCGGGGCTCGGGAGGCCGTGGAAGTGGCTGCGGGCTTCGCCCCCCTGCTCGACGTTGAAGCGCGCCAGCCGGATCACGGCGGCCGAGACGTACGCGAAGCCGATCACCCAGCTCCAGTCGGCCTGCGGAAAGTAGAGGAAGATGAGGATCAGCGCCGGCGCCACCCCGAAGGAGATCGCGTCGGTGAGCGAGTCGAGTTCGGCCCCGAAGGCGGATCCCGTGCGCGTGACCCGCGCCACCCTTCCGTCCAGGTAGTCCAGGATCCACGCGATGACGATGCACCACGCCGCCCAGATGAAGTCGCCGCGCGAGGCCGCGACCATCGCGTAGAGCCCGAAGAAGAGGTTCCCGAGCGTGAAGGCCGAGGGCAGGATGATGACCCCGCGCCTGAGGTTCGGGCGGGGACGTTCGCTGCGCAGCCTGCGCCAGCGCCCGGGCTTGCGGTTGCGGGGCGTCACGGTCACTCCCCTGTCCTGTTGATGTGGGCGACCGGAGTCTCGCCGCCCCGCACGCGGTCGCCCGCACCGACGGTCACCGCCCATTCCGGAGGCAGGAACAGGTCCACGCGAGAGCCGAAGCGGATCAGGCCGATGCGTTCGCCCCGCTCGAGGCTGTCGCCCTCGCGGGGATACGTCACGATCCGGCGCGCCACCAGGCCGGCGATCTGGCGGACGACCACCGGTCCCTCGGCGGTCGCGAGCGCCAGCGACGCCTGCTCGTTCTCGCTGCTGGCCTCATCGCGCCAGGCGGGCAGATACCGCCCCGGCCGGTAGTCGTACCCGTCCACCCGGCCTCCGAGCGGCGCCCGCTGCACGTGCACGTTGAAGATGCTCAGGAAGATCGTGACGCGGGTGGCCGTTCCCCCCGTGAACCCCGTGCCCGCCGCTTCGCCCGCGACTTCGCGAACGCTCATGACCGTGCCGTCGGCCGGAGACACCACGACGTCCGGGTCCGCCGGAATGCGGCGCTCGGGATCGCGGAAGAAGTACACCACGAAGAGGGTGAGCATCAGCAGCCCGGCGGGCAAGGCCGTGCGCGCCCCCCAACCGCCGCTCCGGGCCCAGATCGCCGCGAGCACGGCCGCGGCCAGGAAGACAAGGATGAAGGGAAGCCCCTCGCGCGCCACGGGGAGGTTCATTGCGGGGCCTCCGTGCCGTGGGCTGCGGGTGCGTGTTCGCCTGGCGGCGTGCCGCTCCCGAACCGCGGCGGCTCGTACCGGTCAAGCTCCTCGCCGGTGAGCCGCCGGAACACGTCCCGGTAACGCTCCGACGTGGCCGCGACCACCTCTGGAGGCAGCGCAGGGGGCGGATATTGCTTGTTCCAGCCGCCCAAAGTCTCCAAATAATCGCGCACAGGTTGTTTGTCAAGAGACGGTTGTCCCCGACCCGTCGCATAGTGCTCGCGCGGCCAGAAGCGGGACGAATCCGGGGTGAGGACTTCGTCGATGAGCAGGAGCTCGCCCTCGGGCGAAATCCCGAACTCGAACTTGGTGTCGGCCAGGATGATTCCGGCTTCGGCCGCCGCCGCGCGCCCGCGCTCGTAGATGTCCAGCGACCGTTCCCGCAGGCGGTTGGCGAGCTCGGCGCCCAGAAGGTCGGTCACGTGCCGGAACGTGATGTTCTCATCGTGGCCCTCCTGGGCCTTCGTCGCGGGAGAGAAGATTGCCGGCACCAGCGCGTCGCTCTCGACCAGCCCCGGCTCGAGGGGCTCACCGGCCAGCGTCCCCGCCTGACGATACTCCTTCCACGCCGAGCCGGACAGGTAGCCCCGCACCACGCACTCGACGGGGAGCGGCCGCGTCCGCCGGACCAGCGTCGCCCGGCCCTCCCATGCGCCGGGGCAGTCGGCCAGCTGCGGGACCAGGCGGTGAATCTCGCCGGGGCGTACCGAAACGAGGTGGTTGGGGATGTCCGCCAGGTGCGCGTGCAGCCACCAGGCGGTGGTCTGCGTGAGCACGCGGCCCTTGTCCGGCACCGGCTCGTTCATCACCACGTCAAAGGCGCTGACGCGGTCGCTCGCGACGAGAAGCAGGTGTTCGTCCGCCACCGCGTACACATCGCGGACCTTGCCGCGGAAGAGCAGGGGGAGGGGAAGGGTCGTGGCGGTCGTCACACCCTCACCTCGCCGCGGGCCCGCACCCCGGAATAGCGCTCCAGCACGGGCGCCACGTGCGTCGCCAGGAACGCGTCCACCTGCTCGGGCGCGCGGCCGACCAGCTTCTCGGGCCGCGCCAGCTCCTCAAGCTCTGCGGCGCTCACGCCCAGCGACTCGTCGGCGGCGATGCGCGCGAACAGGTCGCCGTCCTCGCCCTCGGTCATGCGGCGCGCGGCGGCCAGCGTGTGGCGGCGAATACGCTCGTGGGCGTCCTGCCGGTCGCCGCCCCCGGCGGTGGTCCCCATGAGCACCGACTCCATGGCCATGAACGGCAGGTGCACGGCGAGGTTGGCCGCGACCACCCCCGCGTTCACCCGCAGCCCCGAGGCGACGTTCTCCGTGAGCACGAGGATGGCGTCGGTGGCCATGTAGGCGTCCGGAATCGCGAGCCGCTTGTTGGCGGAGTCGTCCAGCGTCCGTTCCAGCCATTGCGTCGCCGCCGTGTGCGCGGGATTCGCGGCCAGCGCAATCACGTGGCGCGCCACCGCGCAGATGCGCTCACTGCGCATGGGGTTGCGCTTGTAGGGCATCGCCGACGAGCCGACCTGGTCCTCCTCGAAGGGCTCCTCCAGCTCGCGAAGATGCGACAGGAGCCGGACGTCGTGCGCCATCCTTGAAGCCGATGCCGCCACGCCCGCCAGGGTCGCGAGGAACGCCTGGTCCACCTTGCGCGGATAGGTCTGGCCGGTGACGGGGTAGCACTCGCCGAAGCCCAGCCGGCGACACACGTCCCGCTCCAGCGCGTCGACCCGGGCGTGGTCGCCGCCGAAGAGCTGCAGGAACGAGGCCTGCGTGCCGGTCGTGCCGCGCACGC
>VYAQ01000076.1 GCA_009844885.1 Gemmatimonadota bacterium
AAATTGCCATCATCCGTCAGCAAAAATACACGCAAATAAATATTCTCAGGATTTTGACTACTACGATCTATAAACACATTTGAATCATGCTTATATAATTGGACTTTATCCAAAATTGTTACTGTGACGACAAGTTTTTTGCCGTCATCAATAGAACTAGTATACGGCAATACATCAACATTCACACCTGATAAAACATCATCTGAATACTTAACTGCATCGTTCCAATTATTTATGTCGTTACCATTCTTGGTGAGACGATAATAATAAGGTATTCTGGTCTCGAAAACAGTTATAAAAAATTTGTTATCATACCATACACCTAAAAAGTTGATTTTCATCATATCAGCCATAAACTCTTCTGGTGGAACTTCTCTCACCTTCATTGCCATATCAAAATAGAATGTCAACCATGTGTCATTTCTATCTTGAGGCGACACAATAAATTTATCCAATTCACCAAAATATTTGGAGAAGCTATCGGAACCACCGGAAATTTTTAATAAATCATCTCTTAGATTTCCACCGCCCTCACTTATGTTCATATCATCATCAACAGCCCCATCTACATTATAATCTTCATCTGTAATTACAATACTAAATTCAAATATATTAGAAATCTTATCTGCAATACCTGACAACTCATGGAAATAACTACTAATATTATCCTTATCACGATGTTGATGATACCAATGTATAACAGATTTTAGCAACATTGCTCCTTCTATTTGAGCCTGATTAAAGGATGAAGGTATGTCAGGTATACCCAATTCATTTTCTTTTTCCGTGTTTAAGCTCCGTGTGAATAGAAATACACCAATACTAATACATAGAACGGCAAACACAAGTATCCATAAATATATTTTTCTGTTCATAAGTTGTAATACCGTTTTTATGAATATACTATATCATACATTCATCTGAACCTTTTTTAAAACTTTCTAATATACGATCTAAAGTTGACTTAACCTCATATTCTTCAGCAGATCTCCAAATGATATACGACTTGCCAGAAATCATATTCGCAACAAGTTTTGATAAGTTTGACTTGTCTGTTTTCATAGACATGCTTGTAATATACAAATTCTCACACAACGCATAATTCAAAACAGCATCACTGCCATTCTTCATTTTATATCTAATTATCATAGTTATATCAATCACTCCTCAATATTTCTATTCGGTCTATTTTTCTTTTCTGGTTAACATAAAGCAAGTAGAACTTAGAGGTGTCCAAGATGCTGCATGAATGTATTGACATACCTTTCTTAGCAAAATAAAATATTCCATCTCTCAGGAGTGATGGCTTATTTCTCTCAAACTGAAGGTGTGAAAGGTAATAATACTCATATTGAGTATTTCCGGATACCCATCTTCCAAAATCGCCATTCTGTTTGAGAAACTTATCTACTGACTTATTGATCCATTTCTTTTCAAAGGTTTGAATCTCTAAATCTGCTTCAGTGATATGAGTGGTACAGCCTATCTGCAGCAATACGATTGGCACAATTAAAAAAAGGACTTTTTTCATTTGTGTATATCTCCTTTTGGATGTAGGTGCTTCTATTAGGAACGTTGACTAACATACTCTCCCTGCTAAAGTGTGGGGTTCTTCGTTCTTATCCTGTTGCGTCATGATGCTTCCTAAAGTCATCTAACCCCTTATTATAGGCAAAGCGAGCATATCCACATCTGCTGTGCCAACTATGGACGCTGTTTATTGTTAGGATTTAATTCGATTTTATGTGTTTTCTTTGGCATAATACTGATTCCTTCTGGAATGATTAGATCCCAGCCTGCGCGTATGCTTGCAAAACATGCTTTCTCCTTAGTTGCCTGTCAGTATTATATCATAAATGGACATTTAGGTGATTGTGTTCATTGATAATAATGTCTCATAAATACGCTTAACTTCATTTGGTGATGTTAAAAACCACTCTTTGCCTGGAGAATCGACCTTTCGGTTTTCAGCAACTAACACATTTTGAATTCTTTTTTCAACATCAACATAATCATCGGTTTTTATAATCAACCCAATAACTCCATCTTCAGGCAACCCCGTCTTTTTGTCAATTTGTTCTTTAACGCGATGATAAGGGTCACCTTTTGTGCTTCCAATTTTACATTCCCAGACAGGCGAATTGTTTTTACTAGCGTCTGCTTTATACTTTGGATAATAGTAAAGATAAACATTACCACTGCCAGAACCAACAATTGTGGTCGGCTCATTATCTTGCTTATCATAAGTAGGTGGATGAACATTCCAATAACCTGTAACTGGAATTGTTAATTTGTTCTTCTTATTTAAATATGACGATGCCTCCTGAAAAATGGCAGCCAAGCTCCTGGTCGGACGTAATCCGCCTCTATCAATATGTGCTTTAAGCACTTTATCCCGTATTTCCTGAATAGCTATATTTCCTTTATTTACGTATAACTCAAAAACAAGTTCTGCTGCGATGGTAGGTCTTAATGGAATATTCTGATATTTGTAATCATTAGCCATTGTTACGCCTCCTTAATGTTCAATAATGTATGAATTGATATATCCTGTTATATATGGCATGCGGACATGTCTTTTTTTAAATCATTCATAGTTTTTCTACTTTTTAGACATACCTACCATCGTTGCTACGGATGGACTTATAGATTTTTATCACGTGATCAGGTGAGGTGTAAAACATCTCTCTTGAATGCCTGCCTTCGCGTTCATGCTGACGATTGAATACATCTTTGAGGATGGTACGTATCTGTTTTTCCAACCGCTCGTAGGTGTCTGTTTTGAGTATCAAGGCAAGGGTTGCACGTGTTGCCCAGTTGGTTGTTCTACTATCAATATAATCTCGGACTTCGGCTATCTCTGACCTGTGGTGGCTTCCAACTTTACACACCCAATTGGAATGGTTTGCGACTCGGTGTTTCGAGTCGTAATAGACATATACAGCGCCGCTGCCCTCACCGAACACGCGTAGGGGTGCCTCATATATTTCCCATCGGGTATCAGAGACCTGCTTTGCATATCCTTCGCTTTCCAATCTCGACATTGCAATCCGCATAAAACGCTCTAAATTCCTGTCATCTGACAATCCTCCGTGGTTTGTGTGGTGTTCAAGCACAAACCGTGTTATGTTTGCTATGCTGTCAGTTCCTCTCACGGTGTCTTTGACTATTTCTTCAACGATTTGACGATTTAGATGTTGACCTTCGTGTTTATAGGTGCTCATAACTTCCTTCTGTGCTGTCATCTATTGTCTACGTGGGTTCTAATTCACCTATGTTGCTTTTAAAATCTAAACGCTATGAATTCTCTATTTAGCACATCGGTTGCTATTCGGACACCCAAAAATCAGAGTAGTCAACTTCTGGTCTTGTGATATTCCGAACTATACGAAAATTAGCTATAATGCGTGTGCTTAATTCGTGTTGTATGACTTCCACAACGTCACCTACCAATACAGTAGCATTGCCGTTAGCATCATAGAAAGGTAAGAATTCATAATCCTCCAATTCAGGTGTGTTGGGTGGTAGTATTCTGCAACGTGTGTTTGTAACTTCAACAATAGTGTCATCGGAGGTAATATAAAGTGCCTTTACATTTGAATTGATACTAATTACTCCACGTTTATTGGGATCAGTTATCCCTAATGACTGAGAAGATATATTCCTGGCAGTGATTGTTTGAACATCAAAATCATATTCCCTTACTGTAGGTTGTTGTGGTTCTTCTGGTGGAACTTTATCAAAAGGACTTTCTACATCCGTTTCGACTGGCTGCATTTCACTCGGACTATCTGAATCAATTGTGTCGATGACTTTATTGGCATTGGACATATCATCGCACCCGAACTGTGATAAAACAACTAGGAAAATCATGACATATTTTAGCATTGGATTTCCTCCAAGTCTTAACATTCCTGCGCGACAATTTGGACGATGTGTTGCTTGAATTATACCACTTTTTGTTGGGGTGTCAAGATCGTTTCCTTCTTTGACAAACTTCTCAAAAACATATCTGCAATCGTTGCTTTCACAATCACTTAATGATATACTTGATATTGGTATCCTCTCCTAAAATTTAACGAATTTACATGCTGTTCCATCAAAGCATACATTTAAAAAGAAAGGGTTTTTTACGGATGAATGAATTAGAGACTCAGGAAATTGAGCGGTTGGGAAGTATTTTTTTGAAGCAGAAGTCTGCTGGAAATTTATCTTTTGATGAGAGGGTTGATGTATTGAACAGGTTAGGAAGTTTGTGTGAGGATAATATTTTAGAGATAACAAGTGCGTTGGAGGAAGATTTTGGTTTTAGGGATCCAGATGTTACTTTTATGGCGGATATTTATCCTCAACTTTCAAGTATAAAGCATGCGTTGAAACATTTATCTAAGTGGGTGAAAAAGGAGAGAGTTTCATCGGGATTTATGTTTTTCAGTGGTCAAAGGAAGTACATATTATATGAGCCTTTAGGTGTTGTTGGTATTATATCTGCGTTTAATGCACCTGTAAGTTTATCGTTAGAGCCTGCTGTAGACGCGATATCTGCAGGTAATCGTGTTATGATAAAGATGCCGGAGATTACACCTTGTGTATCAGGTCTTTTGAAGGATTTGGTATCATCATATTTCAGTGATGACGAAGTATCTGTTATTTGTGGTGAGCAGGAAGTTTCTAAGTCATTCGCGAGTCTTCCGTGGGATAAATTATGTTTTACCGGTAGTTCTGAAACAGGTAAAAAAATACTTGCTTCAGCGTCGATTCATTTGACACCTGTTTTACTTGAGCTCGGTGGTAAATCTCCTTGTATAGTTTTAGATGATGCAAATATAGAACAGGCTGCTTATAAAATTTGTAAAGCGCGTTTACTTAATGGCGGTCAGGTATGTATAGCCGGTGATTATGTTTTATTGCATGAACGTCATTTGGAAGAGTTTATAAAATTTTCTATTGAATGCGTAGCTTCGTTATATGCTTCCGACACGGATAATGAATGTTTTACATCTATAATAAATGATGTTGCTTTTGACAGAGTTGTTGGTTACATAAACGAGGCTAAGTCTTTTGGGTGTCGTATTGTGGAATGTAATCCGATTGATGCGTCCCTGCCAGACAGTAAGTCAAGAAAAGTGCCTTTAACTATTATAGTTAATCCTGATGAAAGTTTATCAGTATCTAAACACGAAGCTTTTGGACCTATACTTTCTATCTATACGTATAA
>VYAQ01000329.1 GCA_009844885.1 Gemmatimonadota bacterium
TCCCACCCGACTAGACCCCATCCGGCCGTTCCGCTAGACTTGACCCGGCAACCAACCGTCTGGGAGAGCGGGACTGGTCCGCCGGTGGCGGGTCAGGACGGCGCGAGGAAGCGAATAGCGAGAATGAAGCTGAAGCACGGCTTGGTCGGCGCTGGCATCATGGTTCTCGGAGTCTCTCTCGCAGCACCTGCTCTCGGATACGGGGCCGCGTCGGCCCAGCAGGTCAGGGCGCTCGGCAGTGGCGCGGCCGTCCGGCTCGACCCGTCCGATTCCAGCCCGGTCATCGCCAATCTGGCGGCCGGTGCGACGCTTGACTGGATCGGGGAATCGGGTCCGTATCATATCGTGTCGATCCCTGGCCAGCCCGGCGAGGACGACCTGATCGGATATGTCCTCGCTGCGGAAGTCGAGATCGTGGGAGGCGTGTCGGCAGGTGTGCCCGGAGGAGAGCCGCCCACGGCGACAGGGTCCGTAATCCCGGACATCCACGCGCAATACGAGCGGTCGAAGGAGCGTCGGTCGTCGGGAGTGAAGCGGTCGCTCCGGGGAGGTACGCTGGCCCTTGTAGCCATTGCCACGACCCAGATCGTGTTCGCGGCGGCAGACGAGGACGCCTATGCCGACTCGGCCTCGCATCAGGCCGCTGTTGACATTCACTCCGGGGCGGCAACCGTCAGGAATGCCTTCATCCTGTCGGGTGTCGGCCTGCTCGCCTGGGGGGCTGCCGACTACCTCCTGGGAAGCCGGGACATCGAGGCCATGGAAGCGGAGCTCCCCACGCTGGCCGATCCGGGTCTGGAGGTGCAGTACGCGGACGCGAGCGCGAGGCGCGGGTCGGGGAAGACGCGGTTCATCTGGGGCGCCGTCATGGCGGGCGGCTCGTACGCGACGGTCCGGTGGCTGCCCTGGCTGGGCGCTCCGGACCGGGCGGACTACGACACGGAGTGGCAGTACCTGTCCGCGGCGCACAGGCGTGACCGCACCGAAACCGCGAACAGGTGGTTCATCGGCGTGGGCAGCGTGCTTGGG
Source organism: Gemmatimonadota bacterium (assembly GCA_009844885.1). Taxonomy (GTDB): domain Bacteria; phylum Gemmatimonadota; class Gemmatimonadetes; order Longimicrobiales; family Gaopeijiaceae; genus Bin94. Next base: position 1,030 of record VYAQ01000329.1, read on the forward strand.
GTCTGGGGCGCGCTCGACTGGGTGCTCGGGTCGAGGAAGATGTCCGAGATCGAGGCGATCTCGCGCGTGTCCGCACTGCCGGGGCTGCGGAGGATTCCGGTGGCCGCGGCCGGGCCGGACCTGTTCGTCAGGCGCGCTCTGGGCCGCACCGAAATCGGTCTCGCCTGGAGCCGGTGATGCGCGGCCCCGGGACAAGCCGTCGTCGTCTCATGTATGCCTCCGGCGTCATCACGATCGTGGGCGTCGCGGCCGCCATGGTCACCGTGGCGCGGAACCGGACGCTCACGCCCGAGCAGCGCGCCGCCGCCCAGGAGGCTCGGCTCGGCCTTGGCACCGATGTCGTGGCGCTGGTGGAACTGGGGCTGTCCGCCGAAGGTCACCACGCCGGGGACGCCGACGGCGTGCTGGAGCCCGAGGCCCGCGAGGGACTCCGCGAATGGCAGACCGACCGGGGCATCGAGGCTACGGGATATCTGGACCGCACCAGCCTGACCGAACTGCTGGCGGCGGGCCGGGAGGCGGAGGCGCAGGCGGAAGAGGCGCGCCGCAGGGACGAGGCGGAGGCCGAGGTGCGGCGGCTCGCCGAGGAACGTCGGATCGCACGCGAAGAGCGGTTGGCGGAACAGGCCCGCCTCGACGCCGAGCGGCGTGAGGAGGAGCAGCGGCTCGCCGAGGAGGCCCGGCGGGCCGAGGACGCGCGGCTGGCCGAGGAAGCCCGCCTGGAGATGGAGCGGATCGCGGAGCAGGCGCGTCTGGCCGAAGAGGCTCGCCTGGCAGAGCAGGAGCGGCTGGCTGAAGAGGCCCGCCTTGCGGAGCAGGCCCGGCTGGCGGAGGAGGCTCGCCAGGCAGAGCAGGATCGAGTGGACCAGGCCCGCCGGATCGCGGCCGAGCGGCTGGGGAACCCGGCGCAGCGACAGGCCCAGACCATGGAGGCGGCGCGCCGGCGGGCCGAAGAGCGGCTTACCGACGAACAGCTGCTGCTCGCCGCGAGAAGCGATCTGGCCGGGACCACCGGCGACCTGAACTGGGGTCTCGCCTTGCCCCGGCGGTCCTGGACGGGTGTGCGGTCACGCGGCGACGACGTCGTGGGGCTCGACCTCAACGGGCACAGTCTCGGGGGCGTGATCCCCACGCGGCTCGCGCGCCTGACGGAACTGGAGCTTCTCAACCTGGGTGGAAACCGGCTGACCGGCGCAATTCCGGCCGAGCTGGGCGCGCTGGGCAAGCTCAAGGCGCTGTTCCTCGAGGACAACCAGCTGTCGGGCCAGATTCCGGCCGAAATGGGTGCGATGTCGAGCCTCGAGGACCTGCACCTTTACAACAACCCGCTGACCGGGATCATCCCGCCGGACCTGGGGAACCTCGCCAGCCTCAAGCGGCTGCGCCTGTCCCGAACGCAAGTCGCCGGCCGGATCCCGCCCGAGCTGGGCCAACTGGGGCAGCTCGAACTCCTCGCCCTCAGCGGGAACCAACTCTCCGGGCAGATACCTGCCGAACTGGCCAATCTGACCAGCCTGAGGCGGCTGACACTCCGCGACAATCGCCTCTCGGGATGCATACCGAAGCCGCTGATGCGCTTCGAGTCCGGCATCAATCCCCAGCTGGGCGGAGTTCGCCTTCCCGAGTGCGGGCGGCAATGAGCGACAGGAGGGACGAGCAGGTACCGTTCCGAGCCGTGACCCTGTTCGTCTCCCTGCTGGTCGGCATCGTCTTTGTGGGGGCCCTGTCGTACGTGTTCCCGGCCGGCGACGACAGCATGGCCGCCGAGCTGCTGGTCGACAGGAACACCCGGATCTTCCCCTACCCGTTCACCATCCAGAACGTGATGTGGATCGTCTTCTGCGCGGCCGCCGGGGAGCTGGTGGTGCGCCATCTCGCGGGCCGCCGGGAAGGCGAGCAGATTCACCTCGGGCTCTTGCCTGAGGACGACGAGACGATCCTGCGCAGACGGGACCTGACCCCGATCTACCAACGGGTGGTCGAGTCCGACCCGGAGAGGCGGTACCTGCTGCAGCGCCTGCTGACCGGCGCGCTTCTGCAGTTTCGCAACAGCGGGTCGGTGGACCAGATCAACACGATGACCAACGTGTCGCTCGAACTCTATCAGCACGAAATCGAGCAGCGGTACAATATGCTGCGCTACGTGGTCTGGCTGGTACCGACGCTCGGCTTCATCGGGACCGTACTGGGAATCGCATTTGCGATGCGCAGCGCCGGGGTCATGTTCGCGGGCGCCAGCATCACGGAGGGATCGATCGGACCCGAGATGATGGAGCAGTTGACGGGGGACCTCGGGGTTGCGTTCTACACGACCCTGCTCGCCCTGATGCAATCGGCGGTGCTGATGTTCGCGATGTACATCATCCGGGGGAAGGAAGAGGGTGTCCTGAACAGGATCGGCCAGTACTGCCTGGGGAATCTGTCGAACAGGCTGGTGGGGTCAGAACAGGGACAGCAGCAGGTTGACCGTCAGTGAGCCTCCCACGTCCCGCACGTACTGGCCACCGCCAGCCTCGGCGACACTTCGCAGAAACTCTTCCGTAGCGGAGTTCGTGCCCCCCGTCCTGACGTAGACCGTGGAGACCCGATGTCCTTCGGGTCGTCCGATGCCGGCCGCGACCTGTATGGATCGATCGATCTCCTCGCTGTACGCCGGGTTGTCGGTCACCAGAACGACGACCCTTCGCTCGGATCGCGGCCGCCAGGTCATGCGGGAGGCCGCCGAAAGCGCATCGTAGAAGGCCTCGGGGCTGTCAGGGTTGTTGCCCCTTCCGGTTCCCATGCCCACCGACAGGCCGTTCACGAACGTGCGGAACGCGTCGCGGTTCGTGGTCGGGCCGGAAATCTCCCGCAACGGGAAAAGGAACAGCGGGCTCTCCCATCGGCGATCGCCGAACGCCACCATCCCGATGCCGAAGCTCGGCGAAATCCGGTTCATGAGGACGGCCAGCTGCTCGACCTCGGCCTTCAGCGACGCGACCTGCCCGCGCATGCTGTTGGTGACGTCCAGCGCGACGATGAGGTCGAGGTGAGGGAACCGGAAGTGCGGCGCGTCCACCTGGATCGGCGCAGGCGCGGGCTCGGGGCATATCACCGGGGCAGGCACGGTAGGGCAGATCGGGCACGCCACGGGGTCGGGCACGGCGGGACAGATCGTCTCCGGCACGGGTTCCGGGACCGGGCACGTGGGGCACACCGGGCACGCGATCGGCTCCACAACGGCGGCGACGACCGGGCACGTCGGGCACACGGGACATGCGACCGAGTCGGGCGGCGGAGCCTCCATGATGATCGGCGCGGGCGCGGGCGGGTTGTCCGGCACCGCCTCGCCGATCATGGGAAAGATGACGACCGCGATCAGGATGAAGGCGCCCAGAGCCGAAGCAAACAGGTCCAGCGCCGCGATTCCGAACGGGCTCGGTTCCCGGTTCCTCGTCTTCATGGCTATAAAACTAAAACCCCAGCGACGCCGTCTCCCGCCTTACGTCCCCCGCAGCGATCATTACCCCCGTCTCCGGATCGCGCCAAGTCACCGTGGGAGCGCACGCACGCCAGTTCCACAGGCCCCAGGACTCGACATCGTGCCCCATCTCGCGCAGCGCTTCCGCCGTCTCCGTCGGGATACGGTCCTCAAGACGGAGCACCGCGGGACTGAGGTTCACCTCGCTGCCCGTGGCGGGGAAGTTGTAGCTGCCGAAGCGGGGCTGGTCGAGGGCCTGCTCAGGCGACATCCCCCACACGACCACGTTCAGGAAGACCTGCAGGAGCGACTGCAGCTGCTGGTCGCCGCCGGGGGTGGAGAGTCCCATGAAGGGCTGCCCGTCCTTCGTCACCAGGAGAGGCGAGTTGGTGTTGCGCGGGCGCTTGCCGGGCCCCATCACGTTGGCCAGCTCCGGGTCCAGGTTGAACTGGCCCATGCGGTTGCCCAGCCCGAAGCCCCATCCCGGGATCATGGGGGTGAAGGTGTGGCCATCGCTCTCGGTGAGCGAGAACAGGTTGCCCTCCCCGTCCATGACGTTGAGGGACGAGGTGTCGATCGAGCGGGCCGGCTCGTCCGCGTCCGCGCTCGCCGGCGCACCGCCCGCCACCACGAAGCTCGTCGGCGCGCCGCTCGCCACCGCTGCCATCGCCGCCGGATCTCCCCACGGCGGCATGTCCTGAAACGCGCGCTTCTCGTCGATCAGTCCGATCCGCTCGCGCGCGTACGCCTTCCCGTAGAGCCCGTCGGGCGCAGGCGCAAAGTCCGGATCGCCGACGTACCTGTGGGAATCCGACATGGCCAGGTTGATCACCTGCGACAGGAGATGAATGTACTCCGGCGTGTTGTAGCCGAGCGCGGGCAGGTCGAAGTTCTCGAGCATGTTCAGCATCAGGACGATGCGCGGCCCCTGGCTCCAGCCATCGCCCGTGTACACGTCGTAGCCCTGGAAGCTCGTGCCCAGGGGTTCCTCCCAACGACTCTCGTACCCCGCGAGATCCTCGTAGCGAACGATCCCGCCCTGCTCGCGGAAGAAGCGGTCCACGTCGCGTGCGGGTTCTCCCTTGTAGAAGGCGTCCCGTGCGGCGCGGATCCCTTCGGAGCGGCTTGCGCCGGCGGCAAGCGCCTGCTCTTCGGCGGCCATCATGTAGCGGATGAGCCGTCCCAGGTCGGCGTTAATCATCAGATCGCCCAGACGCTGCTCGCCGACCCCGTTCTGGAACCAGAAGTCGCGGTTGTAGGGGAAGGCGAGGATCTCGTCCATCTGATCCTCGATCATCCACTTCTGCATCTTGTAGAGGTGATAGCCCTCCTCGGCGATGCGCAGGGTCGGCAGGGCGGCTTCGCTGAAGCTGAGTGTGCCGAAGCGGTCTAAAGTGGCGAGCCAGACGTCGACGTCCGCGGGAATCAGCGCGTTGTTGACGGGTGATTTGCCGTGTTCGAGGAAATGGTCGAGGGTGGCGAGCGCGGGCGAGGTCCCGGCCCCGACCCGCGTGATCACCAGGTCCTCCGCGGCGCTGTAGACGATGAGGGGCGCGACCCCGGTCCACCCCGCGTAGTCCATCTTGAGCGCCTTGAGCGCCATCCCCGCCGTGACGCCCGCGTCGAAGGCGTTGCCCCCGGCCCTGAGCACATCGTAGCCGGCCTGCGTGGCCAGGTAGTGCCCGGAAGAGATGACCCCGTGCGTGCCCATGACCCGCGGCCGCATGGCCTCGACGTTGTCGGCGTCGTGGACGACACCGTAACTGTTGAACGGCGCGATGGTGGCGTAGACGCCTTCTTCCGGGGCGGGAGCGGCATCGTCCGCCGCCCCCATGCCCGACCCGAGCCACGCGGCGATGGCCAGGGCCGCGATGGCGGCTACCCATGTCAGTTGCTTCATCGCGGTGTCCTCCTGTGCCGGCCGAGGGTGGAGCTTGCCAGGCGGACACCCGGTCGACTTCCGTTCTCGGGCTGTAGTGCTGAAGCTACTGACGGGGGTCGGCTCGGCAACCAGGCCCGGGAACGCTCGTCAACTACCGCCTGACCCAGACGCCCTCCCACTGAGCCCACGAGCCGCGCTGGGGAGACGTTCGCGAGGCTACCTGCTCCCTCGTCGGGACCAGGGGCGTGAACCACGGGTCAAGTGTCTCCCTCAGCTCACGGAGCGACAGAAAGCGGATCGCCAGCCCGCGCTTGGGCCCCTCGTCGTATCTGACGGTGAACCCGCCACGATCGCCGCGCTCGACGACCCGATGGGAGTGGTAGACATCGGTGGAGGCGGAGTTGACGCGAACGAAGAGCAGTCCTCCGCGCCTCAGCAGCTTCGCAGCGCGCGCGAACTTCGATCGGACCGCGGCTGCTATTCCGTGCTGGAAGACCTGGATGGCGACGATATAGTCGAACGGCAACTCCGATTGGAAGTCGTGAAAGTCCGCCCGGACCAGATCCGGTGTCAGATGAGGGTGACCCGCCCGGAGTTGCGCGATGGCCTCCTTCGAGACGTCAAGCCCGATCAGACGCAGTCCCGCATCGACGAGAGGGACATAGTTCCGGCCGTTGCCGCAGCCGACATACAGGCCTCTTCCCCTCATGATCTCCGGTTGATCGCGAAGGATGTCGACGATGCGCCCGACGAACGGGATGGGCGGCTCGTCGCGGTAACGGCCGCGGCAATACTCGTCGTCCCAGCTGCGTGATACGCGGCCTGATTCTATGTCCCCTCCCACAGGTCCAGATGACGCGAAAACACCTCGTCGAGGTCGAGCATGCCCAGGCGCTCGGAACCGAGCCGGACGGTGAGTTTGCCGGTGAAGCGCTCGCGCCCCGGCTCGTCCGCGAAGCGCCAGACATCGACCACATCCTCGCCCGGATCCACGATCCAGTATTGCCGCACGCCGTGACGCGCGTACAGATCCAGCTTGATCCCGCGGTCTCGGTGCGCGGTGGTCGGCGAGAGGACCTCGACGACGAGGTCGGGCGCGCCCAGCACCTGCTTCTCGCCGATGATCGCCCGCCTCTCGTTGGACACGAACAGAAGGTCGGGCTGCACCCGGTCGCCGGTTCCAGGGAACTCGACCAGGAGAGGGGCGGAGAACACCTCACCGCGTCCAGAGTCCACGAGGATCCGCAATAGAGCCGACCAAAGTCGCCCAAGGACGCGCTGGTGCCGGGTTACGGGAGCGGGCGTCATGTACAGCCGCCCCCCTATGAACTCGTAGCGGTTGCCGTCGTCCGGCATCCGCAGGACATCCTCCCACGTCGTCGGTGCGCGAGTCTGCATGGTGGACACATCATACCTCCCCGGTCTCGGGTCCGCGAACCGTTCCAGGGAAGGAGGGTACAGTGGTGCGATCAGGGTTCCGTCACTGCCAGTTCACGGTACGTGGGTCGGGGAGGAAGATCACAGGCCAGGTGCTGGACATTCTGCAAGTCATTTCAGGAATCATAATCACTGATAGTCAACCTGTGATGGTTCCATAACATCAATATTTCCATATCATTATCGATGGTAATACCACGCTGCAATTATGAGATCACAACTGGACATTCTATTGGACATCCGATAGCATCATTACTCGCAATCCCCACAAGGAGCCCCCACCATTGACCGACGAGCGCGAATACCGCCGCACCCACCCGTGGATCAGCTTCCGCCACCACCTGGAGCGCGCCGATCCTCTCCACTGGGCGTTGCTCGGCGAGGCGGCCGCGAGGTGCGATCACGTGGCTCGGGCAGTCCTTCCGCCCGCCGACGCCCGCGAGTTGCACCGGGTCTACCTGGTCAAGGGGGCTCGGGCCACGACGGCGATCGAGGGGAACACGCTCACCGAGGAACAGATCGCGGCCCATCTGGAAGGGCGTTTGGAGCTCCCGCCTTCGCAGGAATACCTGCAGCGGGAGGTCGACAACGTCCTCACGGCCGTCAATGACATCTTTGGCGAGATCGTGGCTGGCCGCCCGCCGGAGCTGACGCCGGACTGGATCGCCGGAGCGAATCGGCGTCTGCTTGCGGGCCTGGAAGAGCACCTCGAAGAGGGTGTGGTTCCAGGTGAAATCCCGACGCACCCGGTAGGGGTCCTGCGTTACCGGGGCGCCCCCAGAGCCGACTGCGCCTTGCTTCTCGACCGGCTCTGCGGGTGGCTCGAGGGAGATGATTGGCCGGTGCGCCCGGACCGGCACGAAGACCGCACCGCGTCCGCGATTCTTCGCGCCGTCTTTGTCCACCTGTATATCGCGTGGATCCACCCCTTCGGGGACGGCAACGGACGGACCGCCCGGCTCGCCGAGTTCATGATCCTCGCGCGGGAGGGCGTGCCGTCGCCCTGTGCCCATCTTCTCAGCAACCACTACAACCTCACGCGGGCCGAATACTACCGGCAGCTCGATCGCTCCAGCCGGGCGAACTCCGGTCGCGGGGACCCACTCGGTTTTCTGGTGTACTCATTGCAGGGGTTCGTCGACGGCCTTCGGGAGCAGGGCGAATCAATCGCGGGAGTCCAGCTGAGATTGGCCTGGGAGCACTTCGTGTACGGAGAATTCCAACGAATCCGGTCGTCGTCTGCCATGCGCAGGCGTCGCGAGGTCACGCTGGCGCTCGGGCGTGCCGGCAAACCGGTCCGCAAGCGGGCGATACCGGATCTGAGCCCCGGCCTGGCCAGGCTCTACGCCGAAAAGACCGGCAAGACCCTGACGCGAGACGTGAACTGGTTGCTGCAGCGGGGCTTCCTGGATAAGGGACAGAATGGCTACCGGGCGAAAGTGGAGACGATGCGCGCCTTCCGGCCCGCGCGGGCATAGGGGCCCGTACCTGACCTGCGTAGATTCCAGAATGCAACCTCGATTCCTGCCACGCCGGCGCTTCGGCCTGCTGCTTGCCATCCCCGCGTCCATCGGCCTGTCAGCGTCGCCGGCCGCGCCGCAAACGGCCACCTACCAGGTGACGTTCGAAGGCAACTGGACGCTGGCGAGCACGCCGGGCGGCGTGGTGGGCGGAGCGCACTTCACGACTCTGATCGGTGGCGTGCACGGGAGCGGCGTCACGTTCTGGCAGCCCGGAGCTCAAGCCAGTGCCGGTGTCGAGAATGTGGCGGAGCTTGGCGCCACGGGGACCTTTCGCAGCGAGGTCCAGGGTAGCTCGCACACACGGTCCGTCATTGAGCAGAGCGTCTCCGGAGGCGGCACCGGCACTGCCACCTTCACTATCGAAGTCACAACGGAGCATCCACAGGTGACGCTTCTGTCCATGATCGGTCCCAGTCCCGACTGGTTCGTCGGTGTGTCGGGAGAATCCCTGCTCGACGGCTCGGGTCAGTGGGTCCGGTCGCTTGAGGTGGATCTCTTTCCGTACGATGCCGGCACCGAGGACGGGACCGAGTTCTCGCTGTCGAATCCCGCCACGAGTCCACAGGGCGTCATTACGCGCATTGCGGGAACGGGCAAGTTCTCCAACGTGCGCATGGCCAGGCTCACGTTCACCAACCTGGACCCACCCCCGCCGAACACTCCGTCCGGGCCGGAGGTGAGCCTGTCGGCGTCTCCGAACCCGGTGGACGAGGGGCAGGCGGTGACGGTGACGGCGCGGTTGTCGCAGGCGCTGTCGAACGGCGTGACGATCCCGCTGGACCTTGCCTCCGGGACCGCCGAATCGGACGACTTCGGATCGCTGGAGAGCATCACGGTCGCCGCTGGAGAGACGACCGGCTCGGGCACGATTCCGACGGTCGAGGACGCGGACAACGACGACGAGACGTTCACGGTGTCGCTGGGCCAGCTGCCGCCAGAGGTGACGGAGGGTGACCCGTCCTTTGTCGAGGTGACGATCATCGACTCGAGGCTTCCGCCGAACATTCCGCCCACGGTGCGGGCGACCTGCGATCCCTGCACGGTGCCGCGCGGTGGCGAGGTGCGGCTGACGGCCGAGGCCTCGGATCCGGACGGTGACCCGATTTCGTACGAGTGGGAGGCTCGGCGGGGGACGTTCACCGGACCGACCGACAGGCAGAATGCGCGGTGGACGGCCCCGGAACGCGTCGGCACCGTCGTCATCCGGGTTGAGGTCACCGACGGCCGGGGCGGGAGGGCGGTTGCGGAAGTGCCTGTCAGAGTCGCGAACCGACCTCCGGTATTCGGTTCGTCGCTGCGTTTCGTGATCGCCGAGAACCGCGACGGCAGCTCGACGCCAATAACGATCGGCCGCGTTCGCGCGACCGATCCCGACGGAGACGATTTCGAGCTCGCGCTGGCTTCGGGCAACGACCGTTTCGTCCTCGATGCGACGTCGGGGGCTCTGAGCTACATCGGACCCGGCGAGGACTTCGAAGCCGAGCCGAACCGCTACCCGTTGACCGTGACGGCGACGGACTCGCTGGGCGGGGCAGCCCGGGCCGAGGTCGTGGTGAGCGTCGTCAATGTGAACGAACGCCCGGTGGCCATGGACGACGCGCTGAGCGTGGATGAAGACCGGAGAACGAGGGCGGAGGTATTGGCCAACGACGAGGATCCGGATCGTGGGGACCGGCTTCGCGTGATAGAGGTCGCCACGCCTGCCCACGGACAGACTCGAATTGTCGACGCAGGGGCGGCCGTGCAGTATGCGCCGGACCCGAACTACCATGGCCCCGACCGCTTCACCTACGTGGTCGCCGACGCGGGCGGGCTCGCTGACACCGCGACGGTCGAGGTGACGGTGACGCCGGTCAACGACGCGCCCGAGGCGGGCGACGACCAGCCCACCACCCTCGAGGACGAGGCGGTCGAGATCGCCGTGCTCGACAACGACACGGATCTCGACGGGGACGAGTTGCGCGTTAGCAGCGTGTCGTCCCCCGAAAACGGCGCGGCCGAGGTCGCTGCCGACGGCACGAACGTCTCGTACGTCCCGGACCCGAACTACCACGGCCTGGACCGCTTCACCTACGTGGTCGCCGACGCGGGCGGGCTCGCCGACACCGCGACGGTCGAGGTCACGGTGACGCCGGTCAACGACGCGCCCGAAGCCACCGACGACCAGGTCACCACCCTTGAGGACGAGGCGATCGAAATCGCCGTGCTCGACAACGACACGGATCTCGACGGCGACCGGTTGCGCGTCCGGAGCGTTTCGCCCCCCGGGCATGGCGAGGCCGAGATCCCGGCGGACGGATCGAGCGTCTCGTACGTCCCGGATCCGAACTACCACGGCCCCGACCGCTTCACCTACGTCGTCGCCGACCCGGACGGGCTTGCCGACACCGCCAGCGTCGAGGTGACGGTGGTTCCGGTCAACGACGGGCCGGCGGCGGTCGGCGAGATCCCCGATCAGCTGCTGGACGAGGGCGGAGACGGGGTGACGGTGGAGCTCACGCCGTTCTTCACCGATATCGACGGCGACCCGCTGGTCTTCAGCGCCGAATCCTCCAGCGCGGATGTCGTCACGGCGGCGGTGACGGGATCGTCGCTGCGACTGCTTCCTGTGGTCTACGGAGACGCCACGGTCATCGTCACGGCAACGGATCCCGGTGGACTGGCGGCGACCCAGCGCGTGACCGTGGGCGTGAGCGACCGGGCGGGGCGGGCGGTGCTGAACGATGCTTTGGCCGCCACGGCGCGGTCCTACCTCTCGAGCGCCCGCATGACGCTTGAGCGGCGGGTTGCACCCGGCGCCGACCCGGGAAGTGCCGATGCGGGGCGGCAGTCGGGACTGCGCGTCGGAGGACGATCCGTGGCGCTCCCGGGTGGGCTCGGCGACGCGCTCGGCGACGGGCTCCGGGACGGGCACGACTTCTGGGACGCGGCGAAGCGGATCGTATCGGGATGGCTGCCCGACCCCCGGGGGATGTGGGACCGGGCAACCCGCGCACGGTACGCTCCGGACACGGATCTCTCGCCGTCGGACCTGGCACCCACGGGCGCCTCGAACCCGCTGAACCGCCTCCGCCCCCCGGCCGGAATCTCCGCCACGGATTTCACATTTGGCTGGGGGGGCCAGTCCGCTGACTCGGCACGACCCGCAGTCGCGTGGTCGCTGTGGGGCCAGACGGACGTACAGCGCTACGGCGGCGGCGAAACCGAGCTCGGATCCGGACTCGCCGGCATCTCCGGCGACTACGACGGAGACCTGCGCATCGGCTACCTGGGGCTCGATGCCCGGCTTCCGCACTGGCTCTTCGGCGTCGCGGTGGGCCGCAGCCGGGCCGCCAGCGACTGGAACGCCGGGACGGCGAGCGGGCGGCTCAGCACCTCTATGACGTCGATGCATCCCTACCTGCGCTGGTCCAGCGGGGCCACCGCGATCTGGACGACATTCGGCGCGGGCCGGGGGGAGGCGCGCAATGAACGCACCGCGACGGGCCGCACGGGCACAAGTCCGCTCGACCTCGCCATGGGGCTCGTCGACTTCCGGCGGCAGCTGGGACCGGCGGGCGGCCCCGTCGCGTTCGGACTGAGGGCCGACGCGGGGTGGGCCAGCCTGTCGACCGGCGAGGGGACGGAAACGGTCGACGACCTGCGTGGCCGCGTGCACCAGGCCCGCCTCGGCCTCGACTTGCGCAGCGAACTCCGGGTCGGCGGCGCGGCACTCGCCCCGTTCGGCGCCGTGCACCTGCGGGGTGACGGCGGCGACGGCCGGACCGGACGCGGCATGGAGCTCTCGGGTGGACTGCGTGCACAGATCGGCATCGTCGGTGTTGACATGCAGGGCCGATGGCTCGCCTTCCATTCGGCCACCAGCTACAGCGAGAGCGGCGCAGGCCTCACCCTGACGGTGGGCGGGCGCGAGGAAGAGGGATTCTCGCTGTCCGCTTCGCCTCACTGGGGCGGCCAGAGCAGGGGCGGCTTCGCGCTATGGCAGGATCGTCCGCCGGGCATGGCGCCGGGCACCACACCAGGCATGACGCCTGGATTGGATGCCCCCGCGGGCTGGACGATGGACGTGCGCGGCGCCTACCGGTCGCGGCTGGGAGGCCGCGTGCTCGAGGTCGCCACCGTCTACGATCGCACATCGGGCGGCCAACGCCTGCAACTGATGGGACAGATCGGGCTCGCACTCGCGGACCGGGTGGCGTCTAACCAGCCACACCACTAGCATTCCGACATGAAGCAGATTACGGCGAACGTCTGGTGTGGCCTCTCCATTCCGATCCTCTGCCTGACAGCCCCTGCGGCGGCCTCCGCCCAGACCGTGTTCGCCTCCACGCAGTCGGCGACGTTGCCGACCGCGACGCCATCGGACGCCGGCGACGTACTGGTCGAGATTTCCCACAGGTTCGGTCACCTCTCGGGCGGCGCGAGCGATCTATGGGGACTGGATGGATTCGTGCTGAATCGCCTCGGCCTGGCATACGCGCCCCACGACGCATTCACCGTCGGGATTCTCCGCTCCAACAGCCTGGACAACACGGAGTTCAACGCACGGTTTGCCGGACTGGGCTTCGACGCCCCGATCGGGCCCGTCCAGTTCGCTGCCCAGGCCGGCGTCGCCTGGAACCTGCAAGTCGATACGGATGACGGTCACGTGGGTCATCAGCATGTGGTCCTGCACGGCGGCAACACGGGTACCGGCGACCACGCGGGAACCGCCAACCGCAGCCGCGACGAGACGGCCGAGGATAACGAGATGCAGGCCTACGCCCAGGTGATCGCCAACGCGATGATCGCCGGGCGACTTGCACTCGGTGTCGTGCCCACGCTGCTCTGGAATCCCCGGATTCACGACGCCGACCCTGTGTCGACCGTTTCCGTGGGCGTGAACGGCCAGCTGTACCTCGACCGCACGTGGAGCGTCTTCGGCGAGTGGATCATCAGCCAGCCCCGGGTGGACCAGGAATATGACTCTGGCTCGTTCGGCGTCGAAATCCGCACGCGCGGGCACTTCTTCAAGCTCCTGGTAACCAATCAGCACCAGATGAACCCGACGCAGACCCTCGCCGGAGCCGCGGAGGACTTCCTCGACCCGGATTCGTGGCGCATCGGTTTCAACATCCAGCGGCGACTGCGGTTCTGAACCGGCTAACCATCGATTAGCCGGACCTTAAACCATCAATCTGCCGAAGTATCTAACCACCAATTAGCCGCTTGTCTAATCAACACATGGCCGCGATCTTTCGACCATGTTCGATTCCCGCACGCTCTACCCGCGCCCGCTGGCGTCGGTTCTCCACGATGCCTTGGCCGACACACCAGTGGTATGCCTGACCGGACCCCGTCAGAGCGGCAAGACCACACTGGTGCGCGCCCTGATGCCGGAGCGTCCTTACTTCAGCCTTGACCACCGGCCCTACCTTGCCGCCGCCAAGGCGGATCCTGCGGGTTTCGTTGCCGCGCTCCCCCGCGAGGTCACCATTGACGAGATCCAGCGTGCACCGGAGCTGCTCCCCGCCATCAAGCTCTCGGTGGATCTTGATCGGTGTCCCGGCCGCTTCGTCCTGACCGGCTCGGCCAATCTTCTCCTGTTGCCGACGGTCACGGAGTCGTTGGCCGGGCGGTTGGAGATCGCCCGTCTTATGCCACTTTGCCAAGCCGAGAAGGACCGTCGACCCGGGCTATTCCTCGCCGATCTCCTGGAGGGAGCGGTCACGCCCGCCTTGCGCGCCGGTGGACATCTGCCGGACCCGGATGATCTCGCGCAACGGCTGGTGGCCGGTGGATACCCGGAACCGCTGGCCCGCACCCCGGCTCGCGCGCGCCAGTGGCACCGGCAATACGTGCGGAGCATTGTCGACCGGGATGTCCTGGACGTGGGAAGGGTCCGCGATGCTGACGGTGTCGCGCAACTGCTGCGTCTCCTGGCGGTGCGCAACGGCGAACTCCTCAACACCGCCGGCCTGTCACGCGAGCTCGGACTCTACCGAACCACGGTCCGGGAGTACATCGCCGTGTTGGAAAGACTGTTCCTGGTCCGGCGCCTCCTGCCTTGGCACCCCAACGTCGGCAAGCGGCTGGTGAGGACGCCGAAGATGCACGTCGTCGACAGCGGGCTCGCCGCCAGCCTGGCCGGGCTCGGGCCCGGAGACTGGATCGAAAAGCGGGATCGCATGGGGCACCTCCTTGAGTCCTTCGTGACTCAGCAGCTGGTGACGCTGGCCGGATGGACCGATCCCGACCTCCGCTTCTGGCACTTTCGTGACAGGGATGGACGGGAAGTCGACCTCGTCATGACCCTGGGAGCGCGCACGTGGGGCATCGAGGTGAAGGCGACGACCACGCCGGGACGGTCGGCGGGCCGGGGCATGGCGCGCCTGGCGGCGCTTTGCGGGAACGATTTCCAAGGCGGCATCGTACTGTATAACGGCCGGGACATTCTGCCGCTTGCAGGCAGGAACATGCTGGCCGTGCCGTTGAGCGAACTTTGGGAACGGTAGCGACCCCCCTGGCCACCGGCCCTTGTCCAAATCGGCGGTTTTGAGACAGATTCATCGGTCGGGAAAGCGGCGCCACGGGGGAGAGGGCCACAGCACCATGAGCGAGAAACCAGGCGAACCCTCGGTCAACATCAACGTCAACGTTCCGGCCGCGCTGCAGGCGGACGACGCGAGCCCGTACTCGACGGGGCTCAGCTACGCACTGTGGTGCGCCGGTCTGGCGGGCGCTTGCGGGGTCCACCGCTTCTACCTGGGCAAGGTCGGCACGGGCGTGATTTGGCTGCTCACCTTCGGGCTGCTGGGTATCGGCCAGGTCCTCGATCTCTTCAGAATGAAGTCGCTGGTGCGTGACTCCAACGTCCGGGAGGGACGCGTCCCGGGTCCGTTCCAGCTGGCGCGCGGTCAGGCGGCGGTCAGCCAGGCGGCGGCCGGCGCTGGCGAACCGGGCCGCAAGCTTGCCGCGCCCCTCAACGTGCGTCAGCAGCTGCTGAAGGCCGCGATGAGCAACGGCGGCGAGATCACGGTGAGCCAGGGCGTGATGGCGACCGGCCGCTCATTCGAGGAGATCGAGAGCGTGCTGAACAAGATGACCGACAAGGGGTATGTGGATGTGGACAACGCGCCCGGCACGGGTGTCGTCGTCTATCGTTTTCCAGAGTTGGTGACCCGGCCATGATCCACGCATCCGACATCAGAGCCCTGTTCGCCGACGGCTCCCGCTTCGCCCGCGGCGCGACCTGCGCCTGTATGTGTCCGTCCCGACGCGCCGACCGGGTCCGGTTGTGTTGATGCGCTGAGCTTCACGCAAGCGAGCCGCTTCCGAGCCGCCCCGGTCGTCTGGTCCGGGCGGCTTTTTTCGTGCCCGGATCGTGCTTTCCCCACCTCTCTTCAACCCGAGGCAATAGACATGATCAATGCAGTTCCACCAACGATAAACGTTCTTTACGAAAACCCCGCCTGGATTCCGCCGCTGCGAGAGGCGCTCGAGCGGGAGGGCTTCCGGGTGCGCCTCGTGCATGTGAACGAGGGCAGCGTCGACGCGTCCGCGCCGCCGCCCGAGGGGATCTGGATGAATCGGATCAGCCCGTCGTCACACACGCGCGGCCATGCCCACACGGTGGAGCTGGCCCGGCAACTCCTGTACTGGCTGGAGTTTCACGGACGGCGAGTGATCAACGGACTGCCGGCGTTCGAGCTGGAGATGAGCAAGCTGCGGCAGGACCTGGTTCTGCGGCGGCACGGGATCCGGACGCCGCGGACCGTGCTTGCGGTCGGGAGGGATCATCTGCTTGGGGCGGCGGCCACGTTCGCTGGCCCGTTCATCACGAAGCACGACCAGGGCGGGAAGGGGCTGGGGATCCGGCTCTTCCGCGGCGTCGCGGAGCTCGAGAGGCATCTCGACGGTGATGGTGGCGCCGGCGGGTTCGATGCCGGGCCCGGGGCCAGGGTGATTCTGCAGGAGTATGTCAGCGCGCCCGAGCCGTTCATTACGAGAGTGGAGATCGTCGGCGGGCGCTTCGTGTTCGCCATGCGGAGTTCGACGGCGGACGGGTTCGAGCTGTGCCCGTCGGATGTGTGCAACCCGATGCCCGTGGAGACGGGCGGCCTGTTCGGCCCGTCGCCGCTGACCGCGGACGATCCGCTGGTGCAACAGTTGGGACTGGGCGTGGATCTGATTGTGATCGTTGAACTTGGGAGGCATACAGGCCGGATTCCCGCCCAATGACTCCCGCCCATTGGGGTTTTAGGCCCGACCCACCGAGCGGCTGCCCAAAGCCTTCCGAAGCTGTACCGAGTCGGCCTGCTGGTAACAGCGCAGCACCGTCTTCGGGTCCTTCCAACCGCCAAGCTCGCAGAGGACCTTGAGCGGCAAGTCCATCAGGTCGCTGGCGAACTTCCTCCTCAGCGAGTGCCAACCCCGGCCGCGCTTCGGCTCCAGTCCGGCAAGCACCACGGCCCTGTTCCACCACGTGAGCGCCAAGCTGTTGGAGATCCACGTCCCCGCGTCGGTCGGCGGCGGCAGCACCGGCGCGTCACCGGTTGCGCCGCTCATCCGTCGCGCCACTTGCAAGGCCGCCAGCGCCCGATCGGTCACCGGCGTGACGTGCCCGTAGCCCGTCTTTTCGTGCTCCGCCCTCCACCGCACCTCCCGGCCCTCGAAGTCGACATCCGACCAGCGGAGCTTGCGGATGGCTCCGATGCGGTGACCCGTCTCGTGCGCGAGCACGAGGGCGACATGGAACCGCCACCCGACCTGCCGGGAGACCCCTAGAAGAGCCCGGTATTCGTCCTCGGTGAGAACGACCCGGGCGGGGTTCTTCTCCGTGGGCTTCCTCAGGCCCTTCAACGGATTCCTGTCGAGCAGCGGGCGACCCCGCTCGTCGTTGGAGCGCTCCGCCCAGTTCAGCACCGCCATCAGGAAGGCCAAGTCCCATTCGATCGTCCGGTCGCCGACGGGCTTCCCGGACAGGCCGACCCTTCCCGTCCGCCGGGCTCGGATGAATCGATCCCAGTCCCGCCGCGACAGGGTGTCGGGCCTTCGGTCGGTGCCGAAGAACCGGAGGAACATCGCGGTCGCGACCCTGTCGTGCCGCCGGGACTTCTCGCCCTTGGCGGGCGTCACCTCCTCACCGTAGATGTCAAAGAGCCTTTCCAAGGTGAGCGGCTCCGGCTCGGCTTCCGCCTTGCCGTTTAGGTCGGGGCTGGCGAACCCGGCGGCGAACTCGTCCGCCTGCTTCTTTGCTCGCGCCCAGTCCCGGTGCCCGAGCGACCGGGTGAGCCTTCGGCCGTTCTCGCGCCACTCCATCTGGTACAGGCCGGTCTTCAGGTCAGGGAACACCCTCACCCGGTTCCGGCCCCATTCGCCGGCGCCGTAGGAGCGCCGACTTCTTCTCGTGCGTGCCATCGTTCGATTTCCTCTCGTTCGATGGACTGCACGATCTGCGCGAACGAAACTTCGCGGAGGGAAGGCCCTTCCGCCAGTTGCAGTTGCTCGAAAGCCGGTTTCCGTCCCGGAAACCCGGTCACCGGGGCCGGGCGGCGAGCGCACATCGACATCGGGGTCCGTGTGCGCGGACACGCGTTCCGGACGTGCACTCCAGCGACGGCGCATGCCGTTTGCCGGATTGCGGTTGCACCACGGCCTCCGGGGCGGCCGTGCCGCGCCGGAAACGGAGGCCGTGACCGGAGCGACCCCCGTCTGTGGACGCTTGGCGTGCCACGGGGGAGGGTTGGGATGTGCACGCCATCCCAACCCTCTGCGGGAGGTCGCTCCGGGCCAGCGATCCCTTCGGGAAGGCGGGCCCGAGACTCGCTGATGGCGGTCGCGGATGGCTTGGAGGCCACCGCCAGCGGCCGGAGCAGTCCCCGTGATCGAACAGCCCGCGACCAAACCGAGAACCCTCAGCGAGATCTTCCCCACGCTGAGCGAGGACTTCCGCCGCCGCGTGGTGAAGCGCGCCCTGAAGCACCGTCCAGAGTCCAAGGCGCTTCGCCGACAACGCGGGGCCGCCTTGCGGCGTCTACGGGTGGGCGGATACCGCAGGATACCCGGCGAATCGCTTGAGCGTCTTGACGCGCTCAATGACCCGGTGGAATCGGACCTGTTGCCGGACACCGTTCAGAAAATGTTCACGGATGGGGGGACCGATGCGGCCGCGTTCGAAGGGGAGGCGTCCCCGGGTTTAGTTGGCGCAAGCTCCGGAAGCCTGCGATTGGAAGCGTCTCAGGCGAGCCTCTCTGGATCGCGACTAGTGCCCATGTGGGCAGCCCCGGCGACGCGGAACTCGCCTCCGAGGACCATCCGCGCGGTGCCTTCGGCTACCCCTTTGTTCCACGGCCTGCTCTAAAGCTTGGAGTCCTCACTCAAGCGCTCGAACCGTGCCTGGGCGTCGCGCGGGAGAAACCGAACATCTTTCTCTCGGACGCGCTCGAACGTGTAGACGTGAACCCGGCTGTCCGAACTCGCGTTCATCAGCGTCCAAAGCTGGATGTCCGGGTTCGACAACTGGATCTGGTGGTGATTCAATAGTGCGATGATCTTGTTCAACCACTCTGGAGCCTCATCCAGAAACGAGAAGGGATCGGCAGCTGGTCCCAGTGTGTGGAGCATGTTGCCACACTTCCCGTAGAGCCTCGGGCACTCGTCCTTGGTCAGGAAACCCGACTCGACCGGGACCGTCTCGGTCACCCTGCCGAACGCATCCAGGACCTGTCTGGTGGGGACCGGATAGTAGTCCTTGTTGACCGAATCCATGGTCTTCATCAGCAGGGACATCCTCTTCGTCTTCCTGATGTCGGCCCTGCGCTTCTCGTACTCAGGGAGATCCGACACGAGGGAGCCGAGAACGATGGTCTCGAGGATGTTGCGAAGCTGCAGAGCGACAGATTCCGCTACGACCTGTGCGTACATTCCATGCATGCGCATAAAGAAGCTCACCGCTTCTGTGCGTTTCTTCACCTGTTCCATTAAGTCGCGGTACGAATCCGCAGCGGTGCGGGACAAGCGCTTGTCGGCGATGCTCATGGCACCTTCCCGCTGCGCCACGGAGCGTCTTCGCGCCGTTGCGATTGTTCCGCGAGCACCGCCACGGTTCGCCGCACATCTTCGACGACCGCGCCGATTCCGCGCACTTCTGCAAGCGCGTCCCGCAAGCGCCCGTCCATCCGGCCCACCCGATCTTCGATGGCCTTCATCCCTTCTTCGACGTGCCGGAAGTCAGTCCCCCGCAGCCGCTCGTAAAGGCGATCCGCCGACGCTTCGGCGGCCTTCTCCGCCTCCCGCCCCGCCTTCTCCACCGCCCGCGAAACCGTTCGGTCGGACAGCTTAGCCCATGACCACGCCGCCCCAATCAGCGCACCGATTACCGCGAGCATCGGGAGCACGTCGCCCCATCCTGGCCAATTCATGGTTCATCCCCTCTGTGGGGTGTGTTTTCTGCCCCCCGTCTTCCCGTCAGTTTCCGCCAGCGTCACAGCGACATGTTCAGGGTCTTCGGGGCGTCAGGGGTTGTAGGAAGCCGGCTTCCGCCTCCAGAGCAGGTTCTGCGTCGTTGGATCGCCGCCGGCAACCGCGCCTCCATGCGGTCGAACCTTTTCCAATTTTCCGGGCTCCGTGCGCTCGATCCGCTTCCCGAACTCCTGCGACGTGCTGTCGATTCGGGATGCCAAGTCGATGATGCACGCTGGTAGGCCAGCACCTTCACTTCGGTGCGTACACCATCCGTCGCAGCCCGTGCCCACGATTGGAAGATGCATTCTAGGAGGCCAGTGACGCAATTCTAGCCGACCCTCGACGTTGACGATTGCACTCTCAGCGTTGGCGAGCGTGACCTCGATGCTGGCTTTCTCGAAAACATACAAGCTGTCGCAGTAGCATGAGATAGCAACGGTGTAGTCGCCCGCCCACAGACCCCCGAAGGAACGCTGGCCGCTTGCGTCGGTCGTCGTGGTACGGTCGTCCGCGCCCGAAAGCGTCACCGTCACTTCGCCGAGGCCACCGCCCTCGACGGTCACCCGGCCCGCAATGCCCGAAGTGCGGAGCAGGACGCCAACGATGAAGGCCGTTACGGTCTCGTCGAGACCAACGCTCACGTCCCGGGAGGTGGTCGCGAACTCGTAGTCGCGGGGTGTCGAAACCCGAGATCGAGACCGTGTAGTCGCCGGGGAGGAGTTCCCCGAACCGATACGGCGAAACGTTCGCGCACATTGCTCGCGATCTCGGCGTATCGTCCTACCGAGTTGGAAGGATCGCGATGCGCGAAGGTGGCTTCCCCACCGGAGCCGAACTGCTCCGCTCTCTCCGCAGGGCAGCTCTCGGGCCCTGATGTTTCGATGCTCATTGACAGCCCCCAATCCTAATCCGACGAGCCCGAGGACCCTGATGTGATCGGTCCGCGTCCCCGGAACGACGGCAGCTTGCGCTCCGCTGAGCGGTCCCACTCGCGCTGCAATGAGGCCCAGGAGACGGGACCGGTGACTCGTCACCGGCTGCTCGGCAGCGGATTGTCGAGATGCGCCTTCCGGCACCGCTCGCAGATGTCGGGACGAGTGCTCGCGGCGAAGGCTCGTGGCAAGCCCCGCCACTGACACGGTCATCCCGCAGAGTGTCGAGGGCGTGTCGGGGCTCGTGGGCCAGCCGCTCCGGGCGGTCTGCCCCGGACGCGCCGGGAGGTGGCTCTTGGCCATGGGGATTAAGGGTTTGAGTCCAGTTCGGTGAGCCGACCATTGATCTGAACTGCCTTCCGGCACGGATCGCTGGCTGGGGAGCGACCCTTGGAGGGCTCGGGGCCGGGTGTGAAAACGCGCACGGCCCCGCGCCCGAACCGGGCACCTGTGCCC
>VYAQ01000091.1 GCA_009844885.1 Gemmatimonadota bacterium
GGAGTGTGCCATTTTCAATGCTCGAAAGTGTGCCATTTTCAATGCCCATTGACAGCGGACCATTATTGAGGTAATCCAGAGGCAGTCGGACGCTGCTGCCATGCCGCGAGAACGAACACCCACTGACGAGCACTGGCCCGGTGTCTTCCTGCGAGGACCGTTGGATCGGGTGACTATGCACTTGCCGCAAGGAGCCGCATTTTCTTGCATCCGGGGGGCGGGCGTTGGTGGACGGATAGTGATGTGAATGGAAAGTGAACGGACTGACGTTGGACAAGACACGTTGGACAAAACTAGGACTTGAATTTGGCGGAGGCTTCCCCTACCATGGGGTCGTTTTGCGCCGTCCCACGAGGGGACGGCCGTCACACCAGCAGTACCACAGGAAGGAGCATTACCATGAAGAAGTTGTTCGTCCTCGCTTTCGCCCTGATGCTCACGGTGGCCCTGGCTAGCGGCACACTGGCGGTGATTGTCCAGGAGCCCGACACCTGCGAGGAGATCTCCGAGCTCGCCGATAAGGCGTGTGCGGAGGCCAAGGACGGCGTGGATGATTACGCCGAGGGACGGATCACCAAGGAGAGCCTCGACTCGCTCGTCATCCGCTGCAGGGCCATGCGGCTTGCCGAGGACACATGTCCGACCGATCCGACCTGATCGTGACCCGATCCATCATGGTTGCGGCGAGCCTGGTGCTGGCCGCGACATGCACTGACGAGCAGGTGGGGGTGCAGGCAGGCCCCCACCTGCTTGCCGCCACCTTCTCCGAGGAGTTCCACATCGGAGACAACCCGGACGAGCGACCGTTCGCCCACGTCGTTTCGATGGCCTTCACCGCCAACGGGCATCTGGTTGTTGTCGATCGTGACAACTTCAACGTGGTGGTGTTCGACGATGAAGGTCGCGAAGTGCTCGAATGGGGAGGCCAGGGCGAAGGGCCGGGCGAGTTCGAGACGGAACCTGCCGAAGTGGCGGTGTCGGAAGATGGCAGCGTGGCGGTGAGCAGTTTCCGCCGCGTCACTGTGTTCACGGCCGAAGGCACGATCGTTGGTTCGCATCTGTCCGGCGATCTCTTTGGTGGCAAGGTTGCGTTCGATGGCAACGGCCATGTGGTGGCGGAGTCAGCCGCCGGCGGAGAGCTGTTTGCCGGCCGGGAGACCGAATCTCAGAGTCACCTCGTGCGGCTTCGCGACAACGAAACGATTTGGTCGGGCCGAACGGTCGATGCCGGATCCGGCATCGCGTTCTTCATCCCGCGGCCGATCGTCGCGCAATTACGCGATGGCAGAATCGCGGCGACGATGAGCGACCGCTACGAGATCGACATTCTCGACGGCTCGTCTGGAACGGTGCTAGGGAGACTCGTCAGGCCGTCCGCCATGCCCAGGCCTACGCCGGAAGCCCTCAAGGCCGGCTTGCGAGAATCGCTTACCGGCGGCACGGACGATCCGGTTCTGGCCGAGATCTATGGCGACGTGACATTTGGAGAGACGTTGCCGGT
The DNA here is from genome assembly GCA_009844885.1 of Gemmatimonadota bacterium. GTDB lineage: Bacteria > Gemmatimonadota > Gemmatimonadetes > Longimicrobiales > Gaopeijiaceae > Bin94. The sequence continues at coordinate 1,502 of VYAQ01000091.1, forward strand.
GGTCAGCAACGTTTTCCCAGGACCACCCGGTCGTACCGTGTGGGTGCGTCGGGGCATCGGGGTTGGCGATGAGCTTGCCCCAGCCGTGGGCGACGATATGGAGGCATGGGCGTTTCATCTCTACGACCTGTTCGACAGTCGCAGCTACGAGTACATTGGCACTGTCGAGGTGCCCGACGGGTTCGAGCCCCTGGCCGGCGACGGCGAACGGATTGCCGGTGTCCAGCGGGGCGCGCTGGATGTGCAGTCCGTGCGCGTGCTGCATGTCGTGATCGATCCACCGGGTTCGGGCTGAACATACCCAACAGAAGACCCACCTTCCCACATGGGAGGAACGGTATGAAGAAGTTCATCAGTGCCGTCCTGGTCGCCGCATGGCTGACCACCTTCACGACCCCGCGGGTTGCCTCCGCGGCGATGGCACCTCCGATCCCGATGACGGCGTGCGCACTCGCCGCCATTCCGGACGACGACCCCGAGTGCGACAAGTACCTGGCCGATGTCGACGTCGATGTGAACGACGAGGGGGACATCCACATCGACATCACGCTTTGCAAGCTCAAGAAGCAGACCAGGGTAACCGTCACCATCGAGGTCGAGACGGACGAAGGGACCGAAAGCGTGGAGGTTACGATCCTTCAGTGCGAGTACGGCGACTGCACATTCGAGTAGGCTGACTGACAGAATAGGGGGAAGGTTCATGATGACGTGGATAATAGCTCCTTGGGTGGCGGCTCTCGCCGTCTTTTCTGTTACTGTGGCCGAGGCGCAGCAGGTCGTGACGGTTGACCTCGAGGCGGGCCGTACCATCATCGAAGACGAGTGGCGGGCGATGTACCCCCGCACCGCAGTCGTCGATTGGGCCAGCAATGTCCTCTATGTACAGGATGACGAGGAGCCCGAGGGAATCATGGCCTTCTCGCTGACGACAGGCGAGTGGATTCGCACGATTCCGACGCCGACGGGTGACGGCCCTGCGGAGCTGACGGAGGGGCTCCGCAGCTTGGCCGTCGCCCGCGGCGGCGGGGTCTATGCTTCGGGTCTGGTGAGGGTCATCGAGTTCGATGCACTTGGCCAGTTCGTTCGCTCGTGGACGCCGGAGGCACCGACACGGGATGCCGTATGCGATTTCTCCGGTGCCCCAGCGGTGCCCACCCAAGGTGGCGTGGTGCGGCGCGGTTTCGACGGAGACGAGAACATAGGGCCCGTGCTGGCGAAGGGCAGCGTGATCGACGCACCGACGATCGAGGCCGGCGTAGCGATCACCATGAGACTTGTGTCCTCACGGATCGCCTGCGCTGAGGACGAGGATGTCGCCTATGTCGTGTCGAGCTACGACGCCGGACCCGACACGGTGTTCGTCTACCGTCCTGGTGCCGAAGAGGGCCGGATAACGCTGCCGACCGACTTCATCGAGAATCCGGGCTGCGTGCGGGAGTCGCGGCTGGGCGGACAGACTCTCACGAGACCGTGCCCCATGTGGAGCCGAAACCTGCGGGCGTCGTTTGACGACCAGGGCAATCTCGTGCTCTTCGGTAGCGACAAAACGGTGCAGGGCACCATCATCGACCCCGAAACCGGTTGCTACGCGATGGTGCGCACGCCATCAAACCGAACGCAGCGGATCGGGCATATCTACGCCGACAGCGCGCTGGTGTTCCGCCTCGACACCGGAATGCAATACGTGGAGGGGTTGGGCGATGTGGAGGTGACCTATGGCAACTCCGCAACAGGAGTGTCGATGCGCCCGATCCGCCGAGTCAGCGGCGAGCCGTGTCCGGGAATGTTGCCATCGGTGATCTAGAACTACCCGTTCCCAGCTAGCCAACTAGACTAGGGCGCAGCGGTTACTGTTAGCAACAGGCCAATGTGGATTCTCCTCAATGGAACAAGAGGTTACAGCTTGAGCGGCCGACGTTCAAGCCGCCAAAGCCCAAACCAAGCGATCGCCGTCCAGAGGGTGAAGTGATACAGGACGAGGCCAGTGGCGCCCCAATTCCAAAGGACATCCGACGGGAAGCCCGTCATGAACTCTGCGACGGCCCCTGTAGGGAAAATCAGGAACGGCAACATGTCCGACGAAACCAACGAGGAGTCTCTCAGCTGGGCCGACATCGTCGAGTTGGATCCGACAAAGTACAGGAACGTCAGGAAAGCGGCGCGCCGAATGCCGAGAGCGGAAATGGCAAAGCTGATCGCACAGCCAACGAAACCCAGTAGACAGGACTCCACGAATCGGTCGAATGACGCGATTGCGCCAGGGGGCAACGTAAAGCCAGAGACGAAGGAAACGCCGATCAGCACGAATGCGGCTAGGTTGGCGGTCTGCATACCCAAGTAGCGGTGCATGTAGAAGCGCCTCAGCGGCATCGGGTGCTGGGCCCAGAGCATGATTGCGCCGGTGCGGCGCTCGTTGGCGACCACCCCGCCTGGCATGAGCATGCCGACCAGCAACGGACCGATCGTGAAGAGGCCGTCTAGGATCCTGAGAATCGGCCCCAAAACTCCCCAAGTGGCCATCGCCGCATTCTGCTCGGGTGACCGCGATGCAGCGCTCTCTCGCCTAGCCTCAAAGAACGTCTCTCTGAGCCCGTCCACATCGAAAGAATGGTGCAGCGCCACCAAAGCCACTCCGCAAGAAAACACGGCCACGGGTAGTTGCCACTTACGGCGGAGAAGGTGCTGTATCGTCGCTCTCACAATGGTCATGAGACCGCCCATTCCTATACCAATGTACTCCTCTTTCCCCGGATCACGAGTGAGAAGTCCCCATTGTCACTACCGGGCCCTTAGATCAATAGCACAGGCGCGGTCACCCAACGATCTCAGGGCGCCCCGCACACCACCGTCTCGAAGGGGCGGGGTCTGCTCCCAACGCGCCTTCAAGTATCGTGCGCGTCGCTCCGTAACGTAACGTAACGCTGGAAGTGGTCCGGCGCGAGGTCCAGTCTTGTCCAACGGGAAATGAGCCTGAACGGGGCGCGGGTTTCCAGCGGGAAATGAGCCTGAAGTCCGGGGCGAACAGATCATTGGAGGATGATCGTGACACTTCGCACCGAACGGATTCGCACCCTCGACCAGATCCGCGCCTTCCTGGAGGGCAGCGAGGCCGCGGACTTCGAGCCCGCCGACCGCACCTCCGCCTCCGCCTTCGTGCGCCGCACGCTGGTCCGCTTCGAGTACCATGGCCTCCACAGACCCGACAAGAGTCTGGTGAAGCGGTACCTGGAGCAGGTCACCGGCATCTCGAGAGTCCAGGTCACCCGCCTCGTCCGCCAGCACCGCCGGACCGGGAACATCCGGGACCACCGCGGGAAGGCCCCGGCCAACGCCTTTCCACGCCGCTACACGCCTCAAGACGCCGCCCTGCTGGCCGAGGTCGACGAGACCTTCGGCCAGCCCTCCGGACCGGCCACAAGGTGATCCTGTGGCGCATGTTCCACGTCTACGGCGACCTGCGGACTTCCCGCCTCGCCTCCATCCGCAACGGCCACATTTACATACAATCTCCGCAAGACCCGGCAGTACCGCACCGGACGCCTCACCTTCGGCAAGACACGGCCCACGCCCGTCTCCATCGGAGTCCGCCGCAAGCCCCGGCCGGACGGCCAGCCCGGCCCTCCGCGTCGACACCGTCCACCTCGGCGACCACGGCGG
>VYAQ01000069.1 GCA_009844885.1 Gemmatimonadota bacterium
GGGATAACCGCTGAAAGCATCTAAGTGGGAAGCCCCCCCCAAGATGAGTACTCCCAGACTTTGTTCTCGGAAGGGCCGTGCGAGACGAGCACGTTGATAGGCGGCAAGTGGAAGCGTGGTAACACGTGCAGCTGAGCCGTACTAATGGCCCGAGAGGCTTGACCAGCACATCCTCTTTCTCGCTTCCTGCACGTTCAGGGCACTTTCCTTCCTTCCCCATTTGCCATTTGGTTGGTGGCCACAGCGCAGGGGACACACCCGATCCCATCCCGAACTCGGAAGTTAAGCCCTGCCGCGCGGATGGTACTGCTGGGGCAACCCGGTGGGAGAGTACGTCGCCGCCAGCCATTCTGCCGAACGCCCCGTCCGGAATGTGGAATTCTGGACGGGGCGTTTTTTTTGTCGCGGGCTGGAGCACGGTGGTTGCGTCGACTGGGCGTCCGGCGGCTCAGGGTTGGCGTGCGCCGTGCTTCGCGGCCCGCAGGAAATCCGCCACCGCGCGCCGTGGATTCGCAGCGGCCATGACGGCACCGATCGCCGCGCATCCCGCGGCTCCGGCGGCGACCACGGCGGGTGCCCGCGCAGGGGTGACACCGCCGATCCCCACAACGGGTGCGTTGATCGCGCGAGCGACCGTGCGAAGTCCTTCGATGCCCGTCACCCTGCCGGCGTCGCGCTTGGTGGCGGTCGGGTACACGGTCCCGCAACCGATGTAGTCCGCGCCATCCCGGACCGCGAGGCGCGCCTTGTCGACTTCATCGGCCGAATAGCCGATCAGGAACCCTGGCGGTGCGAGTTCGCGCGTCGCCCGGACGGGCAGGTCGTCCGGTCCCAGATGGACCCCGTCCGCTTCCGCGGCGAGGGCGAGGTCGAGCCGATCGTTCACGAAGAACAACGCCCCGTGGCGTCTCGTGTCGGCCCGGAGCCGACGTGCGAGGGGCAGCACCTCGCGCGGCGGTTGTGCCTTCTCGCGCAGCTGCACGGCCAGCGCACCGGCCTGCAGCGCTTCCGCAACGATCTCGGTCACGTCTCCGGGGTCGGCCAGACGTCGGTCGGTGACGACGATCAGACGCAGGAGACGAGCCAGCGAGCCGGGCGATATCGGCATCGTCGTCACCAGCCGCGCGCCATGGCCGTCCCGCTCCCTGGCGTGTGCTACGGTCGCCCGACCCGCCGCCGGGCCGCGTTGTGCTCGCGCAACGACCGAGTGAAGATGTGGGAATTGTCGGGCCCGGCGACAAAGTACAGGTAGTCCGTGTCTGCGGGGTCCAGCGCGGCGTCCAGAGCGGCGGCCCCGGGTGCGCATATGGGGCCCGGCGGCAACCCCGGGTGTGCGTAGGTACTGTAGGGGTCGTCCGCCACGGAATCGATGGCGGCGTGCAGGAGGCGGCGCCGGTGGCCGCCGAGCGCGTACAGAACCGTGGGGTCCGACTGGAGGAGCATGCCGATTCGCAGCCGGTTGTGATAGACGCTCGAAATCGTGCGCATCTCGGATGCCAGCGTCGCCTCTGCCTGAACAATCGAGGCAAGGGTGACGGCTTCCCCTTCGGAGAGGCCGGTGGCCGCGAGACGCTCCCGCCGCTCGGGAGTCCAGTATCGGTGGTAACGGTCGATCATGGCCGAAACGACCCGCTCCAGTCCCACCCCCTCGGCGAATCGGTAGGTGTCCGGGAAGAGGTAGCCCTCGAGCCCCGGACCCGGAACATTCCATGCTGCATGCAATCCCCGTCCGCTCAACTCGTTGACCACAGTTGCCGAATCCGAGCCCGCGGCCACTGCAAGGCGGCCCGCCATTCCCTTGATCGTGAGACCCTCGGGGATGGTCACCGGATGGGTCAGCACGTGACCCCTGGACAGCGCGGTGTGTACCTCGGAAAACCGGGCTCCGCGGGGGAGCTGGTACACGCCCGCCTTGACCGAGCGGTCCAGCGAGCGCAGGCGCGCGTAAACGCCGAACAGGCGGGGCTGGGTGATCACGCGCCGGTCTTCGAGAATGGCAACCACCTCGTGGAAGCGCGTGCCCGAAGGGATTTCAACCAGCACCGCGTCTTGGGCTGCGGTGCCGTGCCGGCCGGTTGCCGCCAGCATCACCACGAGAATCGCCAGCAACAGGACTCCGCCCGCAAGAACGCTACGCCGCTCCGCCTCCGTCCCGATCCGCTGGTGCGTCCAGGGCACGGGCGTCGAGCCAGTCCTGGAGGATGATCGCGGCTGCTCCGGCATCGATCCTCGCTTTGTCTTCCCTCTTCGCCCGCTTCGCTCCGACGAAGCGGATCCTCGCTTCCGCCTCCGCCGAAGAGTAGGACTCGTCGATGAAATGGACGGGCAGTCCGCTCCGGTCCCGCAACCGCCTGCCGAACTTGCGAGCCTCGGCAGTCCATGTATTCTCACCCTCTTGCGGATGCAGGGGAAGTCCCAGCACAAAGCGATCCACATCATGCCTTCTGGCGAGTTCCACGATTCTCCCGACGGGGGCCCTCTTTCCATGGCGGCGCACGAGTGTGGTCAGCGGCGTCGCGAGCGTGCCGGTCGGGTCGCTCAGGGCCAGACCGACCCGGCGGGTGCCGTAGTCGACCCCCATCGCACGAAGCGGCCGGGCGGGCGCACGATGTCCGGTTGGCGACGATGGCGGTGTCGAAGTCATGGGGGGGCAGGGCCCGTTCTCAGGGAACCGCCTCCGGTGAGGCGACGCTCACGGTCGTCGTTGAGCCTATCTTCATTGGGGATATCCCGGGTCGCGCGACAACCGCGACTGTCCCACTGGACTACCGCACACTCGCAACTCTCCCCGAAACTGGTCGGCCATCCATGCAACTCGGTGCGTTTTCGGTAAGCCTCGCCGTCAAGGACCTGGCGGCTTCGCGGTCGTTCTACGAGGAACTCGGGTTTGCCGTGACCGGCGGTGACGGGGAACGGTACCTGATGATGATCAACGGAACCACGATTCTCGGTCTCTTTCAGGGCCTGTTCGAGAAGAACATCCTGACATTCAACCCGGGTCTGGCCCAGGACACCTCCAGGGTCGCGGAATTCATGGACGTACGGGATATCCGTGCTTCGCTGGTCGCGGCGGGGATCGACATCACGACCGACACGGACCCGCACGGGACCGGACCGGCGAGTATCGTCCTCATGGATCCCGACGACAATCCCGTCCTGATCGATCAGTTTTTCCCGCGCCCTGGGGACGGAGATTCGGGGCTGGGGGAGGTGAACGCAGACGGCGAGACCGCGGACGGGGACGGCGAGGCCGCGGACGGAGACTGAGGGGCCGCCGCCGACGGCCCGGCTGCTGCGGCATCGTAGTACGCATGGCGTGCGCACCGAACTACGGCCTGTCCGGATGACGTCGCGACGGACCCGCGTGCGTTCGCAGGGCATCGGTGTTCGTCGTGAAGACGCCTTCCGATTCGACGAGCAGCCCCGCCTCGGTCAGGACTGCCAGGTCGCGTCGGCGGGTCCGCGCGGATAGCTCCCCGTAGCGAGCGGAGAGTTGCGGGTCGAGGCGGGTGAGGTCGGCCATGGTGAACGACCGGTCCAGGGGAAGCGCGAGCATAAGGTCCCGACGGCGGCGGAAGACGCTCTTCTTGCGGTAGTCCTGCGCCGTGAACCGTTCCATGACGAAACCGCGCCACGCCGCTTCGAAATGGACCCGCGTGACCGTCTCGAAGCACTCCTGCAGTCCGTCGCGGAGACCTTCGACAGCGTAGGCGATGAAGGAGGTCAGGGAGCGGTCGCGCGATGCCTGTTCGAGCTGGCGAAAGTACTCGTCCCGCCTACCGGCATAGAACTCGCTCAGCAGGTGAGCGGCGACCGCCGGGCTGCCCGCCGCCGCGAGAACATATGTCTCCAGCAGGCGCGCTGCGCGGCCGTTGCCGTCCGCGAACGGTCGGATCCACAGCACGTAGACGTGGGTGACCAGGGCCCGCACCACCGCGCGGCCGAAATCCCGGCCGCCGTCGGAGAACTCCCGCTGCAACCACGTGAACACGCCGTCCACGAGGCCAACCACCTCGTCCGCCCGGGGAGCGCTGTACGGTCCGCCCGCGCTCTCCTCGCGGAATTGTCCCGGCTTGCCGGCGCAGCGGTCGCCCAGACCGTCTCCGATCATCGCGTGCAGGCGCCTGAGCAGGTCCGCGTCGATGGATCGAGCCTCCCCCGCGGCGACTTCTTCCAGCAGCACGACGGTCGCGTCGACCACGTTCACTACCTCCCTGGATTCGGAGTGCCGGGCGGTCTGCGGATTCCGCCCGGCGGTTGCGCGCGTGGCTCCGTTTTCGGCGAGCAGCGTTCCGGCGATGTCGGCGGTAGCCATGGCGCCTCTCGTCAACGCGCGGTCGACCAGCCGGCGGCCGATCGCGGGCCGTGTCGGCACGGCGGCAATCGCGGTGACCAGGGAGGCGCATTGACCCAATTGGTAGCGCGTCCTGGGCGAAATCCCCCAATGCCGGCGGTATCGAGTCTGCGACTGGCGAGCTTCCATTCCGTTGACCGCCTCTTCCATGGGTGGTCGGCGTGAGTGGTGACAAATTCAAGCTAGAATCTGTCCGGCCATCTGTCACGGCCGGTGGCTGGTCGTCCGCTCCCCCTTCTAATGCGCCTGCCCAGCCGTCACATTTATCCCATGGTCCATGCCGTCCCCCGCAACCCGGAGCCCGCGAGTGTCCCCGTACCAGTACGCCTCCATCCCCCCCCACGGTGAGACCGTCACCGGCGACACCGGCCGTCCGGTTGTTCCGGACCGGCCGATCATTCCCTTCATCGAGGGTGACGGAATCGGTCCCGATATCTGGGCGGCAACCCGTCATGTTGTCGACTCGGCGGTGGCGAAAGCGTACGGCGGAAGGCGCCAAATTGCCTGGATGGAGGTGCTGGCGGGAGAAAAGGCTAACGACCGCGCGGGTGAATGGCTGCCTCAGGAGACTCTGGACGCACTGACCGAGTTCAAGGTTGCAATCAAGGGTCCCCTCACGACGCCGGTGGGCGGCGGCATACGCTCGCTGAACGTCACGCTGCGCCAGGTCCTGGATCTCTATTCCTGTATTCGGCCGGTACGATGGATCCCCGGCGTGCCTTCGCCGGTTCGTGAACCGCACAAGGTCAACATGGTGGTTTTCCGAGAGAACACCGAGGACGTGTACGCGGGAATCGAATGGGCGTCGGGGACCCCCGAAGCGGACAGGGTGCGCGGCTTCCTGCGGGAGGGCATGGGCGCTTCCATCCGCGAGGCGAGCGGTATCGGGATCAAGCCGATCAGTCCGTTCGGCACCAAGCGCCACGTCGCCGCGGCCATCCGCTACGCCCTGGCACGCGGAAGGGACTCGGTGACGCTGATGCACAAGGGCAACATCATGAAATACACCGAGGGAGCGTTTCGGGACTGGGGGTATGAAGTCGCCCGGGAGCTGTTTCCCGGCGAGACCGTTTCCGAGGCGCGGCTCTGGGACGGCGAGAAGGCGAATGGACGGGTGGTGATCAAGGACCGCATCGCGGACTCGATGTTCCAGCAGGTCCTGCTGCGCCCTGCCGAGTACTCGGTCGTGGCGACCCCCAATCTCAACGGCGACTACCTTTCGGATGCCTGCGCGGCTCAGGTGGGTGGACTGGGGATGGCCCCGGGCGCCAACGTGGGCGACTCGGTGGCGCTCTTCGAGGCGACGCACGGCACCGCACCGAAATACGCGGGACTCAACAAGGTCAACCCGGGGTCGCTGATCCTGTCGGCAGCAATGATGCTTGAGCACCTGGGCTGGGACGAGGCGGCAAGAGGCATCGACCGCGGGCTGGAAGGCGCCGTGGCCGCTCGGCTCGTGACCTATGACCTGGAGCGCCAGATGGAGGACGCGACCACGGTCTCCACCTCGCGGTTCGCCGAGACCATCGTCGCCCACATGTAGCGCTGCCCGCCGGGAGTTCCGCGAGATGGACCTGACACTGTCGTCCACGGCCCCGGAAGCGGTCGAGACACCGCTGATGGCGGTCCTGGTCGCTTCCGACCGCCCCTTCGAGGATCTGAGCGGGTTCGACGCACAGTTCGGTGGCGTGCTCGGCCGCGCCGCGGCGCTTGGCGACTTCCGCGGCCGTACGGGCGACCGCGTGGCCGGTCATCACCGTGGCACGGATGGTCCGCGGAGAGTGCTCTACCTCGGTGTGGGTGCTTCGGGATCGCTGACCCCCGAGACGGTTCGCTGCGCCGCCGGGGAGGCCGTGCGCTTTGCCGAAGGGCGGCGGCTGCCGTCGCTCGCGCTGAGCCTCGTCCATCCTGGGCCCGGCGTGAAGGCGCGGCATGTCCAGGCCGCGACGGAAGGGATGGTGCTGGCCGCGTGGCGCTTCGACGAGCTCAAGTCACGTGCGGGGCCGGATGGGGACGGCGATGGACGGGGCCGCCTCCTTCGCTCCGGCTTGATCGTAGGCGCGCCGCCGCATGCGTGGGACGAGGCCGTCCGTTTCGGGCGGGCTTTTGCGAGCGCCGAAAACCTGGCCCGCACTCTCCAGGCCACCCCGGGGAACCTCGCCACCCCGTCGCGCCTGGCCGACGAGGCGGTGCGTCTCGCGGCGGATTCGGGTTTGCAGTGTGAGGTTCTCGGTCCCGCGGAGATGGAAGAACAGGGGATGGGCGCACTGCTCTCGGTGGCCAGGGGTTCCGACGAGGAACCGCGCCTGATCGTGTTGGAGCACCATGGGGGCGACGCCGGCGCGGCACCGCTGGTGCTGGTGGGCAAGGGGCTGACCTTCGACGCCGGGGGCATCTCCATCAAGCCCGCGAGGGGCATGGAGAAGATGAAGTACGACATGTCCGGCGGTGCCGCCGTTCTGGGCGCGATGAGGGCGATCGGAGAACTGGACCTTCCCGTCAACGTCAAGGCGGTTGTGCCCAGCTCGGAGAACCTTCTGAACGGGTCGGCGACAAAGCCGGGCGACGTGGTGCGCAGCCGGCTGGGCAAGACGATCGAGGTGATCAACACGGACGCCGAGGGCCGCCTGATTCTCGCTGACGCCCTCGACTACGCCCTGGGCTGGGAGCCGGCGGCCATCGTCGACTGCGCCACGCTGACGGGGGCCTGCGTGGTCGCGCTTGGACACCACCGCGCGGCGCTCCTGGGCAACGATGAAGAACTCCTGGGCGAGTTGCGCGATGCGGGCGACCTCGCGGCGGAGCCATGCTGGCCGCTTCCCCTCGACGATGAGTACCGCAAGCAACTGCTCAGCGAGGTGGCCGATCTCAAGAACGTCGGCGGCCGCCCTGCCGGAACGATTACGGCCGCGTGTTTCCTCTCGGAGTTCGTCGGACAAACACCTTGGGCGCACCTGGACATCGCCGGCACGGCGTACGGCAAGACGAAGAAGCCCTACCTCCGGAACGGACCCGCCGGGCGTCCCTGCCGCCTCCTTCTGGAGTGGGTGCGGGCGCGCGCGGGCGTTTGAGAGGCGGCGTGTCGGGGCTGTCTTCGCCTGGACGGGCCTGGGCCGCGTCAGCTCTGGCGACCGCGCCGGTCGTGTTTGTATTGCTCGCGGCTTCGGCGATAGCCGGTCAGGAACCTCCGGACACGGTGCAAGTCCCGGATTCGCTGCAGGTCGATTCGCTTCTGGTTGCGGACAGCCTGGCCGGCGACTCGCTCGTCGCCGATTCGCTTGCAGCCGACACACTGGAAGTCGACACTCTGGTCGCGGATTCGCTCGCTGCCGACAGTCTCGAAGTCGACAGTCTGCCTCCGCCACCGGTCATGCCTACGCTCCCCGATCCGGTCCCCGCCGGACTGGCCACCGGCATCTGGGAATGGGACCGCGAGCAACTGCTGGCGACGCGCGGCCAGACGCTGTGGGAGTTGCTCGCCGAAGTACCGGGCCTGCTCGGGGTGCGCGGGGGGGACTTCGGTTCCGCCGTGACGGTGTTTCCGGTGGGCTACGCCGGGGGAGCGTTGCGTCTCTACTACGACGGGGTCGAGCACCTGCCCCTCGAGGGTTCGGTCCCCGATCTGGCCCGAGTCTCGCTGGCGGGAATCGAACGGGTTCGCGTCGTGCGGCGGGCCACCGGTGTCGAAGTGAATCTCCAACGTCTCGTCCACAGCGACCCGCGGGCCATGTCGCTCATCGAGGCGGGGACGGGCGATCTGGACACCAACCTGATGCGCGCGACGTTTTCCCTGCCGCGCGCGTTCGGCGGCAAGGCGGCGCTCGCGGTCGAGCGGCTGGACACGCAGAGTCAGGACGCCCCGGGCGCGACGATGGGAGGGTGGCTGCGTTACAGCCTTCACAGGGGAGACCGCGGGGGAATACGGTTCGAGACGCGTCGCATGGCGGGCCAGCGCACCGTTCTGACGCCGTCTCCGACGAGGGTCAACCGGTCGGACTGGACGCTGCAGGGAAACTGGTCGCTCAGCGAGGCCGCGGTGGCGGAGGCGTGGGCGACGGGCGCCTCCATCGCAGCGGGCGACAGCACCGAGGTATTCCCCTTTGCACCCGAGTCTCGCGGCCAGTACGGGGCGCAGCTGTCGATGGGTCGGGGGCCCCTGTGGGCCCGCACCGCGGCGCGATTCAACAGTGGCGCCGGGGTCGCGGATCGCGAGTTGTCGGCCGAGGCATCGGTCACTTCTGCGCGCTGGGGCGGTGCGAGCGGTCGCGCCTGGCGCGAGTCGTGGGATGCGCGGACGGGAACCGGATACGACATGGCGGCTTGGCTTACCCCCGTTCCGTACGCATCGTTCTTCGTGGAACGGGGCAGCGGTAGCCGATCCGTCCCGTTCCTGAACCCGCCGATACCCGAGGAGCCGGAGGACAGCATCTCCAACCCGGTCCCAGAACCGGATACAATCGAGGCCGAACCGCCACCGGAAAGCCGCTTCACCCACCGCTCCGGGACCCGGGTGGGCGCGAGGCTCCGCTGGCGTTCGGTCCAGGTCACGGGGGCCCGGTTGTCGGCGGAGGCGGACTCGGTATGGCCTACGCAGCTGCTCTTCGACCGCGGTGGATTCGTGCTTCCCCAGCCCCGGCGCCAGGGCTGGGAACTCACCGGCCGCCTGCCCCTTCGTCCGACCGGACTGTTTTTCGTGGGCGAGGTGCAGTTCTGGGAGCCGCAGGATTCCATGTCGCTGTATTTTCCGGACCACATCTACCGCGGCAGCCTCTCCTTTCATCGCACCTTTCGCGCGAGCGGCAACTTCGAGCTGTGGGTCGATCTCGGGGCGCAGGGGCGTTCCAGCATGAACGTTCCGTCGCCGACCGAGGCGGAACCGATGGAGGAGGATGAGACGATCGAGCCCGGAACGCTCGTGCCCTCGCTGGTGCCCTTCTACCAGAACTGGTATTTCCGGCTGCAAATGCGCTTTCTGACACTGAACATCTTTGCGACGATCGACAACCTCACCCTGAGGCGAAACAACCAGGACGTGCCGGGGATAATCCTGCCGGGGACCCGCAGCATCTATGGAGTCAGATGGACATTCTGGAACTGACGCAAAGGCAAGCGCCGCGATGATCCGCAGCATGACGGGATTCGGGACAGCCGAGACCCGATTGGACGATGGCCGCGTCCTCCGCGTCGAGATCCGCACCGTGAATCATCGGCACTTGAGCGTCAGCGCCAGGCTTCCGCGGGGATGGGAGCATCTGGAGGCGGCGACGATTGCGCAGCTGCGCGAAAGGCTGGCCAGGGGCCGCGTGTCGCTGTCGGTGTCGTGCGAGACGGCCGACCGGGAGGACCCCGGCGTGCCAGATCTGGACATGGAGCGAGTCCGGCGGCACGTGGAGTCGCTTCGGACAGCGGGAGAGGAACTCGCGGTGCAGGGGCCCCTGGATCTGGCGGCATTGGCGGCCCTGCCCGGAGTTTGGCGGCGTGAAAAGCCGCACGACAACCTGCCCGACGAGGACGGACTCCTTGTGTCCCTGGCCGCCGCGCTGGACGAGGTGGTGACCATGCGCGAGGGCGAGGGCGCCAGGCTCGAGGAGGAGATTCGCGCGGCTCTGGCAGTGATCGTCGCCCAGTTGGAGGCCGTTGAGACGCGTGCCCCGGCGCGCCTGGTGCGGGAGCGCGACCGCCTGCGCGAGCGCGTGGGTGCGCTGGCGGGTGCGGTGGAGGTGGACGAGGACCGACTTGCACGCGAGATCGCGTACCTCGCCGAGAAGTGGGACATTGCCGAAGAGATCGTCCGGCTGCGGTCACATGTCACATTCTTTCTCGAGCAGTTGGGGGACGGTGGCACGCCGCCTGAGCGAAATACGGCCTCAGGAGTAGTCGAGTCCTCCCGCCCTGCGATGACGTCGGCTCCCGTCGGCAAGCGCCTCGGATTCGTGGTACAGGAGATGAACCGGGAGGCCAACACCCTCGGGTCGAAGGCCAATGACGCCGGAATCTCCAAGTCGGCCGTGGCCGTCAAGGAGGAGCTGGAGCGAATTCGTGAACAGCTGGAGAACGTCGAATGAGTCTGCCCAGGCCGTTGATCCTGGTCGGTCCGTCGGGTGCGGGCAAAACCACGATTGCGAGCCGTCTGGTGCGGGGATATCCGGAGCGATTCCGCTTCTCGGTCTCGGCGACGAGCCGGGCGCCGCGCGGCCGTGAGCGCTCCGGGCGTGAGTATTCCTTCGTTTCCCGGGAGGAGTTCAAGGAGATGATCGCGTCGGGGGAACTGGCGGAGTGGGCGCAGGTTCACGGCGAATACTACGGGACCCCCGTCGACAACCTGACGGGGTTGGCGGAGGAGGGGACCGTCCCGGTTCTCGATATCGACGTGCAGGGCGCCCGTCAGGTGATGAGGCGCGGCATCGACGCCTTGGTTATCTTCATCCTCCCGCCCGGCACGGCGCAGTGGCTTACGCGCCTGACCGGTCGCGGCACGGAGTCTGCGGAAGGAATCGTGCGCCGCCTGCATACCGCGCGCGAGGAGCTTCGCAAGGCGACGACGTTTGAAGAGCATGTGGTGAATCAGGACCTGGGCGAGGCCGTCCGGAAGGTGTTGGAGATCGCTGATGGCAGAGCCGGCAAGGGTGCGCGCGATCGCCGCGTGGAGGAACTGTGCCGGGAGCTCGACGCCGGGGCCACAGCCGAGATTGGACGGATCCGCGGGCGCGGGGTCGCCGACGAGATCCGGAAGGAGGAGACATGAGAGTTTTCACCCCGAGTGAAATCGCCGAACACAACCAGAGCAAATACCTCGGCGTCTTCGTGGCCGCGAAGTACGCCCGTGAGCTGAACATGCTTCCGCGCGACAACCTCCCGCTGGGAGAAGAGAAGAAGCTCTCGACGCGTGCCCTGGAGGCGGTTACCTCCGGGCAGGTCGAATACCGGCTGGTCAGGCGCCGCCGTCTCGAGATGGAATAGCGCGCCGTGTGTCCGGGTGGCCCCGCGAAGGACGCCCGGGAGCCGGGCGCTGCCGGGGACCGGGCCGCGGGCGCGTTGGAGCCGGGCCTTCCGTGGCTGGGGAGGCGCGTGGTTCTCGGGGTATGCGGCGGAATCGCGTCGTACAAGTCGATCCAGATCGCACGCGATCTTACGCTGAATGGCGCCACGGTGGATGTGGTGCTCACCGGGGCGGCCCGACGGTTCGTCGCCCCTCTCGCGTTCGAGGGAGTAACCGGCCGCGGACCCCTGATCGACCTCTTCGCCGTCGGAGGCGCAGCCCTTCATGTGGCCCTCGGACGCGACGCGGATTGCGTGTGCGTGGCGCCCGCGACGGCCGATTTCCTGGCTCGATCCGCTTGCGGACGGGCCAGCGACCTGCTGGGCACGGTCCTGACCGCGTGCGAGGCGCCGGTCGTCTTCGCTCCAGCAATGAACGACAGGATGTTCGCACACCCGAGAACCCGCGCCAACCTCGAGTTGCTCGACGCGGCGCCCGGGTATCATCGCGTGGGTCCGGCCACCGGCCGCCTGGCTGCGGGAGAGGGGAGCGGCCCCGGGCGGATGGCCGATCCGTCGGCGATCGTGGACGCTGTCGGCCGGGCCCTGCACCCCGGCGGCGCTCTCTCGGGCGCAAGGGTGCTCGTCACCTCGGGACCGACCCGCGAGCCGCTGGACGCCGTGCGCTTCGTCGGAAACCGTTCGTCCGGCAAGATGGGGCATGCACTCGCGCGCGCGGCGTGGCTGCGCGGGGCCGAGGTCAGGCTGGTCACGGGCCCGGGCACGGAGGTCGCTCCGTTCGGCGTCGACGTGGTCCGCGTTGAGACGGCGCTGGAGATGCGGGATGCCGTGGTCGAGACGGTTGGAGACGTGGATGTTGCCGTGCACGCTGCGGCCGTGGGCGACTTCCGTCCTGCCGCCCCGCGTCGTGACAAGCTCAAGCGGGAGTCGGCGGGCGGCGAGGTCGCGGTTCGCATGGTAGAGAATCCGGACATCGCCGCCGAGTCCGACGCGCGGATGAAACCGGGCGCTGTCTCGGTGGGGTTCGCGTTGGAGACGACGGACCTCGTCGGGCGGGCCGCGGGGAAGCTTGCTGCCAAGGGGTTCGACCTCATCGTGGCCAACCCGGCGGGCGAGGCGGATGCCGGGTTCGAGGCGGACACGAACCGCGTGACGATCCTTGATCGCGAGGGGAGGCAAAGAGCGTTGCCGCTGATGACCAAGTTCGCCGCGGCCTGGGAGATCCTCGACGTGGTGGAGGGACGGTTGGGGGGAGGGGAGCGGGATTGACGGAGGTTTCGACGCGCCTGGCCACGTACCTGGACCAGCGCCGGCGACTGGGTGAGCCGGGCATCGTGCCGGCGGGGCTTGCGGCGGGCGAGATTCTGCGATTGGCGCAGGCGCGGGACGGCGTCGGCGCCGATTCAGCGGCTACGGATGCGGCCGGAGCTGCGCGCGTCGTGAATGATGACTATGAAGCCTTGCGCGCCGCCGCCATGGCGTGCACCCGGTGCCGATTGGCCGACGGACGCAAGACGGTCGTGTTTGCCGACGGGAATCCGACCGCTCGCCTCATGGTGGTGGGCGAGGCGCCGGGGGCGCGCGAAGATGCCACGGGCCTCCCCTTTGTCGGGCAGGCCGGCCGGCTTCTGGACCTGATGCTCGCCTCCGTGGCGCTGTCGCGTAGGGATTCGGTGTACATCTGCAATGTTCTCAAGTGCCGTCCCCCGGGGAATCGGAATCCCCAGCCCGATGAGATCGAGTCCTGCGCACCGCTGTTGACGCGGCAGATCGAACTTGTGGCCCCCGAGGTGCTCCTGGCCGTGGGCTCCTTCGCGGCACAGTGGCTGACAACGTCAAGGCGGGCTCTGGGCAAGCTCCGGGGCAAGGTGTACAGTTACCAGGGTGTTCCTCTCGTCGTCACCTACCATCCGGCAGCGCTTCTCCGCAATCCTGGGTGGAGCAGGCTTGCCTGGGATGATCTCCAGTTGTTGCGCCAGGTGATGGACGAAAGGGGAGACGCTTGAGTCGACGCACGCGCCGTGCCTCTGGACCGGTACGCGAGGATTTCGGGGAAGGAAAGTCGCAGTGAGTGAGCCCATCCCGATCCAGTCCGTAGCGGATCAGGCGCCGGGGTACGATCGGCAGCCGCCGTTTTCTCCCGAGGCGGAGGCATCGGTCCTGGGCGGCATGCTCATCGACGGCGACGCCGTTCCCCGGGTCGTGGAGTTCGTCGACGACTCCATGTTCTATCGCGAGGCGCACCGGCGTCTCTACCGCGCGATGACCCGCTTGTTCGAACGCGGCAGCGTGGTGGACGTCATCACCGTCGCCGAGGAGTTGAACCGGACCGGCGAACTGGAGAGCGCCGGGGGAATGGAATACCTGGCTTCGCTGACGGACGCGGTCCCCACGGCGGCCAACATCGAGTACCACGGCCGCATCGTACACGACAAGGCACTTTTGCGTCGACTCATCGACGCGGCGCAGGCGATCGTGCGAGACGTGCACGAGCCCGGCGACAGGATGGTCGACGAGCTACTGGACCAGGCCGAGCAAAAGGTCTTTCGCGTCTCGGAGTCCCGGGATCGCGACGGCTTCGTGTGGATCAAGGAGGTCCTCTACTCGGCCTTCGAGCAAATCGAGAGACTGCAGGAAAGCCCCGGAGATGTCTCCGGCCTCCGTACCGGCTTCGTCGACCTGGACCGCATGACCACGGGGCTGCAGCCCGGCGACCTCGTGATCGTGGCGGGCCGGCCCTCCATGGGCAAGACATCGTGGGTGCTCAACGTTGCCCAGACGGCGGCGATCGAAAACGAGGTTCCGGTTGCCGTGTTCAGCCTTGAAATGTCGAAGGAGCAGCTGGTCTTGCGGCTGATGTGCGCCGAGGGGCGGGTGGACGCGCAGAAGGTGCGCCGGGGAAAGCTGGACGCCGACGAGTACCAGCGACTGGGCCGGGCGGCTGGTCACCTGAACGCGGCACCGATCTGGATCGACGATTCCGCCACCTCGAACGTTCTCGAGATGAAGGCCAAGTCAAGACGGCTGATGGCCGAAGCCAACCTTGGCCTCATCGTCGTCGACTACATCCAGCTGATGACCTCTTCCGGCAGAGCTGAGAGCCGGGTTCAGGAGGTCTCGGAGATCTCCCGGGGGCTGAAGGCGCTCGCGCGCGAGCTGGAGGTGCCCGTGATCGCGCTGAGTCAGCTGAGCCGGGCGCCGGAGCAGCGAACCGACCGCCGCCCCCAGCTCTCGGACCTCCGGGACAGCGGTTCGATCGAGCAGGACGCGGATCTGGTGATGTTTCTCTACCGGCCGGAATACTACATCGGACCCACCGACAAGGACGGCAACTCGGTGGAGGGGAAGGCGGAGCTGATCGTATCCAAGCAACGCAACGGGCCCACCGGCACCGTGGAGCTGTACTTCCACAAGTCCTACACCCGCTTCGACTCGGTGTCCCGTGACGCGGAGCCGTCCGAAGACATGACGTGAGCGGGGTGGCGGTTATCGTGCCCGCGGCGGGAGCCGGGGCACGCATGGGCGGGGTGCGCAAGCCTTTCATCGAACTGGGAGGACGTGCGGTACTCGACTGGGCGCTGACCCCCTTTCTGGTCCGGGATGATGTCGTGGAACTGGTGGTCGCGCTGGGTGGCGGAGCGGCCCGTGAGCAACTCGCTCAAGCCGACCCCAGGATTCGCGTCGTGAGCGGTGGAACAAGCCGCTTCGAGTCCGTGGCCAACGCCCTGGATCACCTGAAGTCGCAGGCGGGTGTCGTGGCCGTACACGATGGGGCGCGCCCGTTTCCCCTGCCTGCGGTCATCGACGCCTGTATTCGGTTGGCGGCTGGCGGTTGCGGTGCGGTGGCCGGAGTTCCGGCGATCGACACGATCAAGGAGACCGCCGGAGACCAGATCGTCGGCACGCCCCGGCGCGACGCCATCTGGTACGCGCAGACACCCCAGGCGTTTCCCCGGGGCGTGTTCGAGGAAGCTGTGGCGCATTGCCGTGGTTCCGGACTCTCGCCCACTGACGACGCGGCGATGGTCGAGGAGATGGGTGCGCGGGTCCGCATGGTGCCGTCGTCGGCGATCAACCTCAAGATCACTACGCCGGAAGATCTTGTTGTCGCAGAAGCATATATTGCGAAAGGACTTGTCACATTTCACGTGTGAATCCGCTTGAAGAGACGCTCGCTTGCCTGAGGCGCGGCGAACTCGTGATTCATCCGACCGAGGCGGTCTACGGCATCGGCGGCTTTCTGGACGATGCGCCCTTGGCGCGCCTGCGGCGGATCAAGGAGCGGGCAGGCGGGGGGTTCGTGGTGTTGATCCCTTCGGCGGAATTCGTGCGCGACCTTCTGGGCTGGGCCGGCCACCTGTTCGCACGGGCGTTCTGGCCGGGCCCTCTCACGCTCGTCCTAGAGGATCCGGAAGACCGCTTTCATCCCGCCGCGAAGGCGGCCGATGGCTCCGTAGCCGTGCGGGTCCCGGGGCACCCCGTCACGCTGGATCTCCTCGATGCGGCCGGGCGGCCGATCACCTCGACCTCGGCGAACCCGCCTGGCAGTGCCCCCGCGCGGACCGTTGCCGCGGCACGCGATGCGGGTCGCGCGATGGGCACGGCGCTGTTCGCGCTGGACGCGGGCTCTCTCCCCGGCGGCGCGCCATCCACGCTCGTGCGCCTTGGCGCTGGCGGTCCCCAGGTGATTCGCCCGGGGTCGGTGGACCCGGCGCGCCTGAACGAGGCCGTGCGGCTGGCGCGATCGTCGCGATCCGGTGGCGCCCGTCGCGGGGTCCACGTCACCTTCGTGTGCACGGGGAACACCTGCCGCTCTCCGATGGCGGAGGTCATCGCGCGCCGTTTGATCGCTCGCATGGGGTTGTCATGGGTGACCGTGGGCTCTGCCGGAACCGCCGCCTTGACGGGAGGGCCCGCGAGCGAGGGCGCCCGTACGGTCGTGCAGGAAGCGGAGCTGGACCTTGATCGGCATAAGAGTGCCGTCCTGACGCGGGAGCTGGTGGAGCGATCGGACGTGGTGTTGTGCATGGACACGCATCACCTCCGCCGCGCCCAGGAGCTGGGAGGCACCGACCGATGTCGCCTTCTTTCCGAAATGGCGGGCGAGGAAGGCGCGGTGCACGACCCGTTCGGCGGATCCGATGACCGCTACCGGGCTACGTTTGCCGAGCTTGGGCATCTGGTGGAGGCCGCTCTGGCAGCGTTGGTGGCGGAAGTGGAGGGTGGTGAGTGAAGGGCAGGCCCCGAGACCGGCGCGCGCTCTACGCGATCCTGGGCGACCCGGTCGCACATAGCCTCTCCCCGGCGATCCACAATGCGGCGTTCCATGCAGCGGGTCGCCGCGCACGATACGTGGCCCGCCGCGTATCGGCCGAGGAATGTGGAGAGATCATGCGTGCGCTTGCCATGGACGGCGGGGGCGGCAACGTAACGGTACCCCACAAGGAGCGCGTGGTCCCCTTTCTTGACCGCCACACCCGCGCCGTCGCCGCGACGGGCGCGTGCAATACCTTCTGGGCGCGGGACGGCGAAGTATGGGGGGACAACACGGATGTGGAGGGGTTCATGGGAATGTGGCGGACCGCGACCTCGTCCCTGCCCGACAGGTCGCCGGTGCTTGTGCTGGGCGCGGGAGGCGCCGCCCGCGCGGTACTCCACGGTCTGCTGCGTTCTTCGGGAATCTCGTGCGTCCTCCTGTGGAACCGCACCGTGGTCCGCGCGGAGAGGCTTGCGGCCGAGCTGGACGACGACCGGGTGCGCCCGTTGTCCGACTGGCGTGCGTCGGCTCCCGCGGTGGTTGTCAACACGACATCGGTGGGTATTCGCGGCCGGCACGCCGTGATCGAACTGGAGGCCCTCCATGCAACACCGAACCTGGTCATCGACCTGGTATACGGGAGGGTCCCGACCCCGCTTTGCCGTCAGGCGGAGAAGCTGGGGGTCGCGTCCGTGGATGGGCGCGGCATGCTGGTGCTGCAGGCGGAGGCTTCCTATGCCCGGTGGTTCGGCCAGGCGCCGCCCAGGGACGTCATGGGGAGTGCACTGGAAGCCGCCTGCCGGGGGCGGGAATGACCAGGGCGCGCACGGTTCTGCGGGGCATCGCCGACTACCTCCTGCCTCCGGCGTGCGCGGGGTGCGGGGGATCGGCGGGAGCGGACATCCGGGCCGGATTCGGGCCGGTGTGCGGGAACTGCCGGCTGGGTCTTCCGCAGGTGCCGTTCCCGTTGTGCTCCCGTTGCGGAGCACCGTTGGGAACGGGCGAGGCCCCGTCCTGCATGGAGTGCGTGGAGTGGCCCGACGGATTGGAGCACGCAGCCGCCGTGTGCCTGCTGGAGTCCCCGGCACGGGAACTGGTCCATGCCCTGAAGTACCAGGGTTGGCGCGACGTGGGCCGATTCATGGGAACCGAGATGGCGAGAAGGGCCGGAGCCGCGGTGAGAAGGACGGACTTCGTCGTGCCTGTGCCGACTTCCTCACGCAACATCCGGCGGCGCGGGTACAACCAGGCCGCTGTCATCGCGTCGGCCCTGTCGACGGCCATGGGCATTCCCCTACTGGAGTGTCTGCGCCGGCAGCGCCAGGCGGGGACCCAGACCGCCTTGAATCCGATGCAGCGCCGGGCTAACGTCAGTGACGCGTTCGTGATGGTGGAAGGGGTAGCGGGGATGTTGGAGGGCCGTCGGCTACTCCTGGTGGACGATGTCATCACCACCGGGGCCACAGCCCTGGCTGCAACAGGAGTACTCGCGCTCGGCAATCCCAGGTCGATCGTCGCCTACGCGTTCGCAAGAACCGTCCCTATCTCCCAACAAGCAACCTGAAACCGGCGCACGAATCCGTCGCGGGAGCCGAACAACCCATGTCCATCCGAGTCGCCATCAACGGCTTCGGCCGCATCGGCAGGAACGTTCTCAGGGCCGCAAAGCAGTCCGGGACGACCGAGCTCGACTTTGTGGCCGTCAACGACCTGACGGAGAGCACGACGCTCGCTCATCTCTTCCGCCACGACTCCGTGCACGGAGGGTATCCGGGATCGGTCGAGATCTCCGACGGGGGCCTGGTCGTCGATGGCGACGACATCCGGGTGCTGTCGGAACGGGATCCCGCGAATCTGCCGTGGCGCGAACTCGAGGTCGACGTGGTGGTGGAATCCACGGGGATCTTCCGGACTCGCGAATTGGCGTCGCGGCACCTCGAAGCCGGGGCCCGTAAGGTCATCATATCGGCTCCGGCCAGCGACGAGGACATCACCATCGTTCTCGGAGTCAACCACGATCGCTACGATCCCGAGACGCACCACCTCATCTCCAATGCGAGCTGCACGACCAACTGCCTGGCGCCCGTGGCGAAGGTGCTTTCGGAGCAGTTCGGCTTCGTCCGCGGCCTTATGACCACGATTCACGCTTACACGAGTGGTCAGGCCGTCCTGGACGGGCCGCACAAGGACCTGCGCCGGGCTCGCGCGGCGGCGGTGAGCATGATACCCACCACGACCGGCGCGGCGCGGGCGATCTCCCTGGTGCTGCCGGAGTTGGAGGGGAAGCTCGACGGTATGGCGATTCGCGTACCTACCCCCAATGTATCGCTGGTCGACCTTGTTGCCGAGGTAAAGCGGGAAGCGTCCCCCGACGCGGTCAACGGCGCCTTGCGCGCGGCGGCAGAGAACGAGCTCGCGGGCGTCCTGAGGGTGGAGGATGCGCCGCTGGTGTCCGTCGACTTTGTAGGGGAGCCGGCCAGTTCCGTTGTGGATGCACCCAGTACCTCCGTAATGGGTGACCGCATGGTCAAGGTGTTGGCCTGGTACGACAACGAATGGGGCTATTCGTCCCGGGTGGTCGACCTCGTCCGGTTCGTGGGACACCGCATGTCCGCCGTGGCCGCATGAGCCCGTCCGAAACGGCATCCGGCGGGTCCGGGTGTCATCAACCGCGTCCGCCAGCGTATCTGGAGACATGATGGGTACCGATTCCGTGGATGCTCCCCACATGGCGCGGCCGTTTGCCGCCATTGCGCCGCTTCGCCGGTCGCCAGCGCGGAGTTCCGATCCGGATCTTCCACCCGATTTCGAAGCATGGTTCAGGGATCACCGGGAGGCTGTGTATCGATTCGTCAGATTCCGGGTCGCGACACGGGAGATCGCAGAGGACATCACGTCGGAGGTCTTTCTCAAAGCCCTTCGCTCGCTACGGAGTTATGACAGCCGGCTCTCCGCACCTCGCACCTGGCTCTTTCGCATCGCTCGCAACGCGGTGACGGACCACCTGCGTGCCCTGCGCCGCCACGGCTCGCGCCAAGTGTCGATTGAACGGGTTCCCGATCCGGCGTCGCAGGCTCCCTCCCAGGAAGATCGGATGTTGGAAGACGAGAGGAAGCGACTCCTGATGGCCTCGATGGCTACGCTGCGACAGGCGGACCAGGAGATTCTGTCACTCCGCTACGGCGCGGATCTGGGGAATCGGGAGATCGCGGAATCGCTCGGTATCACGGCGAACGCGGTGGCTGTTCGCATTCACAGGGCTCTGGAGAGACTCAGGACCGCTGTGGCCAAACAGTCGAATGAGGATGGCTAGGATGAAGGACGAGCATCGAACCGGCATCGGCTCGTGGCCGGACGACCTGGTGCGACTCGATTGTGAACTGCGCGGCATCGTCGTCGACGAAAGGGATGCGTTCGGCGACGAGCTCAGGGCACGGCTCATTGACGAGCATCGGCGTGGCCGCTGGCGCAGGACCGGTTTCTGGCGCGCCGTGCCACGCCGGCGCCATCTGGTTGCGGCGGCCGCAGTCATTGCGCTGTTGACCGTATCGCTATCGGTGCCTCCAGTCCGCGCCTCGTGGGCCCGACTCCTCGGCTTTCCCGCCGCCGGCCCCGCCGAACCTGCTCGAATCGCGCCTGAACGGACGACGCCGTCGTCATCCGCCATGGACGGAACGGGACAGCGAGAGGGAACTGCGAGCCTTACCATTCCGCGGCCCAGCCAGGGTGTTGGCGAATCGCCGGACATCGCGCAGCCGCTGGCAGCGACGCTTCCCAGCCTTGTGGATCCCGACGAGGCGCAGCGAACTGTTGCGGAACAGTACCCTCGACTCCTTCAGCGTGCCGGCATCGGCGGTACCGTGGGCGTGCTTGTCCGGGTGGGGCCCGATGGTTCGCCCGGTTCCCCCCGGGTGGTCGCGTCATCGGGCGTAGGGCAGTTGGACACGGCGGCACTGCGTGCGACCCGGGGCCTTCGGTTCGCACCGGCTACACGCGGAGGCCGGCCCGTCGCAATCTGGGTGGAGTTTTCGATCATCTTCCGGCCTGAAACGGAAGAGCCGCGGCCAGGTCCGCCTCCGCAGGAGACTCCCGTGCCGCGGAGCAACTGAGCCGGTTCGGTCGGTGGCGAGCGAATCACCTGGATGACGAAGTCGCTGCAAGACCTTCTGCACGGGGGCCTGCCGGCGGGTGCCACGGTCGCACTGCGTGCCGACTTCAACGTGCCCCTGGCATCCGGCAGGGTGGCCGATGCCGCGCGTATCGAGCGCACCGTCCCGAGCATCGTGCAACTCGTGGACGCGGGGGCCCGGGTGGTCCTCCTGTCGCATCTGGGTCGTCCGGGGGGCACGGTGGTGCCCGAACTCACGCTGCGATCTGTATCGCTGTGTCTGGCCGAATGTCTGCGCGCGCCGGTCCGGTTCGTTCCCCATACGGCAGGGGCTGCGGTGCGTGAAGCTGTGGCGGAGATGCCGCAGGGCTCCGTGTCACTTGTCGAGAATACGCGCTTCCTGCCGGGTGAGACGGCCAACGATATCGCCCTGGCTGCCGATTGGGCGAGCTGGTCCGACCACTACGTGCTGGACGCTTTCGGGACCGCGCACAGGGCTCACGCGTCAACGGACGGTCTCCCTCGCGCCGTCAGGAAGAAGGGTGGCGAGGCGGTCGCGGGGAAACTGGTCGAACGGGAACTCGCTGTACTGGAGCAAGTGCTCAAGAGCCCCGGGCATCCCCACGTAGCGATCCTCGGAGGCGCGAAGATCTCGGGGAAGATCCACGTCATCGAAGCGCTGCTGGCAAGAGTGGACGCTCTGCTGGTCGGCGGGGCGATGGCCAATACCTTCCTCATGGCCATGGGACTGCGGACGGGCGCATCGCTGGTGGAAGCGGACGCAGGCGAGACGGCCCTGCGGTTGCTGATGGAAGCCGGCCCCCGTCTCGTATTGCCGGTGGACTGTGTGGTCGCCCGGTCAACGGAACCAGGTGCGCAAACCCGGGTCGTCGACCGCAGCGGCATCCTCCCGGACGATATTGTCGTCGACGTCGGACCGACGACCGTCCGGCTCTTCCGGGACTACATCGCCCGAGCGTCCACCGTGGTGTGGAACGGTCCCATGGGGCTGTTCGAGGTGGCCGGGTTCGAAGCAGGCACCTTCGGGGTGGCACGGGCCGCTGCGGATGTGGCCGGGTCGGGGGCGACGGTTATCGTCGGGGGCGGAGATTCCGCGGCGGCC
>VYAQ01000222.1 GCA_009844885.1 Gemmatimonadota bacterium
GGCCGATCCCGGCCCGGAACGCGACCCCCCGAAGGGTAGGACTACCCCGGATTCCGGGCCGGTTCCGGGGGTTAGAGGCTGGCGGGGTTCAAGCCCAACGATCTTCCAGCCGAAGGCTGGCGACCGCGCCCCGGCTGGTGCTCGCCTGGCCGGCCGTAGTGGGCGGGCATGTCCGGGGACTTCCACCCCCCGGCCTGTTGCATTGCGACCAAGGACGCCCCGCGTTGGGCCATGCTGACGGCGGCCCCGACCCGTAGCGAGTGGCCGGAAGCGCGCTCGAACCCGGACGCGGCCGCGCGCTGGCGGATTACATCGGCGACGGCGCGCGGCGATATGGCCCGGCCCGGTTCCTTCACCCGGCCCCAACGGTCCATAGAGGGAAACAGGGGCGACCCGTTGCCGATCCCGGCCGCGTCCGTCCATGCCGGGATGCGCCGGACGGTGGAGGCCCGAAGGTATCCCGTCCGGGCGGTCCCCGTCTTCGGTTGCCAGACTTCGACGGTCCCGGACCCGTCCCCGGCCGTGGTCACGTCGCGGACCCGAAGCGCGGCGACTTCCGACACCCTGGCGCATAGGTGGGAGGCGGTGGCGATCAACGCGGCGTCCCGAAGCCCCTTCGGCCCGTCCTGGGCGGCGCGGCGGGCCATCTTGTCCGCCACCTTCCACCCGATGGCTTGCGCTTGCTTCCGAGAAGGCCCCTGCGAAAGGAGTTGCCGGTTGGGGACAAGGCTCACTACCTTCGCTAGCGCTAGCGCCCGGTGCCCCAGTCCGAACAGGAGGAGGTTCTACCCACGATGAAGAAGACCTACTTTCCGGAGGCCTACACGCTTCGGTTGCCGGAGGGGTACCGGAGCCGAATCGACGATGCGGCGCGCGACCGCGGTATGACCCCGGCCGAGTGGCTCCGCCGTGCCGTGACACGAGCCCTGGAAGCCCACAGGAAGAAGTCCCGCTAGACTGCACCCGGTGGCGGCAAGCATGCTTCTTGCGAATCGAGCGGCAAGGCGTCGCAGCGTCGAGCCCTTTGGGTGGCCTTGGCCGCATTTGCCGCGTTCACCGCGGTTCCTGCTGTCGAACGGCTGAATAACGCCCATCGCTATCCGAACACGGTCCACGCCCTTGCCCGAGAGCTGGCCGGACATCCCGCAATCCGCGACCGGGCTCGGGCCGCTCTTCACCGGCGTTCCTGGTGGTCCTGCTCTTCGCTCCCGATTTCACATGGCGCACGGCCCGCCAGAACGTGATGGACGGACTCAGCAGGGAGCGGTTCTACCGCGCGGGGAGGTCATGCTGCTCGCGCCTTGTTTCTCGCCTACTACGCTCCCCACCTTCGCGAGCGCGGACAGAGACGGCGACACCAGAATCCCTCACCTAACCCGACGCAGAAAGATGCTGAACCATGCCCACTGACATCACCCCTGACGAGACGCTTCGCAAGCAGCTTGAAGACTGCAAATCCGAGATCGATCTGCGCAAAGCTGAACTCTGTACGCTTCTAGATTCTAGACGATCTTCAAGCTGCGAGAGACGAGAACCAGCGGCTTCGAGCCGAGCGACGGCTGCTTCACCGTCTGCTAGGGTGGTTTCTAGGCGGGACTCGACGGCTGCGAGTCCCGAGTCGATGGCTCCGAGAAAGGATTCGACGGCTTCTAGACAGAAGCGGATGAAGTCCGGGAGTCGTCTCCCACCAGATCCCGGTAGGTGAAGCGGCGCCCCACCATCCCCATTACCACCGCCTGCATCTGGCCCGCCGTGTCCAGCGGGCGGAGGTTCTGCCGCGCCACGAACATGTTGACGTACCTCTGGAGGTCCCCCTGCGGTTAGGCCAAGTAGGTGGTTCCCTTTCAGAATCCCCATCGAGAGACCGTCCTTCTTCGCTTGATTGCGCCGGTGGTCTGTGGAAAACGCATAAGTCACGCTAACGCCGGTCGACACCGGATGTCATTCCAAACAAAACAGTGGTTTAGTTTACCCTTGGTGGCCGGGTGCCTTCGCTGCCGGTGAGGGACCCCGGTGTATGCGGAGTGACTCGGGCATCCGAGGTGGCGCACACGTCGGCGGCGGTCATTCGTGGAGCCCGGAGCGCTCTTCATTGCGCCGCTGCCCGGATGGGGTCTTCCGCTGCCGGATCTTCGAAGCGTCAGTCGATCGAGGGCCGCTTGCGCCCGGCGAGCCAGATGCCTCTCACGTTCTCGTAGGTTAGGCCCAGCCTCTCAGCCACCAGATGGCAAGCCGACTTCTGCGCGTTCGATGTCGCCGGCCGCAGGCCCACATCGCGCACTTCGGCGACGAATACAGTGATTACGAGGTTGCGAAAGTCGTTCGCGTACGGGTCACGCCCCCGCTTTCGAGGCTCACTCCGAATGCCCACTGCCACATCCAGCGCCCAATCCAGCAGCGGGGACAGAAACAGGCGCGCCAGCGACTCAGCGCGCAGTCTCTTGACAAGCGCCACGCAGACTCTCCACGCCACCGGGCTGTCCTTCGAGCGAATCACCCAAGCTGCCCACGTATCGGGCTTGTCGAAATCGTCCGCGGCGCACCGCTGCGCGAAGGGGTCGCGGCCGGAATCCGGACCCCTGAGAATCCAGAACTCCATGTAGTCCAATAGTCTCTGTTCCTCGTCTTCCGCGTCACGCGGCTCTCTCTTTGCCAGCTTCAGGAGCTCGGCGGCGCGCTCCTCATCCATCCTTCGCCCGTTCGATCACGTACTGCTCCCCATGCCTTCGTGACCTCGCGGTGCCGCTCCAGCAAGTCCGAGCGCGCGTAAGCCGCCTCGCAACTGTCACCTTGGCTCATTCATGAACTTCCGAACCGGACGTTAGGATGGAGGGTTGAGGGGACCTCTTGCAACCCGCCACGAAGTACGCGAGGGCAGACCGGCACGATTCAGCGAGAAGGAAACAGGGGCACCTCAGGTCGAAAAGGAATAGTCGCACGGGCCGGAGAAGGAGTTCTGCGCCTGTGAGGGCCGCGCTATTGACCTGGCGATCAGCCTCGCGGTCGCGGCCGCCGGGAGCGGCCGGAGGATCTACTTCGGAACGCTCGCCGATCTCATCGACTCCCTCGAGGACGCCCAACGCCGCAGGCCGGCTCAAGCAGCGCCTCCAGACGCTGACGCAACCCCGCCCTGCTCAACGCCCGCTACGAGCGCGCCTCGACCGTGTTGACCTCGAACAAGGGCTTCGAGCACTGGGGCGAGATCCTGCACGACGAGGTCATGGCGGCCGCTCTCCTCGACCGGCTGCTCCACCGGTCCCACATCGTCAACATCCGGGGCAACAGCTTCCGGATGCGGAGGCACATGGAGCTGTCGAAGGCGATCCACCCGACGGCCTCCAGGGCGGCGGAGGCAGAAAGAGCCCGGGAGGGGGACGAATCGTGAGGCGTCACCACTCCGTCGTTTTCGTGGCGCCGTGATCGGTGGCGTGGCGCCGACGTAGCGATGGTGGCGTGGGGAAGGGGGCACCCACCCTGCCCCTGCAGCCACAATCCAGAGGCTCGGAGTGGAGGAGACTGGAGGAGGAGGAGGAGGTAGACGGATCCCGCTGCGGAAGCTATCATTCAGGAATATGGCAGTCTCGTCCACCACTACCCATGGGGATCCGATGCTCGCCCGCCACGACATCTCGCTGTGATGGTCGCCGAGGTCCCGATTCCCCAGGGCACCCCACCCCGCGGTTCTGGTTTTGCGCCGATTTGCGCCAGAGGGGTATCCTTGGTACGTTTCTCGTCCTTTTCCTCTGAACCAAGGAAGACCCGATCAGATGTCCAGTACTGAAGTGTACCTCTTGGTGACCGTCATCATCGAACGCGACGGTGATCGTTGGTTCGGCCGCTGTCCCGCTTTCAGTGGGCTGCTCATGGATGGCACCACCGTTGACGAAACACTGCACCTAGTCCGTGACGGACTGGATCTGTACCTAGCTTCCCTCGAACGACACGGGGATCCACTTCCGATCGGAAGGGACTGCGCTATCCTCGTTCGCGAGCCGAAACGACGTCAGTTTCCAAGAACCGTCAAGAACCGCACCACCAGGAGGCTATCCGTCCCATGTCCAGCGTTCGCGACCGCGTAGTATGGGACCAACTCAAGTCACTGACCGCGAAGGATCTTGTTCGGGCACTCAACCGTGACGGATGGGAGGAAGAAGACAGGCGTGGGGCGACCCGCGGTTTCAAGAAGGACGACAAACGCTTGGTCATCCACTACCACCCGAAGCGCACGTACCGTCCGAAGCTGCTGAAGGACTCCTCGATAGGACAGGCTGGAACGAACATGATCTTCGGCGGCTAAAGCTCATCAAGTAGTTCGCCGCCCCCCCGGCCAATCCCCATTCACCATAATTCCCGGTTGGGGGGGCTTCACTACCTTCGCTAGAGCGCCCGGTGCCCCAATCCGAACAGGAGGAGGCTCTACCCCATCGATGAAGAGAAGACCTTCTTCTGGAGGCCTACGCTTCGGTTGCCGGAGGGGTACCGGAGTCAGATTGAGGACGCAACGCGCGACCGCGGCATGACTCCGACCGAGTGGCTCCGCCGTGCGGTCACACGAGCCTTGGAAGCCCACGAGAGAAAGTCGGCGCGGTAGCGCCCCAGACTGCACCCAGGTGGGGGCGAGCGTTCTTCTTGCAGATCGAGCGCGTTGGGATGGCCTTCACCGCATTCACCGCCGGTTCCTGCCGTGGAACGGGTGCGTAGTGCACCTTGCAATCCGAACGCGGTTTACGCCCCCTGCCCGAGAGCTGGCCGGACATCCTGCAATCCGCGACCGGGGCTTGAGCCGCTCTTCTCCGGCGGTTTGGCAGCGACCGTGCTTATCGGCGCTAGCGGAACCATGCTCAGTCCGGGCGAGGGCGGTCCTGATTACATTTGTCGGCCGATCTCGGCTCTACAGCGCCCGCCGGCGCCTCAGTCGGGTGTCACGACCGGAGACGCGCCAAGCCCGATGTTGACCGGGGCGCCCGTGTTCCGCAATCTCCTGGCTCCAGGTCGTGCACAGACGATGGTCCGAAACCGTTCCGGCCGTCACACCCCTGTCAATGGGCATTGAAAATGGCACACTTTCGAGCATTGAAAATGGCACACTC
>VYAQ01000126.1 GCA_009844885.1 Gemmatimonadota bacterium
CCCCGAGACCGGTCACCAGTTCAGGCGTGACGGACTCGCCCACCACCCCTCGGAACCCGGACACGCTGACCATGAGGTCTGTAGGGAGCTGGATCGGCATGGGGACGACTGGACGGTTCGAGGGAGCCCGGCGCTCGGCGGCCCCGGGCAGGGCCTGAAGCAAAGCTAGCAGACCATGGAAGGAATCCCAGCCGCATTCCCCGCCGGCGACGCGTCCGGGGCCGTAAACCCCCACCGGGCTCACGGACTGCTAGATTGGGACTGGAGATCGCCGCCTGAACCTCCTGCCGCCCCCATTCCAGAGGAGTCCCAGTTGTCGGATCGGAAGGCCAGCTTCGGCACGCGCTGCGTTCACGCGGGCCAATCGCCGGAGCCGGTAACCGGTGCGATCACCACGCCGGTCTTCCAGACCTCCACGTACGTCCAGGACGCGCTCGGCCGACACCGGGGCTACGAGTACGCGCGCCTGCAGAATCCCACCCGGGAAGCCGCCGAGGCCAACATCGCCGACCTGGAGGGTGCCCGGTACGGGATATCCTTCTCGAGCGGACTCGCGGCGATCGAGTGTCTCGTCAAGACCGTCGCCGCCGCCGGTCACGTGGTGAGCGAGGAGAACACCTACGGCGGTACCACCCGGATGTTCACGCAGGTCCTCGACCGGCTCGGGATCCAGGTGACCCTGGTCGACACCCGCGACGTGGCGGCAGTCCGCTCGGCGGTGCGTCCCGACACGCGGCTGATCCACCTGGAGACTCCTTCGAACCCCCTCATGCGGATCGCCGACATCGGGGCCCTCGCCGGAATGGCCCGGGCCGCGGGCGCGCTCCTGTGCGTAGACAACACGTTTGCTTCTCCCGGCAACCAGAACCCGCTGGAGCTGGGCGCGGACATCGTCATTCACTCGACCACGAAGTACCTTAGCGGACACTCCGACGTGCTCGGTGGAGTCATCGTGCTCGACGACGACGCGCTCGCGGACGAACTCTTCTTCGTGCGCAAATCCACCGGACCGGTTCCCGGCCCCTTCGACTCCTGGCTGACCCTGCGCGGCACGAAGACGCTGCACCTGCGCATGGAACGCCACAATGAGAACGGCATGCGCATCGCCGAACTCCTCGAGTCCCATCCGCTCGTGCGCCGGGTGCACTACCCGGGACTGCCGTCGCACCCCCAGCACGAACTGGCGTGCCGGCAGATGACGGGCTTCTCAGGCATGGTTTCGGCAGAACTCGCCGAGGCCGACGCCAGGAGAATGGCCGAGGGCACGCGAATATTCCGCCTTGCCGAGAGTCTGGGCGGCGTCGAGTCGATGATCTGCATTCCTTCGCTCATGACCCATGCTTCCGTGCCCGAGGAGGTGAGGCTGCGCATGGGGATCACCGACGGCCTGGTCCGCGTGTCGGCGGGAATCGAGGACGCGGCCGACCTCGTAGAGGACATCGAACACGCGCTATCACGCAAGGATTCAACATGACCGACAACTACAACGAAACGCACGGCGGCAACTCGGACGGCGATACCCGCGCGCGGCGCATCCTGACGGACATTTCCTCACGAGCCTGGGAGCACAGCGCCGACCGGGCCGCGCTCGCCGCGCTGCGCAAGCTCCCCATGTTCAACCAGGTCCTGCGCGCGCTGTTCGGCATCTTCGGCGAAAAGCCGATCCGGCTCGCATTCCAGGCGAACGCCGTGCGCGTGGGTCCCAACCAGTTTCCGAGAATCTGGGAGCTCTACTGCGACATGTGCGAGACGCTGGACGCTCCGCAACGGTATCCGCTCTTCGTCTCGCAGAATCCGGTCGTGAACGCCGGCGCCTACGGAATGAAGGAGCCGTTCATCATTCTCAATTCGGGGACGCTGGAACTCCTCACGGACCGGCAGGTTTCGTACGTGCTCGGCCACGAACTGGGCCATGTCATGAGCGACCACGTGCTATACCGCACGATGACCCAACTCCTCATCCAGCTGGCCGGGCTCGGCTTTCCCATCGTCGGGCTGGCCGCGCGCGCGATCCTCGTCGGGCTGCTGGAGTGGTCGCGCAAGAGCGAGCTCTCGGCCGACCGCGCGGGACTGCTCGCGATCCAGGATCCGGACGTGGTCATGTCCGGGATGCTGAAGATGGCCGGTGGCGGCTCCGACGACGAGACCTCCCTGCCCGAGTTCGTTCACCAGGCCGAGGAGTACCGGGAGTCCGGTGATCTCGCCGACCAGGTCTTCAAGGTCCTCAACCTCCTGGGCCAGACGCATCCCTTCTGGGTCCTTCGCCTTTCCGAACTGCGCGGCTGGATCGAAGAGGGTGAATACGACAGGGTGCTGCGAGGCGAGTACCAGCGCCGCGGCGAGCCCGATCCCGCGTACCGCGAGGACGTCGCGGAGGCGGCCAACGCCTACAAGACCGGCGCCAGGGACCTGCTGGACCAGGTGGCGGGCGCCGCCCGACGGGTAGGGGACAGCTTCATGGATTCCTTCAGGAAATGACCCGGTAGCGAAAATGCGTATCCTTATCGTCGGCAACGGTGGCCGCGAACACGCGCTGCTCTGGAAGCTGCGGCGCGACGCCCCGGCCGCCACTTTCTTCGCAACCCGGCCCAATGGGGGCATGGCGGACGCGTGTACGGCCCTCGACATCGCCCCGACCGATGTTGTTGCCCTGGCAGGCTGGGCCGCGGCCCGCCGCATCGACCTTGCCGTGATCGGCCCGGAAGGACCCCTCGCGGCCGGAATGGCCGACCGCATGCGCCAGTCGGGGGTCCCCGTGTTCGGCCCCTCGGCGGCGGCGGCGCGGATTGAGTCCAGCAAGGCGTACGCAAAGGACCTGATGGCGGCGGCGGACGTGCCCACGGCAGCCTACGAGGTTCACACCGACCCGGAGGCGGCGGCCGCGTACATCGAGGCCTGCGGCGCCCCGGTGGTGGTCAAGGCGTCGGGACTCGCCGCGGGAAAGGGCGCCGTGGTGTGCGAGACCGTTCCCGAGGCGGTCCGCACCGCACGCAGCATGCTGGCCGGGGCCTTCGGCAATGCCGGCAGCAAGGTGGTCGTCGAGGAATGCATGGAGGGGGAAGAGCTGTCCGTATTCTGCCTGGCCCACGGCGAGGAGTTCGTGCCCCTGCTCTCCTCGCAGGACCACAAGCGCATCGGCGAGGGCGACACGGGCCCGAACACCGGCGGCATGGGTGCGTACGCACCTGTGGGCTTCGTCACGGACGCACTCATCGACGAGGTGGGTGAGCGCATCGTCGCACCGGTGCTCCGGGCGATGGCCGAATCCGGCTCCCCGTTCAGCGGACTCCTCTACGCGGGGCTGATGATCACCGCGGACGGACCCAGGGTGGTCGAATTCAACTGCCGTTTCGGGGACCCCGAGACGCAGGCGGTGCTTCCGCTCCTGGACTCCTCGCTGCTGGAGCCCATGATGGCGATCGCAGAGGGGGGCGGGCTCGGCGCACAACCGCCCGTATTCCGCGACGGCGCCGCGGTGACGACGGTTCTCGCGGCCGAAGGCTATCCCGGCGCATACCCTAAGGGAGCGCCGATCTCGATCCCCGCCATGGACGCGGACGTCGAGGTGTTCCATGCCGGCACCCGGCTGGACGGTGACGAGCTCGTCACCTCGGGTGGACGCGTCCTGGCGGTGACCGCGACAGACCGGGACTTCCGACATGCGCGCCGGCGCAGTCGCGAGGCGGCCGAGGCAATCACGTTCGCAGGGCGGCGATTCCGCCGGGACATCGGTTGGAGGGAGGCGGAACGCCGTGAGTGAGGCGTTGGCCGACCATCCCCCGGGCAACGACAACCACACAAGGACCAAGGAACGGGAACGGCAGAAATGATCATTACGACGACTCCTACACTGGAAGGACATCGCGTGCGGGACTACCTGGGGATCGTAACGGGCGAGGCTATCATCGGGGCGAACATATTCAAGGACATCCTGGCCAGCGTCCGGGATATCGTGGGTGGACGGTCGGCATCCTATGAGAACGCGCTTCGCGAGGCCCGCGAGGAGGCCCTCCGGGAGATGGCCGAGGAGGCCCGGGCCCGCGGCGCCGGCGCGGTGGTCGGGGTGGACCTGGACTACGAGGTGCTGGGGTCGCAGAACGGCATGCTCATGGTGTCCTCGAGCGGGACCGCCGTCGTGTTGGAGTGACGCGTTGCCCGAGCTTCCCGAAGCCGAGACAATAGCACGCGGGCTGGATTCGGTTCTGCCGGGCCGGGTCATCGCCGGCGTGACCGTCCTGCGGTACGACGTCGTGAAGGGTTCGGCCGGCGGCTTTGCGGATGCGCTGCGGGGGCGGCAGTTTCGAAGTGTGGGCCGACGAGGCAAGAACGTGGTGTTCACCTTCGACGGCGAGAGCCGTTTGGTGATCAACCTGGGAATGACCGGCCGGATCCTGTCCGGACCGGGACCGGGTCCAGCGCGGCTGGCCACGCACCCCGCGGTGCACTTTCACCTGGCCGACGGAGGCTGCGTGACCTACGACGACATTCGCCGCTTCGGCCTGCTCACATTCATTCCACGCGCGCAGTGGCGTGCCTGGTCGCTTCGACTCGGCCCCGAACCGCTGGCGCGCTCCTTCACCGCCATGGTGCTGCGGAAAACGCTCTCCAGGTCCCGCGCCCCGATCCGCTCACTCCTCCTCGACCAGAGAAAGGTCGCCGGCGTCGGCAACATCTATGCGGTGGAAGCCCTCTGGTTCGCCCGCATCCACCCCGCCACGCCTGCGAACGTGATCGGCGCAGGGGCCGTCGCAAGACTTCATCGTTCCGTAAGGAAAGTGTTGCGTCGCGCGATCCACGCCGGTGGCACCACGCTGCGCAACTACCGCAACGCTGAGGGGGACGTCGGCGGATTCAGCCGCGCGCTCCACGCGTACGGTCGTGCGGACAAACCCTGTTTCCGGTGCCGCACTCCCATCGAGCGCATCGTCTTCGGCGGCCGCTCCGCATTCTTCTGCCCGCAGTGTCAGGCTGCGTCCCCATGATGCGCGTACCGATCGCCGTCTCGCTGTTCACCCTGTCGGGGGTTGGACTGTCCGCGGCCCCGCCCGCCGTGGCCCAGGCGGCTCGGGCCGGCG
>VYAQ01000383.1 GCA_009844885.1 Gemmatimonadota bacterium
CCTCCATCGTGGGCGACAGCGCCTCCATGTGGACCTTGGTGGCCATCACGAGCTCCCCGAGGGCTGGTACAACACCCGCCGGCACGCCTCCACCACGCCCCTGGCACTGGGCTTCGCCAGCTGCTCGAGGGTCTTCGCGTAGGGCATCGGGATGTCGGCCTGGGTCACCCGCATCACCGGCGCGTCGAGATCGTCGAACGCCTCCTCCTGGATCAGCGCGACGATCTGCGCGCCCACTCCCGCGAAGGGCCACCCCTCCTCCAGGTAGACCACCCGGTTCGTGCGCGCCACCGTCTCCAGGATCGCGTCCACATCGAGCGGGCGGATCGAGCGGAGATCCAGGACATCGGCCTCGATCCCGTCCCGGGCGAGCATGGTCGCGGCCTGCAGCGCCACATGCACCATCTTCCCGTGGGTGACGATGCTCACGTCGCCGCCGGAGCGCTTCAGGTCGGCCACGCCCAGCGGGATCACGTACTCCCCGTCGGGGACCTCGCCGCGGACGTTGTAGAGCAGCTCGCCCTCCATGACCGCGACCGGATCGTCGTCCCGGATGGCGGCGGCCAGCAGGCCCTTGGCGTCGGCGGGGGTGCCCGGCGTCACCACCTTCACGCCGGGCGCGTGCACGTAGTAGGTCTCGCAGGCCTGGGAGTGCTGGGCCGCGAGCTGCAGGGCAGCCCCGGTCGGGCCGCGAAAGACGATCGGGACCGAGATCTGACCGTTCGACATGTAGAACATCTTGGCGGCGTTGTTGATGACCTGGTCGAGCGCGAGGAAGGCGAAGTTGAAGGTCATGAATTCGCAGACCGGGCGGAGGCCGGCCGTCGCCGCGCCGACGCAGAGCCCCGCGAAGCCGAGTTCGCTGATCGGCGAATCCACGACCCGCCGGTCGCCGTACCGGGCGAGCATGCCGCGCGACACCTTGTAGGCTCCGTCGTACTCGGCGACCTCCTCGCCCATGAGAAACACCGAGTCGTCCCGGTCCATCTCCTGGCACATGGCGGCGTTAAGCGCGTCCCGGTAGGTCATCTCAGCCATGGGTGGCGCCTCCCGGGCCGCCCGCCGGTCCGCCGCCCATCGCGCCTCCCGGTCCCGGCCCCCGCCCATCCAGAAACAGGCGCCCCTGCTCGTTGATCTCGGCGTAGACGTGGTCGTAGAGGGTAGAGGGGTCGGGGACCGGCGAAGCATCCGCGAATTCCGCGGCATCCTCGCAGACCGCGCGCACCTCGCCGTCCATCGCCTCCAGTTCGCTTTGGCTCAGGAGATCCGCCTCCATCAGGCGGTCGCGCAGGATCGTGATCGGGTCCTGTTCCTGCACATGCGACTCGACCTCTTCCTTCGACCGGTAGGTCCCCGAGACCGGATCCGACATCGAATGGCCCCGGAAACGGTACGTCTCGGCGTTGACGAACTGCGGGCCCGCGCCCCCGCGCACGCGCTCCGCCATGTCGGCGAAGAACCGGTAGGTCTCCAGCACGTCCTGGCCGTTGACGGTGTGTGCCGGGATGCCGTACGCGCCGGAACGCGCCTCCATCTCCGTCGCGGAAACGCGCGAAAACGCGGTCCCCATGCCGTACTCGTTGTTCTCCACGACGTAGATCACCGGGAGGTGCCAGATCGCGGCCATGTTGAGCGACTCCAGGAACGCGCCCTGGTTGACCGCCGCGTCGCCCATGAAGCACACGCAGACCTGGTCGTCGCCCCGGTAGCGGATCGCCCAGCCCAGTCCCGTGCCGATCGGGATCTGGCCGCCTACGATCCCGTGCCCGCCCATGAAGCCCACGGTGGGGTCGAACAGGTGCATCGAACCGCCCCGTCCGCCGGAGCATCCGTCCACCCGCCCGTACAGCTCGGCCATGGCGGCCCGCGGCGTGATTCCCTTCGCGATGGCCATGGTGTGGTCGCGGTAGGCCGTGATGACCGGGTCGTCCTGGCGCAGCGGCCTGATCGCGCCCGCGGCCAGTCCCTCCTGGCCTATGTGCAGGTGACAGAAGCCACCGATCTTCCCGATCGCGTACGCCTCCTCGGCCTTCTCCTCGAAGCGGCGGTAGAGGAGCATCTCGGCGAGGAGGGCGTGCACCTCGTCACGGGTGAACCCCTCGATAACGTCAACGTCGCCAAGCCCATCTTCCGCGTCCCCGTCGGCGCTTGAACGGTCGCCGTTCGCTACTCCGGACTCTCTCTCCTTCGTGGCTTGCAGCATTGTCGGTCAGCCTCCGGTGCCCTGCGCGCGCGCGGTCGAGCGGCCTTGCCTGCGGAGCTGGATCAGCGCCGACGCCCGTGCGCCGCCATTCATTTCACCCGGCTCGTTCGGACGCTCCGACCCGTTTTCGGGTCGTGGAACACTCTCCAGGTAGCGTGGAACATACTTCGACGGCCGTGGAACATTCCGTGGAACATTCTCGGCCGTTCGTGGAACATCCTGTGGAACATAGTTGGCGGTGCCGCCAGGAGCCGCATAACCGGCCCCGGCCGCCCCGTTGCCGACCAGATTCGGGTTCTCCGCAGGCGCCGGTACATTCGCTTCCATCACCTCCTGAATCTTCCCAGGCCCCCCTGCCTCGACCTCGCGCGCCTGTTCCTTCGCGTGGTAGCTCGAGCGCACCAGAGGTCCGGACTCCACATGCCTGAACCCGTACTCCTCCTCCCCGATCCGCTTCCAGTCCGCGAACTCGTCGGGGGTCACCCAGCGGGCCACGGGGATGTGTTGTGCCGACGGCCGCAGGTACTGCCCAAGCGTCAGGATGTCGACCGCGGCCTCGCGCAGGTCGGCCATCGCCTGGCGGATTTCATTCGCGCGCTCGCCCATCCCCAGGATGATCCCCGTCTTCGTCAGCATCGAGGCATCGATACGCTTGGCGCTCCCCAGGTACGAGATCGACCGCCAGTAGCGGCCACCCGGCCGCACGTCGGGGTGGAGCCGCTCAACCGTCTCGAGGTTGTGGCCCAAGATGGCCGGCCGAGCGTCCATCACCGTGCGCAAAGCGTCCTCATCGCCCTTGAAGTCGGGGATGAGCACCTCGACGGAGCAGTGGGGCAGCCGCGCCCGCACCTCGCGGATCGTCGCGGCGTAGATGCTCGCGCCGCCGTCGGCCAGTTCGTCTCGGTTGACCGAGGTGATGACCGCATGGTCGAGGTCCATGGCGGCGATCGTGTCGGCGACGCGGCGCGGCTCGTCGAGGTCGAGCTCGGTGGGCATCCCGTGCGCGACCGCGCAGTACTTGCAGGCCCGCGTGCACACGTCGCCAAGGATCATGAAGGTGGCCGTCCCGGCCTCCCAGCACTCGCCGATGTTGGGACAGCCCGCCTCTTCGCAGACGGTGTGGAGCGACTGGCTGCGCATCAGCCGCTTCAGCCGCAGGTAGTTGGGCCCGCCCGGCGAGCGCACCTTGAGCCACGACGGCTTGCGTGACGTGATGGGGATCGTGTCGATCCCGCAGTGGGCCCGGATGCTGGACGAGCCCTTCGGCTTCACCCTGCCGGTGTCCTTGCCCGCGGGCGCGTACCCGCCCTGTCTATTCGCTTCCGACGCAGTCACTTCCGCCGATTCTCCACTTGGTCGGTCTGGCCTGCGCGCCGGTCCACCTGCCACTTCGGCGCGTTGCCCCGCCGGCGCCTGCGGGGGGTCGATCCCCGGCGCACGGGGCCGTACATCATAAGAAAGTCAGGCGGATCGCACCATGGAAGCGGAAGGGCGGTTCAGTTCTCGACCAGTGGGTATAGCGCCACCATCTCGACATCCATCTCGTCCCGCAATGTCACGAGCACCCAGTCGGCACCGATGTCGAGGAGGGTGATCCCGGGCGGCACCGTCAGCGTCCGCACGCGTTCCCCTTCTTCGTCCAGGACGAACCATGTGCTCGGCTCTCCCGGTCGCGGGAAGCCCTCGATCCAAAGGACACCGTCGTCCCCGAGCATCACCCGGTCGTACGCCGGAAAGGCTGGCGGGAGAGCCTCCTGGTCCCGCTCCCAGCGTCTCTCGAAGCGCTGTTGCCAGTCGCGGGAGCTCACCTGGCCGGGATTGGTTCGGGCCCGGAAATCCAGGCCCCTGGCAAAGCTGTCGCTTACGGCCTCGCGATAGGCGTCGACGTGCATCTGCGTCACCGCCAGATCCGGCCCCTCCCACCGGAGCGTCCCGGTGGTTGCGCCTGTCCAGTCGAGGAACTCGATCTCGTAATCGTCGCCGGTGCCCAGCCACACCCCCTCGTCGGTCGCGGCGAACCTGAGTTTGCGGGACCAGATGCCTGGTGCGGACCCGGTGAGCATCCCGGCGGAGTTGGCTGTTGCCAGGCGGTCTTCGGCCTCGACACCCTCGCGCAGGACGGTGACCTCGCTGCTGTCTGCGAAGCCCATGTCCGCCGTCGTGCGGTAAGGCCCCGGCTCGCTCGGCAACTCACGTCCCCAGCCGGAGAACACCAGCCTTCCGCCCGGGGCGCAGGTGATGTCATAGGGCATGCTCCCCTGAAACGTGAAGGGGTGCGTGCGAAGCACGTTGCCGTCGCCATCGAGGACCGTAATGCGTTGGTTGTATCGATCATTCATCACGATCGATTGCTCGCTGGCACATGGTACGAGCAACTGGGCGAAGTTCGCGAAGTCGCCGGGTCCCTCTCCCGGCTGGCCCCGGCTCCACAGGTGCTCGCCGGCGGGGCCAAACTTCTGCAGGCGAAAGGCTCCGCTCTCGTACACGACGATGCTGCCGTCGGCGAGCCGGGCGGCGCCGGAGACCTCGAAAAGCTCCTGTTCCTCCTGCCCGCCGGTCACTCCGATGGTCACCATGGGTGCGTCCGCAAGGCGGAACATGGCGGAGGATGCAGGCTGGACATCGGCCGCAGGCTCGATCCGCTCGCCTGACCCGCATCCGGCCAGGGTCGGCGCCATCAACAGCAGTCCGTGGACCGCCAGACCCGAGACCCGGGTTTTCACTCGCCGGTTCTTCATTCGCTTCTCCTCCTTCGACTGCCGCTCGCCGCCCGACAGCCAACGCTTGCCTTCATCAATCAGACGAAGAGGTGATTATGCATTTGACGCACCGCCGGACCCCAGTTAGCGTACTATTCCGGGG
>VYAQ01000121.1:0-2849 GCA_009844885.1 Gemmatimonadota bacterium
GCTTACCACCGCGACTACGGCGAGCCCGACGCGTGGATCGAGGGCGGCGACTGCCCGGACTGCAACCGGGACGGGGAGTGCCCCGGCACCGTCTACGACGGCGGCTGGTGGTACGGCACCAATTCAGTCAAGGCCATGCAGATCGCGTGGAACGCGCTGCAGGGCCAGCACCCGCTGACGCAGCTGAAGGGA
This sequence comes from Gemmatimonadota bacterium, assembly GCA_009844885.1. GTDB lineage: Bacteria > Gemmatimonadota > Gemmatimonadetes > Longimicrobiales > Gaopeijiaceae > Bin94. Next base: position 193 of record VYAQ01000121.1, read on the forward strand.
GTTGACCTTGGCAGCTGAATCGATCTTCGACATCTTCAACGAGCGCGAGTTTCTGGCCTACGTCGCCGGCACCGCGCAGGAGGTGCTCGAGGAAGCCAACGAAGGCAGCACCGAGGACGCGCTCGATCGCCTGTCCGATCTGCACGACGTCGTGCTGACACGTATCCGCTCACTGCGAAGGGAGGTTGAGCATTGAGTCCGCACGCCTACGAACTGGTCACCTATCTGCCCCTTGCCGGCTGGCCCGGCAAGGGCGGGCCGCAGCGCACCGTCGCCGTGGCCACGGATGGACTGCGTGGCCCGAATGACCCCGGTGAAACCCACCTGCTGGCAAACGACCAGCTGGTGGCCCGTCAGGTCAATCGCTCGGGCCGCGATACCGGCCGCACGGTGCGCATCGACTACGGCCGCATCCTCTCGCGGGTGCCGGCCGAGCTCGATAGCGCCGGCGTCCTGCAGCCGATCAAACCCACAAGGAGGGACGGATGACTGAGCGGCGCAAGCCTTCAATCATGGAATCGCCCGAGCACGTGCGGCTCTACCGGTTCGCCAAGAGCATCGACTTCGGCATCCGCTGGACGTTCTTCATGCTCCGGTGCGATCGGCACGAGGAAGCGCAAAAGATCGTCGACGAGATGGTCGCCAACTGCGCCGCCATCACCGAGGCCGACGATCGGCGGTTTGGGGACGCACCCTGCATCGAGTGCGGCATGGACCGGGAGCACCTGGTTCAGGAGATCCGGAGCCACATCGCTGGCGACCGGCTCTTCACCTGCACGTGGTGCGGCACCACGCATTCGCAATCGGGGTGCTGCTGCGATCCCTGCATGGAAGCGGAGGTGAGCTAGGCCATACACCCAACCCGAAGCAGACGGGGGCGGCGCGTGCTGCCCCCGACCAGACCCCTAATGGAGGTCACATGTCAACACGATCCAACATCCTGCTCAAGAGCGCGAACGCCACCGACGATTGGGACGACTCGCTGTGGTTCTACCGTCACTACGACGGTTACCCCGAGGGCGCGATGCCCCTGATAGCCAAGTTCGTGAAGCTGGTCAACGATCGCAAGATCCGCGCCAATCCGTCGCAATCCGGCGGCTGGCTGATCTGGCTGGGCATGCAGGAGTACGACGTCGCGGCACCGCAGGACGGGAACGATCTGAACATCTCCGACTGGAAGGTCGGGGCGATCGAGCCCACCAGCGCCCAGCACGGCGACATCGATTACCGCTACACGATCACCCTGCACGAAGGCTGGCTCGAAAACGAGTTCAACCGGGCTGAGGTCGTCTGTGAAGAGGTGATCCGGTGGGTGGACGATCCGGAAGCCGACTACGGCTACCGGACGCTGGATCCGCCCAAATACAAGGTCGTCGACGTCTCCGAATACCTGCAGCCCAAGGAGCCGCAGGTGGTTCAAGAGGCGATCGATCAGCTGCAGGCTCGCGCCGAGGACGGAGAGGAGGGCGCCAGCTAGTCCTCAAGCGCCAAACCAATCGGGGGCGGAAGCTCTCCGCCCCCACACCCCTAATGCAAGGAGGACATTGAATGTCCGGAAAAGAACGCCCCGTCTGCGACAGCTGCATGACGGCTGCCTACGACGAAATGCCGAGCCTGACCGGTGCAGAGCAGGAAATGGTCTGCATCGAGATGGGCGCGGACATGCCCGATCACCTGTGCGATGCGCGCGAGGAACCGGATTTGGGGCCGTGCTACTGCGCGTGCAACGACCGGATCATCCAGCGCGCGGACGCCATTAGGGCACGTCGGCGCAGGGAGCGCGGGATCACGGGGTCGATCGCATGAAGCTGATCACGGCCGAGATTCGGCAAAAGCTGCTAGCGAACGGTGAAACCGCCCGCCGCCGGCACGCCGAGGACGAAGACCACGACCCCGTACCGGTGGTCAAGTTCTTCAACCCCTGCGGTGTAGGCACGTGGCTGATCACCGAGATGAGCCCCGAGGACGAGGACAGGCTGTTCGGCCTGTGCGATCTGGGGATGGGATTCCCTGAGCTGGGGTACGTCTCTGTTCGCGAACTGCAATCCGTGCGGCTCCCGTTCGGTCTTTCGATCGAGCGCGACCTCTACTTCAACCCCGACAAGACGCTCGGCGAATACGCGGAGGAAGCCAGGCGTCTGGGGCACGTCGCGGCCTGAACAGCGGCACACGAATTCAACCGGGGGCGGGAGCTTACCGCAACCGCCCCCACATCCCTAATGCAAGGACAACAAATGGTATACGACCCGGTATACACGACCGATTTCTCCGGCGTCGCCGAGGAGATATTCCCGATCGTTCAGGGCGAGGACTTCTACCAGCCGGTCGGCGAGCCCGAATCGCAGGACACGGCCTGCTGCTTCGGCGCGCGCCTGGCGATCGAGTATTGCGACCAGCGCGAGGTCGAGGACTTCCCCGTCGACGACGAGGACTGCTTCGGTGCCTACTGGCACTACGAGGACGGCGTCGAGTGGCTGCTTGAGGCGGTCAACGCCAACCACAGGGACGTCTGCGAGGTCCTTTTCATCTGCGGCGCCGACGAGGCACCGTTCGGCCCCGAGGGCTGGCCGCACCACCCCGAGGACGTGGTCAAGCGCATGTGGTCGGTGGAGACGCCGCCCGGCCTGCACCACGGAATCGTCCACAACGGTATGGAC
>VYAQ01000121.1:2859-5061 GCA_009844885.1 Gemmatimonadota bacterium
GGTATGGACCGCGAAGCCCTGTTTGAAAAGTGCACCGGCAAGACGTGGGCTCAGGCCGAGGCCGATTTCGACAAGGCCAGGAGGGAGGTTGCCTAGCGTCCACACCCAACCGACGCATTCCCGGGGCGGGAGACACCCTGCCCCGGACGGTCAACACGAGAAGGACTGAACATGACTGACCACGAAACCCGCATCGCCGAACTCGAACGCCGCGTTGCCGCTCTCGAGCAGGGACGCAATGGGCAGACGCCGCCGGCACCGCCGGAATTCCGCCACGGCGATCGCGTCCGCTTCGGCCGGCCCAACGGCGAGCAGCGGTACGGCACCATCGCCAAGATCAATGCCCGCTCTTTCAAGGTGAAAGACGAGGTAACCGGGATCCTCTGGCGAGTCGACAAGACCCTGTGCCACAGGGCGGAGGAGGTGAGCTGACCGAAGCACCGCAGCGACAAATGAGGGGCAGGAGACACCCTGCCCCTCGGCATAGCACACAAGAAGGACTGAACATGCCAAATTGGTGCCAGAACGAATTATCCGTCTACGGCCCGAAAGACCAGGTCAGGGAGATCTACGACCTGATCGTTAACGAACTGGAGGATGACAAGATTGCCGTCACGTTCGACCGTGTCATCCCGATGCCGAAGATCCTGCAAAAGGTGACCACCGGCGGCACGAAGATCGACGGCGAATACGTCACCACCTGGGTCAACGAGGGCGAATGGCCCGACGTCAAGGCCCGCAAGCTCAACGAGGGCGAGCAGCTCCTGATCGATGCGATCGGCTACCCGTCGTGGTACGAGTGGGCGATCGATAACTGGGGCACGAAGTGGGATGCCTGCGAGTCAAGACTCATCACGCCATTTGAGGTGTGGGAAGACGAAGCCGAATTCGCGGTCGCGTTCGATACCGCGTGGAGTCCGCCGGAGCCGTTCTTCAACGCTCTGCAGGAGCGGTTCGAGAACGTGCGGGTAGGCGGCTTCTATCGCGAAGACGGACTGCAGTTCGCCGGTTACTTCTAGCCGGCCCCTGATGGTTCGTGCAACAAAAGGAGTCGACGTTATGACCTGACAAGCGCCTAGCGCTGGAAACGCCGCCGATCTCCGGGTCGGCGGCGTTTCCTTTATTTAGCCGGCAGCGCGGCCGGCTGCCGGCTAAGCGCTCTTCATTTCGCCGCGCGTTGGTTTCTTCCAACTTGCCGCGGTGCTTCTCCTTCACTGGGCGCACCGCAGAGGTTTATTCCGGTGCCGCCAATGCTTTCTGGAATCCGTTGTCGGACAGGTACCGGTACAGGGTCCCTTCGCCGGCCAGCATGTAGGGCAGGAAGATCTCCTGCAGTTCGGCCATTTCGGCATCGACGATCGCCAGCTGCGCCAGGGCCCAGTCGTGCAGGATGCGCCAGGCCACCGCCCGGGCGTGCTTGCGCCTGTTCTCGTCGGTCCTGCGGCCGCGCGGTGGCCAGACGTTGTCGCGGACCAGGGCTGCGTAGACGCCGTCGACCTTGATCGGCATCGCAAACGTGAGGGTGCCGTCCTTGGTGTCGATCGCAAAGCGCAGGCCGGCCGGTTGTCCGGCACCGCCGTACATCGTCTGGATCATGCTCACGCCTTTGCCGGCCAGGGCGCTGGACAGCTCCGCGATCGTGCGGTCGACCGGTATCTCGGTGGTGTAGTTCTTGATGGGCATTATTCAGGGACTCCAGGAAGGGTCCGGCCTCGGCCGGGCTCGACGGTATCCGGCCCGGTGCCGGGCCGGTCAGTCATGCAAAGTGCTGTGGGTTGCCTGGATTTCACCAAATCCCGGGGCATGCATCAGCGTCAAATGCTCTGACGGCCGCGAAAGTGGACATATGCCATCAGGCATGCTCTAGCCAAACCCACCAGCGGGTGTAGTGGACAAGCGCTGGGTCTTTGGATCTGTCATGGTGGTTGAACCCGCTACTGCCCGGCGCGACCAGCACCCGGACCGAGCCTTTGGGGTAGGGCAGTTCGGTCTCGCAGCGGTCAAACTCGCGGACCCATTTGTATGCGGGCCCGAGTACGCCGCAAAGTTCCCGCGTCCGCATTTCGGGCGCAACATCAAATTCAAATTGGATTTGACATGCGCCGTCGCTTTTGCCAAGGTGGGCCTTGTCAATATCCGGACTTTGGTGCATTTCCTGGCAGAAGGCGGTGGCAAAGTCCTTTTGATCGACCGTTACAACGT
>VYAQ01000040.1 GCA_009844885.1 Gemmatimonadota bacterium
CGCCGCGACCCTGCCGATCGTGGTTTTCGTGGCCGGGGCGGCATGGCTGGGGTTTTCCGGCGCCCCCGACGAACGCGGTCTGTGGCCCGTTCTCCTCGCGGCGATCGGGGTGGGACTCGTACTGGCCAGACGTGCCTCCGACTACGGCGCGGCAGTCATCCGCGGCATGTCGCGTCCCATCGTCATGCTGATGGTGATGGCGTGGCTGCTGGCGGGGGTGTTCTCGGTACTTCTGCGCGAGTCGGGACTGGTCCACGCCCTGGTGTGGGCGGGTGGAGAACTGGGCGTGGGCGGCGGCGGGTTCGTCCTGCTGGCCTTCCTCATCGCGGTGCTGTTTTCGACGGCCACCGGCACCAGCCTGGGCACGATCCTCATCTGTGCGCCCCTGCTCTACCCGGCCGCGGGCGTCCTGGAAGCGCATCCGACGCTGCTCATCGGCGCGATCCTCGCCGGCGCCACCTTCGGCGACAACGTCTCGCCCGTGTCGGACACGACCATTGCCTCGGCAAGCAGCCAGCGCGCCCCCATGGGCGGGGTCGTCCGCAGCCGGCTCCGCTATGCGCTCCCGGCGGCGGCCGCCACCGCGGTCGTCCTGTTCGCGCTCGGCGGCGCCGACGCCTCTCCCGGCGCGGCAGCGGCAACCGGCCCCGCCGGACCCGGACAACCCGGCACGCTGACCGGCAGTCCCGCCGCGCTTCCCATGCTGCTCGCCCCGCTGGCCACCTTCCTCATGCTGTGGCGGGGCCGCGGCCTGGTGGAGAGCCTGTTCGCGGGGGTCGCGGCCGCCGTTTTTGTCGCATTGTTGTCCGATTTAGTCGCATTCTCCGACCTGATCCATGTGGACACCGACGCCTTCCGCGCCCAGGGACTCATTCTGGACGGGATGGAGAGCGCGGTCGGGATCGTCGTCTTCACCATCCTGCTGATGGGCATTGTGGGCGCCGTCCAGGAGGCGGGGGTCCTGGACCGCCTGGTGCGCGACGAGGGCGCCGCGCCCGAATCCCCGCGCCGCTCCGAGTTGCGGATCTTCGGCGTAACGAGCGTGGCGGTGATCGTGACCACCCACTCGGTCATGGCCATCCTCGCCGTCGGCGATCTGGTGAGGAAGTCCGGCACACGCGCGGGCATCGGGCGCTTCCGCCGCGCCAACCTCCTGGACATGACCGTGTGCACCTACCCCTTCCTTTTCCCCTTCTTCATCCCCACCCTCCTTGCGTCGTCCGCGACCGGATCCGGTGCCGCCTTCGGGGTCCCCAGGGTGACCGCGCTCGCCGCGGGACTGGCGAATCCCTACTCCTGGATGCTGCTCGCCGTGATCGTCGCGGCGATCCTGACCGGCTGGGGACGCACGGAATTACCAACCAGAGAACCATAGATCATGATCATACGCCCACGAGTCCGCGGCTTCGTCTGCGTGACCACGCACCCCACCGGCTGCGCACGCAACGTCGAGGCTCAGGTCGCCCACGCCCGGGCACGGCCCATCGCGAACCCGCCGCGTTCGGCGCTCGTCCTCGGATCCTCGACAAGCTACGGGCTGGGATCGCGGATCTCCCTCGCGTTCGGCGGCGGAGCGGCGACCTTCGGCGTCTTCTTCGACCGCGCGCCCAAAGGCCGGCGGCCGGGCACCGCCGGCTGGTACAACACCGCCGCCTTCGAGACGGCCGCGGCGCGCGCGGGGCTCAAGTCGGCCTGCTACAACGGGGACGCGTTCTCGCACGAGGCCAGGGAACGCGTGGTCGCCGCGCTGAAACGCGATTTTCCGCCGGTGGACTGCGTGGTCAATTCGATCGCCGCTCCCCGGCGGACCCATCCCGACACGGGCGAACGGTTCACCTCGGTGCTGAAGCCGATCGGCGAGACCTACCGCTCTCGCACGCTCAACACCGACCGCCGCGAGGTGACGGACGTCGAACTGGCCCCGGCGAGCCAGGAAGAGGTGGACGCGACCGTCGCGGTGATGGGCGGCGAGGACTGGCGGCTCTGGATGGACGCGCTCGCCGACGGCGGTGTGCTTGCCCCGAACTGCCGGACGTTCGCGTACAGCTACATCGGACCTGAACTGACGTGGCCCATCTACCGCGACGGAGCGATCGGCCGGGCCAAGGCCGACTTGCACCGAACCGCGCGCGAACTGAATGCGAGGCTGGCCGCGGGGGGCGGGAGCGCGCACATCGCGGTCATGAAGGCGGTAGTGACGCAGGCGAGCGCGGCGATCCCCGTCGTCCCCCTGTACGTGTCCATCCTGTACAGGATCATGAAGGAGCACGGGGATCACGAGGGACCCATGGAGCAGGCGCACCGCCTCTACGGCGGCAAGGTGTATGGTGACGGGGGAATACAGACCGACGGCGACGGTTTCATCCGTCTCGACGACCTGGAGATGAAGCCGGAAACGCAGGCCGAGGTCATGCGCGTGTGGGACTCGATCTCGACCGAGAGCCTCGCCCGCGACGCCGACTTCGAAGGGTACCGCACCGCGTTCCTGCAGCTGTTCGGCTTCGAGGTGCCCGGGGTGGATTACGACGCCGAGGTCGATCCGGTTGTCGACATTCCGACGCTGATCGACGCATGAAGCCGACCACCGAAGAGCTCCGCGATCTCGCCCGGCGCGACCCCGTCCTGGGAGCCGCCATGCGCCGTCTGCCACCCTTTCCGGGCTTCCCGATGGGGGTGGCCGCGCGTGGATCCCACTTTCAGGCCATCGCCCGGTCGATCGCCTTCCAGCAACTCGCCACCGCGGCCGCGAACACGATCTACTCGCGGGTCTGCGCGCTGACTCCCGGCCCGCGATTCCCCACCGTCGACGAGTGTCTCGAGCTGTCCGACGAAGCGTTCCGCAGCGCGGGGTTCTCGGCACCGAAGACCCGGGCGGTCAAGGATCTGGCGGCCAAGTGCAAGGACGGCTCCGTGCGGCTGCGCAGCGTGTCCCGAATGACGGACGACGAAATCGTGAAGATGCTGTCGTCCGTGTGGGGCGTCGGCGAGTGGACCGCGCAGATGTTCCTGATCTTCCGGCTCGGCCGCCTCGACGTGATGCCCGTGGGGGATCTGGGCGTCCGCGAGGGCGCGCGCCTCCTCGACGGGCTGGACGAGCGGCCCGGTCCGGCCGCTGTTCTCGAGCGCGCCGAGGTCTGGCGGCCGCTGCGCTCGGTGGCGACGTGGGTCCTCTATCGACTGTGCGACGAGGCGAAGAATGGGTAGCCGGTCGGCACCGCGGTCGACGGTCCGCCTGGACACGCCGCTCGGTCCGATGACGGCGGGCGCAACGGACGAGGGAGTCTGCCTTCTCGAGTTCGCGGAGGGGGAAGCGACCGCCGACGGTAACGCGACGCCCGGCGAACCGCTTCGGGATGGACTTGGCGGGCGTCACCTGAAAGCGCTCGAAACCCAGTTGGCGGAGTACTTCGCCGGCGCGCGGCGGGACTTCGACCTCCCCCTCGCGCTCGCCGGGACGGACTTCCAGCACCGCGTCTGGCGGCAATTGCAACGGGTGCCCTTCGGCGAGACGATCACCTACGACGAACTCGCGCGCCGGGCCGGGTCACCCGGTGCCTCGCGTGCCGCGGGCCAGGCCAACGGCAGCAACCCGGTCGCGATCGTCGTGCCGTGCCACCGCGTCATCCGCGCCTCCGGCGAAACGGGCGGCTACGCCGGAGGACCGGATCGGAAGCGGCGGTTGCTGGAACTGGAAGCGCCAAGCGCTCAGGGAAGCCTGTTCAGCCCTCCATGACCCGAGCGCGGGTCGGCGCCTGGCAAGCGGGAGTCGTCCTGACTCACTCCATACCCAGCGCGCCCTCCATGAGGATCGGATGCATCTGGCCGGTCATCTGCCAGTGCACCAGGACCGTGGGAATGACCCCGGCGCCGTAGAACGCGTCGAAGAACCCCTTGATCGTGAAATCGCCGCCCTGCTGCAGGGCGTACTCCGCGACCAGCTCCTCGATCTGCGCCTTGCCGCTGAGGTAGCTGGTGCCGTACCCCGGTTGTCTCAGGTACAGGTGCTGCTCCCCCCGAACGAGCGCGCCGTCCGGCAGCCACCCGCGCGGCGTCCACTTCATGGAGTGGGCCACGGCCTCTTCCATGTCGTAGTCGCCGGAGTGCAGCCGCAGGCCGCTCAGCGCCCGGCCTGCCCTCTGGGCGACCATGATCCAGGTGAGCTCGCGCGATCGGGGCGAGCCCTCGAGCAGGCCCAGGTGCATGAACCACTCCTCGACCCCGGTCGCCAGCCCTTCGGAACGGGCGTCGTAGATGTTGAACAGCGACGGCGTGGCCCGGATCAGGCTCGAATGCGGCTCCAAGTCCATCTGTGCCAGTTCGATCCAGTGGTGCATGTGGGGGCGGAAGGCGTCCGGATCGCGGTAGTTGACTTCGGAGAAGAAGTTGCGGATCTGGCCGGGCTCAGCCGGGGTGAAGCTGCCGTTCACGGCCCGCAGTGCGGAGTCCGCGTAGGGGGCGACGCTCTGCACCTCCTCGTCGGCCAGGAACTGCATGTAGCGGTCCACCGACTCGTTCAGCCGCCGATCGTACTCCCGTGCGGATCCGATCCGTTCCTGTTCAGGCAGGGCGCGATTACGGTTTTCCTCGAAGCGCAGGGTGGCGTGCGAGCGGGCGAGTTCCCGGCTCATGAGCGTCTCCTGCTCCTCCCAGGAGTAGGGCACCAGATGGACGTTCTGCATGAGCCAGGTGTAGTTGTCGCTCCCCACGCCCGACGGCCCGGTGCGGCTCGGGGCTTCGGCCTCGATCCAGTCCCGGAACGCCAGCGAGGCTTCGCGTGCGCCGGCAATCGCCCGATCGAGCGCGGGATGCGCGCCGCGCACCAGCACCTCGAGGCCGGCGAGGTCCCTCGCCTGGGCGTTGAAGGATCGGACTCCGGCCTGCCAAAGGTCGGCGGCCTCGGCGTCGGCAAGGTTGACGCGCGCCTGGTCCAACAGCGCCGGTATCCTGCCGATGCGTCCGGAGAGCTCTTCGGCGTCGCTGTCGGAGAGCGGATATGCATAGGTCCACAGGTCGATGAAGCCGTGCACGACCGGCCCCTCGTGCGCCGGCACGTCACTGCGCGCGGCGAAGACGGATGCGTAGTATGCAGGATCCCGCGCCCAGGGCCTGCGGACGCGATGATCGAAGTCGAGTCCGTTCATCTCGGCCCGCACGATGTGCCAGTCGATCTGCTCCACGACGCTCCAGCCGGTGGTGTCGAAGGCCGCCAGCGCTTCCATCCATCCCGTCAGCGCGGCGTGCTGCGCGGCCATGGTCGCTCCGGAGTAGTCGGGCACGCCGTCCAGCATGGGCGGCTCCTCGAAGTCGCGCCACGCCGAGAAGAACGAGACGAGCTCGGCGTGGGAGGCGCCGGGCGCGGGGGGCGTCTCGAATTCCTGCGCGGGAGGCGGGTCGCCGTCGGTACAGGAAGCGGCCGCGAGGGTCACGAGAATGAGGCCAAGGGGCTGGGTGCGGTTCATGGCGTCGAAGTCCAATGCAGAGAGGACCGTGGAGATGCGCCTTGGCCGCGCGACGGCCATCGGGGACGCACGGGCGTTCGACGTTAGACTACCGCGCGCCCAGGGACCCGGCAATGTGGCGCACGGCGCGGGAAGGCGGGTGCAGGCACGGTGTTCAGCGTTCCATGACCGAGCGCGGGTCGGCGGTGCCCGCCAGCCTTGCAGCCGGCAGCACCGCCCACACAGCGGCCGCCAGAAAGACCGCCGTCACAACCACGAACACGGACGCGCTGAACGGCTCGACCCCCGGCGGACCGAACACCCCGACGACCAGCATCGCTCCCCACAACCCGACTCCCGTCCCGGTGGCGCCGATCCTGAGCGCCTCGCCCACGATGCGGCGGCGGAGCTTCGCGGGTCCCGCACCCAGGGCCGCCCGAATCCCCATCTCGCGCAGGCGGGCCCCCACGTGAACGCGCAGGGCGCCCACCATTGCCAACACGGCCACGAGCGCGGCGAGCACGCCCGCCATACGGCCGCCGCTACCGAACCACACGGCGGTACCGAACACTCGCCCGAGTTCGTCGCCCGCGCCTCTGACACCGCTCAGCAACACGGGATCGCCGGGGATCGAGGCGAGCGCCCGTGACACGAGCCGCCCAGGGTCCTCCGGGTCGGCGCCCGCGCCGCTCGCGGCCGAAACCACCAGCTCCATTTCCCCGGGCGGATGCTCCAGCGCCGAGTAGTACACCGTATACGGGGAGCCCGAAGCGCCCAGACCGCTACTGGGGACATCCGCCACCACGCCCACGACCACGTGCCAGTCCTCCTCGGGACCGTTGAGCGCGAGCGTCTTTCCCACCACCGGCGGGTCGCGGAAGTGAGCGCGCGCGTACGCCTGGTTGATTACCACCTCGCCCGCCAGAAGCGCACCGGAGTCGCTGAACCCCCGCCCGGCCACGAACCGCAGCCCGCGCGCAGCGAAGAAGCCCGGCATGACCGCGTGACGCTTGACCCGGGTCACGCGGATAGGCTCGGGCAGGCCGCCGTTCGAGCATCGGCCGCACTCGTTCTGCGCCATCCCCTCGGCACCGAGGTCGAGCCAGGCTCCCGGTGTCGCGAGACTCTCCGCGACCAGTTCGGGCACGGCGCGCACGGCTTCCAGAGCCGACGCGTACAGGGCGGCCCGCACCGCCGGCTCGCCGCCATCCGAACGCGCGGGCGACACGAGACCGACCACCGTCTCGCCGTACTGCTCACCCGCCGGGAGGCCCCGGCCCGCGCCCTGCACCTGGCCCCCGCGATCCGAATACACGAGCAGCGCCGACGAGGTGATGACGGTAACCGCGATCGTCAGCTGCAGCGTCATGCGCAGGACGCGGTTGAATTGGCGCGGCCTCGGGTCGGTGAGCTGCAGGTTCTCGGCACGTGCCAGCAGTGGTTTGCCCGAGCGGTGCAGGTTCACCACCGGCACCACGGCACAGAGCACCGTGATCGCCAGAGCGGCGGCGAGACCGGCCGCGGCGGCGACCAGCGACGGCCGTTGAAAGGAGATCCCGGGAGGTGCCAGCTCCCGCATCGCCAGCGCGGCCGCGACCGCCAGCCCACCCCCGGCCAGCGCCGCCCACGACATGCGCAGCGACCAGCGCCGAACCGTCCGGCGAACCATCGCGCGGGGGGGCGCCCCCAGCATGACCTTCACCACCCTGCGCCCCTCCAGCGCCAGGCTCTCGGACGCCATGACGCCCAGCAGACTGACCAGCGCGGTGACCGCGGCCATCGCAATCAGGATGAGCGTGGTCGCCGCGAGACTGTCCAGGTCGCGCAGCTCCAGTTCGCCCGCCGACACCTGCGCCGGCGGGAGGCCTGGCAGCGTCACCGTCGGCGTCACCTCGGCCTGGACGCTGTGGAACGAGCGGTCGCCGCCGCCGACCAGCATGCCCCCGGCCAGGACCAGCGAGACGACCGCGGCCGCGCAGCCGATCACGCTGCGATGGATCGCGCCGGAGGCGGTCCCGCCGCCTCTGGTGTCTGCTCCGCGTCTCTCCATCGGCCACCGTAGCATGTAGGTTTCGGGTCCCATGAAGGTACCCCTGCTGGACCTCGCCGCGCAGTACGCCTCGATCAAGCCCGAGATCGATGCGGCGCTCGACCGCGTCGTCGCCTCCCAGCGTTTCGTCCTGGGCCCGGTCGTGCAGGCGTGCGAGGAGGCGGTCGCGGACTACGTGGGAAGCGCCCACGGAATCGGCGTGTCGTCGGGCACGGACGCGCTGCTGGTGGCGCTCATGGCCGAGGACATCGGGCCGGGCGACGAGGTCGTCACCACGCCCTTCTCCTTTTTCGCGACGGCGGGGGCGATCGCACGGGTCGGCGCCACCCCCGTCTTCGTGGACATCGATCCGGTCACCTTCAACATCGATCCCGCCCTGATCGAGGCCCGCATCACGGCGCGGACGCGGGCGATCCTTCCCGTCCACCTCTTCGGCCAGATGGCCGAGATGGCCCCGATCATGGAGATCGCACGGCGCCACGGTCTGGCCGTCATCGAGGACGCCGCCCAGGCGATCGGCGCCCACCACGATGATCACACCGCTGGCTCGGTCGGCCACTACGGCTGCTTCTCCTTCTACCCCACCAAGAACCTCGGCGGCTACGGCGACGGCGGCATCGTCGTCACGGACGACCCCGCACGCGCCGAGAAGCTGCGCGCCCTGCGCGTACACGGCGAAACGACGCGCTACCACCACCGCTTCGTCGGCGGCAACTTCCGCCTCGACGCCCTCCAGGCTGCCGTCATTCACGCCAAGCTGCCGCACCTGGAGTGCTGGACCGAGGCCCGCATCGCCAACGCGGCGATGTACCGCGGCCTCCTGGACAGTTCCGCCGCCCTCGGCCTGCCCCGCGTCGTCACCGACCGGCACGTCTTCAACCAGTTCGTCGTCCGCGTCGCCGACCGCGACCGCGTGCAAGCGCGCCTGACTGCCGCCGGCATCGGCACCGCCATCTACTACCCGGTGCCGCTCCACCTGCAGGAGTGCTTCGCCGAACTCGGCTACCCGCCGGGCGACCTCCCCAACGCCGAGCGCGCCGCGAACGAAGTCCTCGCGCTGCCGATCTTTCCCGAACTGACAGCCGGGCAGATCCGGCATGTGGCACAGAATCTGGTTGATATCGTATTATATGGGTGAAAATCGATTTTATGGCAGGACTAGACTAGTCACCCATAAAAAGAAAGAGATACCAATATGTCGACGGCCAACCGTCCGGACCCCGGGCACCCCGACACCGAACGCGTCGTGATCGACGAGTCAGGTCGGCTCGTGGTGCCCGCGCGCTTCCGCAAGGCACTCGGGATACGTGGGCGCGAGACTGTCGTCGTCGGAATGGTCGGCGACAGCCTGCGGGTACGCACGATTCACGGCGCGCTGGAGCGGCTGCAGCGCCTTGCCCGTCGCAAGAGACCGGCGGGCACAGGCGCCGTCGACGCCTTCCTCGCCGAGCGGCGTGTCGAAGCGGAGAGGGAGTAGCGTGGCCACCAGCCTTCTGGACGCGTCGGCGATCCTGGCGGCCCTGTATGACGAGCCGGGTTGCGACCGGGTGCACGAAGCGCTCCGCGCGGGAGCGGCCATGTCGACGGTGAACGTGGCCGAGGTCTCCGCCCACCTTCGGGCACACGACTGGACTTCCGGACAGGTGACGGACGTCTTCGACGACCTGAGCATCGAGGTCTTGCCCTTCGATCGCGCAACCGCTCTCCTCAGCGGTGCCTACCGTCCCCGCACCGATCACCTCCGACTCGGGCTCGGCGACAGGGCCTGCCTGGCCACGGCTCGAAGCGCGCGCCTTCCCGTCCTGACCGCGGATCGCGCGTGGGGCCGCCTGAAGCTGCGGGGCGTGAGGGTCGTCCTCATTCGCTGACATATCGCACTGGAGGTTGGAAGGATGAGAAGCAAGCACGACGCAATCTTCGCCGCCACCCGCCCGCGCATGGCCGGCCGTTCCCGCAGGCGCGCCTGCATGAGGCCGACCCGCCGGCACGCCCACGTGGCCGTGCTCCTGGCGGCCGCCCTCCTCCCCCCCACCACCACCCTCTCCGCCCAGACCACAGCGCTGCGCTGCGGACGGCTCATCGACGGCATCTCGGCCGAGGCCCGCGAGAACGTCACGGTCATCGTGCGGGACGGGCGCGTGGCCGAACTGCGCGACGGCACCGCGGTCCCCGACGGCGTCGACCGCGCGCTCGACATCCGGGGCGGCACCTGCCTGCCCGGCCTGATGGACCTGCACACGCACCTGCTGATCAAGCCGGACGGCGGGCCCGTCAGCGAACTCGACCGCTCCAGCGCGGACCGGGCCCTCGACGGCCTCCACGCCGCCCAGAAGATGCTGCACGCGGGCTTCACCACCGTGCGCAACCCCGGCGACTACGATACCCACTACGCGATGGTGTCGGTCAAGCGCTCGATCGCGGCGGGGGAGCATCCGGGACCGCGGATCTTCGTGGCTCCGCACGCGCTCGGGCCGACCGGCGGACACAGCGACCTCAACACGCTGGCGCCGGACGCGGCGATTCAGACGCCCACGCGCACGGTCAACGGCGTCGAAGAGATGCGGGCCATGATCCGCGAGCAGGTCAAGTACGGGGCCGACTGGATCAAGGTGATGGCGACGGGCGGGGTCATGTCGGCGGGCGACGACCCCACGCACACCGCCTACGTCGACGAGGAGATGTGGGCCGCGGTCGACGAGACGCACCGGCTGGGGCGCAGGATCACCGTGCACGCGATCGGCACAGAGGGGCTCAAGCAGGCGGTCGCGGCGGGGGTGAACAGCGTCGAGCACGGGATCCTGATCGACGACGAGGCGATCGAGATGATGAAGGCGCGGGGGACGTGGCTGATCCCGACCGTCTACGTGCTCAACTACGTGGTGGAGGAGGGGCCCGCGCTGGGCTACCCGGAGGAGAGCGTCGCGAAGGGCCGCGTCCTGATGGAGACGCGGGACGACAACGTGCGGCGCGCGATTCAGGCCGGGGTGAAGATCGCCTTCGGGTCGGACACGATCTTCCCGCACGAGTGGGCGGCGCGCGAGTTCGCGCAGCTGGTGCGGCTGGGGATGAGCCCGATGGACGCGATCCGCTCGGCGACCTGGAGCGCGGCGCAGGTGCTCGGCATCGAGGACGAGGTGGGGACGCTGCAGCCCGGGATGGTGGCGGACATCATCGCGGTGGACGGCAACCCGCTGGACGACATCACCGAGCTGGAGCAGGTTGACTTCGTGATGAAGGACGGCCAGATCATCAAGGACGAGCGTCCGCGGACGTAGGGCCCGGACGCCCCAGCCACGGTCGGGGAGCACCCATGAAAGGCGAAGGCGGCAAGCAGCTCATCGTGGTCGGCGACCGCGTCCTGATCGAGCCCGAGGTGGGTGAGGGCAGGTCGAAGGTCGGGCTGTACCTTCCGGCGTCCGCGGTGGACCAGCAGTCCGTACAGGGTGGCCGCGTCCTGGCCGTGGGTCCGGGAACGCCGATCGGGGCGCCGACCGAACTCGACGAGGAGCCGTGGAAGATCGGATCGGGCGAGGCGCGCTACCTGCCCGTGCAGGCCCAGGTGGGCGACTTCGCGATCTTCTTCCGCAAGGCGTCGGTCGAGATCAGCTTCGAGGGCAAGGAGTACCTGGTCGTGCCCCAGGCCGCGATTTTGACCCTGGTGAGAGAGAAGGACGGCGAGGTGGAGGGGCTGTTCTAGGGGGGGACATCCGCTAACCGAGAGAACGAAGAATCGAGAACATGCGGAAGCTGGTGCTCGTGCTTCTGGCTGCGCTGCCCTCGCAGGCGCAGGCGCAGGATACGCCGGGCCGGATGATGCTCGAAGCCGGTATCGTGGGCGGCAACAGCATCGCGTGCCCTGCGCGCTATGTCGGCATCAACGGGCGGGTCGCCGGACCGGTGTCCGTTTACGGCATGGTGGAGAACTACCGCTGCGTGAACCTGGCGGGGACGGCCAACCGGGTCGGAGCGTCGATCCTGCTCGGACGTTCCGCCTGGTTCGTTCGCCCGGCGTTGCGTCTGGGCATCGAGTACGACAACGGGGAGGTTTCCGAGACCATCGGCGCGAGCCTGGCGTTCGGGCGGCGCTATGGAGCACGCTTCATCGTCCACTTCGGCGATTTCTCGCGCGACCCGGCCATTGTGCTCTTCCAGATGGGAGGGTATATCTCGTTTGGCTGAGGTGGCCCCGGTGCGAAAGGAGACCCGCCATCAAGCGTTGCGCCCTTGCCGTTCTGCTTCTCGCCGGCTGCTCGGCCATGGAGCCGCAACCCGAGCTTTCAGGCGTGTGGTTCGACAGCTTCGTCCTCAACGGATTGCGCTCCGAGTGGACACTCGCAATCGAGGAGGTCGACGGCCGCATCGATGGCCGCTACCGGGTTTACGATTTCCGCCACGGGGTGTACCCGGTCGAGGGCGACATCGAGGGCGACCACGGGTACCCCAACGTGAGGCTCGCGCTGAGCATCTACAAGAAGCACCCCCTCGAGTGCCACTTCGAAGGCACCGTGAGGGGCGACTTCGAGGGGCTTAGCGGGGTGCTCGGGTGCTACAACCCCGACAATGTCCTGGTGTACGGCACCCCGATCAACTTCGAGCGACTCAAGGGGCTCGACGAGTAGTCTGAGCCCGGTAGCCCGTGGGCGGCTGGCAGCTCGTCGACGGCTAGTGGAAGTTCCCGAAGTCGACGCGCACGGCATCCCCGTCCCCCCAGTCCACCTCGTAGGACAGCGAGTCCTCGATCCGGGCCACCGCCACGATGTAGTCGTACAGCTCGGTGACGCGCGCAAAGGCTGCCGGGATGTTCCCGCACTCATCCACATTGACGGCGAAGCTGGTGACGCCCACCTGCATCCATGACTCCTCGTAGGGGACCATCAGGGGGCCGCCGCTGTCACCGAAGCAGACCCCCCGGCCCGCCCGCTCCTCGCCCGCACAGATGACCCGGTCCGTTATGCTGCCGAAAAGGAACCCTGCCACCATGCCGCAGGTTTCGTTGCTGATCAGGGGCAGGTGCGTGCGCTGCAGGATGTCGGTGTCCTGGCCATCCCGGCCGGTCCCGATCTGTCCCCAGCCGACGGCCGTGGCCGTATCGCCGGGCATGGAATACTGGGGCTGATCCGGCGGCTGAAGGTAGACCCGGGGATACAGGTGCGAGCCCTGCAGGCGCAGGATCGCGACATCGTAATCGATCGTCTGACCGAACTCGGGATGCGACCGCACGGCCTGGACCTCGACACGTTCTCCGCCGGTGTTGAGATCGGCGCTGCCGATGAGGATTTCGATTGCGCTGGCAGGCACGCCGAAGACGCAGTGCGCGGCCGTAAGCACGTACCGGCTGTTGAGAAGCGTGCCGCCGCAGATCTGGGCGAGGTTCGAGCGCGCCCGCAACGCGATCTGGAACGGGAAGTCCTGTATGTCGGCTTCCTTCCCGCCCACGATAGCCGCGGCGCTCGCCACAGGCGCCTCAGCGGCAGGCGCCGACGGTCCCGCAAAGGTGCTGGTCCAGCCGAACTGCAGGATCTGCGACACCGTGTAGGCTCGGGTGGCGTCCAGGCCGGCGAACTCGTACGTGCCGTCGGCCGCCGACAGGGTGAGCGGCTCGCCGTTGTCGTATGCGCCGTCGCCGTCCATGTCGAGGAACACCCCAAAGCCCCCGAGGACACGCTCATCCTCGTCCATGGCCTCGTCCATGTTCCTGTCCTGCCATATCGTGCCGTGGATCCGGTTGGGTCCGCTGCCGGGCGGCGTGAACGCGGTTACGGAGCCGGTCGCGGAGTCCTCTCCGTCCCGGTCGTCCCTGACGGTGAGTTCGATCTCGTACACTCCGGCCTCGGCATAGGTATGCGCCACGCGGACCCCGGTTGCCGTGCCCCCATCACCGAAACTCCAGGTATGGGAGACGAGCGTGCCATCGGGGTCGGACGACGATGACGCGTCGAAGTTCACCGCCAGCGGAGCCTGACCGAGGTCGACATCGACGGTGAATGCGGCCGTCGGCAGCTCGTTGGGCTCAAGAGGCGGTGGCGGTGGCGGTGGTGGCGCAACGGTGGTTTCCTCGTCCCCGCCACAGGAGAGGAGGAGGAGCATGCTGATCAGGACTGGAGTTCTCGCTGGCATGGCTCTGGACAATGGGTGGCCCCTTGAAAATGAGTTTGACTGTTGAACCCCTCCTGACCCGCGGGAGTTCCTATTCCCCCTCCGCCTTCGAGCACCTTCTCGGATCGCCGCACGCGCTGCGCACGCCCGTGTCCGGATCGATGTGAATGCCCTCGAACGCCCCGTGGTGCCAGTTCCACGGATTCACGACATCGATGGCGTGGCCGCGGTCTCGGACGGCGGCGATGACGTCGTCGTCCACGTCCGCCTCGACCATGGTGGAGCCCGGCACGTCCAGCGACCGGCCCCCGAAGCGCGGCCTCGGCACGGACTCGGCGATCGGGATGCCGAAGTCGATGATGTTCGTGGTGTTCTGGACGATGTTCGCCAGCAGGCCCACCGAGGGCGACCCGGACGCGAGCATGGGCGTGCCCTGACGGTTGAAGACGATGTTGGGCGCGACGTACGCGGTGGCGCGCTGGCCGGGCCGGGGCATGACGCGCAGGAAATGGGCGCCGGACGCGCACACGGTCACCCCGCCGGCGAAGAGGCCGTTGCTCCAGGGCAGCGACATGCACGAGTGCAGGATGGTGGCCGTGTTGCCGGCTCCGTCTACGACCGTCACATGGTTGCTTCCCGCAGGCGGGGGCGGAGGAGGCGGCTGCGACGGGGAGTTCGCCCTCCCCATCTGCAACAGCTTGAAGCGCATTTCGGCGTAGTCCTTCGAGAGGATCACGTCCAGGGGCAGCGGATGGCTGTCGGGGTCGTTCTGCCTGCCGCCCTCCTCGAAGACCAGGTTGTGGATCCGCGACATCTGGTAGAGGCTATCGGCCGACTCGTTCGGGGGACCCTGGGCCTGCAGGTCCATGAACTCGATCATGTTGAGCATCTCGATCACGAGCGAACCGCCGTGGTCCGGCGGCGGCGAGCCCGCGATCCGGTAGCCCCGGTAGCTGCTCCACGCCGGCTCCTGCCAGCGGGCCTCGTAGTGCGCGAAGTCTTCCGGCGTGATGACGCCGCCCGCCTCCTGCACGACGTCCGAGTACTCTTCCGCGAACGCGCCGTGGTAGTAGTAGTCGTTGCCCTCCTCGGCGAGACGCTCCAGGGTGTCGGCCGCCTCGGACTGGACCAGGAGGTCGCCGGGGCGCGGGATGTAGCCGTCGGGCATGAAGATGCGGCGCCCGGCCTCGGTCATGCCGATCTTGTGGCACATGATGAAGAGCTCGCCCCACAGGAACGGGTGCGTCTCGAAGCCGTCGCGGGCGAAGGTGATCGCGCCCTCCATGATCCGCCGGCGCGGTATGGAGCCGTGGCGTGCGAGCGCGGCCTCGAAACCGGCCCAGAACCCCGGCACGCCCGGTCCGCGGCCGGTGGCGATGTCGGCGGCCGAAAACCCGGTCAGCGGCGCGAGCGGCGCGTTGGCCCCGCCGTTCACGTACGTCGTCTCGCCGGTGGCGGCATCGTAGTGGAGCATGCTGAGCACGCCGGTGATCCCCGTCATGTGGGGCTCGACCACGGTCTGCGTGACCGAGGCCGAGAGCGCCGCATCGCAGGCGTTGCCTCCTTCGCGCAGGATCTTCACGGCCTCGCGTGTGGCGAGGGGGTGCGAGCAGATCGCCATGCCGGTCTGCGATGTTGCCGGGGCTTTCGGTCCGAAGTGGGCCTCGGCGATGAGGGCTCGGCGTTCGTCGTCGGTCGTGCGGGTGCCGCTGGACCGATCGGCCACACCGGGGCTGGGTTGCCGGGGTACCCAAGCGGCCGACAGCTCCCCGGCCCCCAGACCGGCCGCCGCGGCGCCCAGGGCAGTCGACCTGAGAAACGCACGCCGGCCGGTGGGTCCGCTGTTGTGGCCATCACCGAATGCGCCCATCACCGTCCTCCGTGCTGAACCCGTGTTCGTGTCCGAATTGCTCAGGTACACTAGCTAGAGGCCCCGGAATAGGCACGCCCGAGGTGGGCGGGGGGCGGCGCATGGCTCCCCGGGTTCCCAGCCTGGCGCTGCCGGGATTCTCTCACTGCGTGGGCAGCGGCCCCTCGCGTTGCCGGCCCGGCAGGGTGAACCCGTCCCTCGCCGCGACCCCTACGGTTACCCTACCTTCTCTCCTCCGCTTTCCGCCCACATCACGTACGCGAGCACCCAAATGCGCGAACAATGGAGCAGCAGAGTCGGGTTCATTCTTGCCACAGCCGGCTTCTCCATCGGGCTCGGAAACATCTGGCGGTTCCCCTACCTGGCCGGCGAGAACGGCGGGGGCGCCTTCCTGCTCGTGTACGTGGCGTTCGCGATCCTCATCGGGATCCCGCTGATGACCGCCGAGATCACGCTGGGACGCAAGGCCCAGCTCACGCCCATCGCGGGAATGCGTCACCTGACCGGGTCGAAGACCAGCCCGTGGAACCTGATCGGCTGGTTCGGGATCGCCTCGGCCGTCCTGATCACGTCGTACTACGTCATGATCATCGCGTGGATGACGGCCTACTTCGTCATGCTCCTGGGCGGCGGCGGCATGGGTCAGTCACCGGAAGAGACACGCGCCACGTTCGACGCCTTCATCGGCAACCCCGGGCCGGTTCTCGGCTACGCGCTGCTCGTCACGCTGTTCATCGCGTTCGTGGTGAGCCGCGGGGTGGCCAAAGGCGTCGAGCGCTACGCCAAGTTCCTCATGCCGATGCTCGTCCTGATCCTGGTGGCGCTGGCGGTGCGGGCGATGACGCTGCCCGGGGCCGGTGCCGGCCTGGCCTGGTACCTGACGCCCGACTTCTCGGCCCTGCAGCCGTCGTCCTACCTCGCCGCGCTCGGCCAGGCCTTCTTCTCGATCGGAATCGGGATGGCCGCAGCCTTCGGCCTGGGCAGCTACCTGGACCGGCGGGAAAGCGACGTGCCCGGCAACGCCGCCCTGGTCGTGGCCTTCGACACGGGTGTCGCGGTGGTTGCGGGACTGGTCCTGTTCCCCGCCCTGTTCGCCTTCGGCATGGACCCGGACCAGGGCGCGGGCCTGCTTTTCGTGACGATGACGTCGCTCTTCCAGCAGATGCCCGGCGGCGTGGTCTTCGGCGTCGCCTTCTTCTTCCTGATGATCATCGCCGGCTTCACGTCGCAGGTCGCGGTTTTCGAGATCCTGGTCTCGTCGGTCGTGGATTCGCTACGCATGAGCCGCGGGAAGGCGGTGCTCCTCTGCGCGGTCGGATCCTTCGTCGTCGGAATCCCCGTCATCATGTCACAGGGGCCCTTGTCCGAGATCCACATCTTCGGCCTGAACTTCTTCGACTTCGCCGACACCGTCTCGAGCGACTACATGCTCGCGGCCGGTGGTCTGCTGATCTCGCTCTACATCGTGTCGCAGTGGGGTTGGAAGCGGCTCCAGGAAGAGGCCAACCGGGGCGCCGGACGCGTGCGGGCAGGCGCCGCGTGGGGGTACCTGTTCCGCTACATCATCCCCGTCGCGGTCGCACTCGTGCTGCTGGGCGGCTTCGGCGTCGGAGCCGGCAACCCGCCGCTCTTCCTGGGCTGCGCGGCCGCAGTCATCGTGGTCTATGCCCTCCTGCTTCGACGCTTTCCTGCATAGCCAGGGCTTCGTACTCCTGGACGGCGGGCTGGCCAGCGAACTCGAACGCGCGGGACACGATCTCAACGACCCGCTCTGGTCCGCGAAGATCCTGCTCGAGGACCCCGCCGCCATCGAGGCCGTCCACGCCTCGTATCTTCGCGCCGGCGCCGACTGCGTGATCACGGCCACGTACCAGGCCACCTTCCAGGGACTCGCCGCACGGGGCGTGACCCGCTCCCAGGCCGAGGCCGTCTTCCGGAGAGCGGTCGATCTGGCGGTCCGCGCACGTGACCGTTTTGAGGCCCACGAGGCGAGCCGCACCGCCCGCACCCGCCCTCTCGTCGCGGCCAGCATCGGCCCCTACGGCGCCCTCCTCGCCGACGGCTCCGAGTACCACGGCAACTACGGAGTCGGCGCGGCCGCGCTCGCCGACTTCCACGGCCCGCGCCTGCGCCTCCTCGCCGACACCCCGGCCGACATCCTCGCCTGCGAGACGATCCCCTCGTTCACCGAGGCACGGGCGCTGGCGGCGCTCGTCGCGGACTCGACCGACAAGCCCGCCTGGTTCACGTTCACGTGCCGCGACGAGTGCCACATCAGCGACGGGACCCCAATCGCCGAGGCGGCGGCGTGGGCCGACGAAGCCGCGGGCGTCCACGCGGTCGGCGTGAACTGCACGCCCGCGCGACTGCTGCCGCCGATCATCCGCACGCTGGCCGCGGCGACAACCAAACCCGTCGTCGCCTACCCCAACGGCGGCGGCGAATGGCACGCCGACACGAAGACCTGGGGCCGCGCCGACGACGAACCCGAGTGGGCCGGGGCGTGCCGAGACTGGGTCGCGGCGGGCGCGGTGGCGGTGGGGGGATGCTGCCGCGTCGGGCCCGAGGCCATCTGCGGAATGCGGGCCGCGCTCCTTGTCCCCGGCCCCCGCGAGCCGCACACTACGGCATGACCCGCAACCGCATGAAACTCGCCGTGATGGCCTGGCGCAATCTGTGGCGATACGGGCGGCGAACGCTCACGACCATAGGGGCGATGACGCTGGCGCTCCTCACGCTGATCGTGTGGACGTCGTTCGTGCAGGGATTCCTGCGCGACCTGGAGACCACGATCGTCGAGGTCGAGATCGGCGACATGCAGGTCTACCCGCCGGACTACCGCACTCAGCCGTCCATCTTCGACCGCATCGGGGCCCCGGCCGAACTCGTCGACACCCTCGGCGCCATGGGCTACGACGCTTCGGCACGCCTGCTGGCGGGTGGACTGGCGGCTGCTGGCGAAGCGTCCGCGGGCGTCTCGCTCCGGGGCGTCGAAACCGATCAGGACGCGCGGGTGAGCGTCGTATACGACCGGGTCGCGCAGGGCAGCTGGCTCGACCCTTCCGACCCCGCCGGGATCGTCATCGGTGGCAGGCTTGCCCGCACCCTGGACGTGGGTTTGGATGACGAGGTCGTCCTCCTCAGTCAGGCAACAGACGGGAGCATTGCGAACGATCTCTTCCGGGTACGAGGGATACTCGCGCCGTTCAGCGAGGCGACGGACCGGAGCGGCATCTTCCTTGTGCGCCAGGCCTTCCTCGACTTCTTCGTGCTACCGGGCGGAGCCCACCAGGTGGTGGTGCGCAACACCGCGGACCAGCCCCTCGACTCGTCGGCCGCCCGGATCCAGGCCGCGGCCCCCGGCCTCGACGTCCTCACCTGGCGCGAGCTCTTCCCGACGCTGGCCACCATGCTGGATTCGGTGCAGGACACCATGTACATCCTCTTCATAATTGTCTACCTCGCGATCGCGATCCTCCTGGTCAACGCGACGCTGATGGCCGTCTTCGAGCGCATCAAGGAGCTCGGACTTCTCAAGGCCGTGGGCCTTTCGCCGACGAAGGTGATCCGCCTGATCATGTGGGAGGGCCTGTTCCAGGCCATGCTGGCGGCCGTGGCCGGGCTGATCCTCGCGGTCCCCCTCCTGTACTACGTCACCCAGGTGGGGATCGACCTGGCGGCGCTCGGCGGTCAGATCTCGATCACCGGGATCGGCCTCGACCCGGTCATGCGGGGTGTCGTCAATCCGACGATCATCGTGGGCCCGCTGAGCGCGATGTTCGTGATCGTCCTGCTGTCGATGCTCTACCCGGCATTGAAGGCGGCGCGGATCCAGCCGGTCGAGGCGATGAGGCACCAATGAGCGGCCCGGATGATACCATTGTGATATCAATACGCTATCACTTGCAGCGCGGCAGGCTCCTCGCCGCCGGCATGCCCCCAGCCCGGAGGGCCCCATGAAAAAGACCAGCCTGTGGCTGATGGCCTGGCGGAACCTGGGCCGGAACCGCCGCCGAACCCTGCTGACCCTCGCGTCGATCGCCTTCGGTGTCTTCCTCGCGATCTTCTCGATGGCGGCCCAGGACCGGAACTGGCAGGAAATGATCGACCTGGGCGCGCGCATGGGCGGCGGGCACATCACGCTGCAGCACCCCGAATACCTGGACACCCCGAGCCTGTCGCGGACCGTCACCGGGACGGATGCGCTCATCGAAGCAGCCTTCGGCACCGGGGAGGTCGACCGTGCCGTCGAGCGTCTCAGCGGCCAGCTCATGGTGAGCACGGCGCGCGAGAGCTACGGGGCCTCCTTCATCGCGTTCGATCCGGAAGCCGAGGACGTCGAGACCCTGTCCTACCTGGAGGCGGTCTCCGAGGGCGGGATGTTCGCGGCCGACGACCGCACCGGGATGGTCCTCGGCGCGCAGCTGGCGCAGAACCTGGGCGCCGAGCTCGGCGACCGGGTCGTCTACACGGCCACCGACCGCAGCGGCGAGATCGTGGCGGGCCTGGGCCGGGTGCGGGGGATCCTTCGCACCGGCTCGCCCAGCATCGACGTCGGCGTGGTGTTGCTGCCGCTCGAGGCGGCGCGCGGGGTGCTCGGCTTCGCCCCCGACGAAGCGACCCAGGTGGCCATCTTCATCAGCGACCACCGCAGGTCGGAGGACCTGGCCGCCCGGCTCCAGGGGCAGCTGGGCGACGGGGTGGCGGCAGTCCCCTGGTTCGAAGGACGTCCGGACCTCTACACCTTTATCGCCATGAAGGTGGGTGGCGGCGTCGTCATGATCGGCATCATCGCGCTCATGGTGGCCGCGGGCATCTTCAACACGGTCTTCGTCAGCGTCATGGAGCGGCTGCGCGAGTTCGGCATCATGATGGCGGTGGGATTCAGCCCCGCGAAGCTCTTCCGGCTGGTCGTCTACGAGAGTGTGTGGCTCGGGGTGATCGGCCTGGTGCTCGCCGCGGTGCTGACCAGCGGCCCGTACCTGTACCTCAGCCGGGCAGGCATCGACATGGGCGCCATGCTCGGTGACAGTCCCACCGAGATCTCGGGCGTCGCGATGGCGTCCCAGCTGAGTTTCGGAATCTACCCCGAGAACGCGGTCCGCATCGTGGCCCTCGCCTTTGCGGCCGTGGTTCTCGCAGGAATCTACCCGGCGTGGCGCGCCGGACGCGTGCGACCCGCCGAAAGCATCAGGATCGGATGATGGCCTGGTTACTCCCGAAAACGCAGCTGAACGGATCCCCGGTGGTGCGACTGCAGAAGGTTTCGAAGGTCTACCACCAGGGAGCGGTCGACGTGCACGCCCTCCGCGATCTGGATCTCTACATCTACGAAGGCGAGTTCACCGCGCTGGTCGGCCCCTCCGGGTCCGGGAAGACGACGACGCTGAACCTGATCGGCGCCCTCGACAAGGCCACTTCGGGTCTGGTCGCCGTTGACGGCTGGGACCTGGCCGCCATGGCCCGGAGCGACCTCAGCCGGCTGCGGCGCGACCAGATCGGCTTCGTCTTTCAGTCCTACAACCTGATCCCGGTCCTTACCGCCTACGAGAACGCGGAAATGGTGATGTGGGTTCAGGGCATTCCCGCGGCGGAGCGCAGGGAGCGCGTCATGGAGCTGCTCCGCTCGGTCGGGCTGGAGGGGCTGGAGGACCGCCGGCCCACGGAACTCTCGGGAGGGCAGCAGCAGCGGGTCGCGATCGCGCGTGCCATCGCGGCCCGTCCGGCCATTGTGCTGGCCGACGAGCCCACCGCCAACGTGGACTCGGAGACGGCGGAGAGCCTGATCACCCTCATGGAACGGCTGAACCGCGAGGAGAACGTCACGTTCCTCTTCTCCACGCACGATCCCCGCGTCGTCGAAAGGGCACGCCGAGTCGTCCACATGGTCGACGGCCGCATCGAGCGGGACACGGCGTAGCGGGGCGCCCGGGCCATTCGCGGCGCGGTCGGCCACGGAGCAGCGCGATCCTCGGCGGAGCGGGCCACCGCGCACCGGGTTCCCCATCCGCAGCCGAACCTTTAGCTTCATCTCCCACGGGACGTGGCGCAGTCCGGTAGCGCACCTGAATGGGGTTCAGGGGGTCGCCGGTTCGAATCCGGCCGTCCCGACTTGA
>VYAQ01000090.1 GCA_009844885.1 Gemmatimonadota bacterium
AAGGAGCCGCACTGCCCGCAGTGCGGTGATCGGGGTCGGTGTCGGCTGCCCATCCCCCCCGTCCCCAGCCCCCCCGGCGGTTGCGCGGGACTTCAGCGCGCGGTCGGCGGCGTCCACCGCTTCGGCCAGCGCCGCCAGACTCCCCGCGATCGACTGCCCGTCCACCTCCTTGCGCGAGTGGCGGATATCCAGCAGCGCGACGATGTCGTCCGAGAACGGGAGCAGCGGCAGCACCTCGGCCACCATGCGCCCCTCGCGCGCAAGCAGCTCCTGGCGGTATCTCACCTCGCTGCCCAGCAGAACGAGATCGATGCTGCCGTCCACGTCGTCGGAAGCGACCCGCAGTGCATCCAACTCCTTCGCCCACCCGGCCAGAAAGTCGCGCATGCGCTCTTGCCGCGCCGCCGAGTACGGGATGTCGCCCCACCTGCGCTCCAGTACACCCAGGTCGGAGCTGAACCGCTCCACCACCTGCGCCAGGCTTGATTCCTGGAAGTCGGCGATGCCCTCCAGGTCCGCGGCGGGCGCGCTGGCCTGTCCCATTGCAGTTCCTGGCGTGGCCACCACCGCTGCCAGTGTCCAAAAAAGCCGTCCAGGGCGATGAGTTTTCACGGGTCCCTCCTCTGAGCGTACATTGGACGCCTCCCGGGGCCGCGCTCCTGCGACCCTCGTGACGACCGTCCACTTGGACTCTGGACCCATGCAGGTATTCGGGCAACACGAAGCGCAGACGCTGGACCAGCTCAAGCGCGTGGCCCAGCGGGCGGAACACGCCGCCCTGATGGCCGACGGCCACCTCGGGTACGTCATGCCGATCGGCGGAGTCGCAGCCTACCGCAACCAGGTCAGCGTGGCCGGCGTGGGTTTCGACATCGCCTGCGGGAACGCCGCGATCCGCACGGATCTTGGCCTGGACGACCTGGGCGACCATCCCGGGGGGCTCCGGCGCAGCCTCGAACGCATCGGCGACGAGATCCAGGACGGCCTCACCTTCGGGATCGGCGGCACGAACAAGTCGCCCGATGCCCCCACGGACCACCCGCTCTTCGAAGACCCCGCCTGGAAAGCCGTCCCGTCTCGGCACCGGGCCACTCTGCGCGACAAGGCCCGCAAACAGCTGGGTACGGTGGGCTCGGGCAACCACTACGTCGATGTCTTCGCCGACGAGAAGGAGCGCATCTGGGTGGGCGTCCACTTCGGGTCGCGCGGCTTCGGCCACACCGTCGCATCGTCGTTTCTCGCCATCGGCCAGGGCGCCGAGTGGGGCACGCGGGTGCCCGAGGCGGAGGTCATCCTCGACTTGGACGCACCCGTCGGCCACGACTACTGGCACCTCATGAACCTGGCAGGCCGCTACGCGTACGCCGGCCGCGAGTGGGCGGTGCGCAAGGCCGTCGAGATCGTCGGCGGGCGCAAGGTCGAACTGGTCCACAACCACCACAACTTCGCCTGGGAGGAGGAGCACTTTGGGGAGACGTTCGTGGTGGTGAGAAAAGGAGCGACACCGGCGTTCCCGGGTCAGAAGGGGTTCGTGGGCGGCTCGATGGGCGACGACTCGGTGATTCTGAAGGGGACGCGGGACGCCACGCCCGAATCAGCAGCCGCCGAGCTTCAGGCGACGGCCCTGTATTCCACCGTCCACGGCGCGGGCCGCGTCATGAGCCGCACCGCCGCACGGGGCAAGCGTCACCGCCGCACGGGCAAGGTGCTGAAGCGCGGCAAGGTGTCCCGCGAGATGATGAACGACTGGGTGGACCGCAAAGGTGTCGTGCTCCGGGGCGGCGGAACGGACGAGAGCCCTCACGTGTACCGGAGGCTATCCGACGTGCTGGCCGCCCAGGGCGACACGGTGAAGGTGCTGCACACGCTCAGGCCGTTGGTGGTCGTGATGGCGGGTGCGGGGTGGTAGGGGTGGGCCGGTCACACGGCCGCCCCCCCTTACCCTCGAATCTCCGCGTCAATCCCCTCTTCACCCTCCCATCTGCCAACCACCGCCGCCGCGCAGGAGTCGCTGTAGACGTTGACGGCCGTCCGGGCCATGTCCAGGGGCCGGTCGATCGAGAGCATCGCAGCGACGATCAGCATCGCCTCGGGATTGTCGCCGATTCCGATCGCGCCCAGGATGATGAAGATCACCACTAGCCCCGCGGACGGCACCGCCGCGGCGCCAATCGACGCCAGCAGGGCCGTGAGGACGACGACGACCTGGGTCGCAAAACCGATGTCGGCCCCCAGCGCCTGCGCGATGAAGAGCGCTCCCACGCACTCCATCACCGCCGTCCCGTCCATGTTGACGGTGGCGCCCATGGGCAGCGTGAACGACGACACGCGATCGGACACACCGACCTTCTCCTGCACCGTCTTCAGGGTGACCGGCAGAGTGGCCGCGGACGAACTCGTCGAGAACGCCACCAGCAGCGGTTCCCGCATGTTCATCGCGTGCTTCCAGGGAGACACGCGCGCCCAGAAGTACAGCAGCAGAGGCAGCGTGATGAAGAAGTGGATGGCGAGACCCGACGTCAGCCCGACCACGTACTGCGCCAGGTTCCCGAAGGCCATCAGGCCCGTCTCGGTGACCATGGTGACCATCAGCCCGAAGACCCCGATCGGGAGCAGCTTGATGATGCCCGTCGTCAGGGCCATCATCGCCTGGAAGAGCGCGCCGACCAGGTCCGTGATCTTCGTGCGGGGACCCTCGGGCAAAGTCGTGACAGCCGCTCCGAAGACGATGCAGAAGAAGATGACCATCAGCATGTCGCCGGCGGACGCGGCCCCGATGAAGTTGTCCGGAACGATGGTGTACAGCAGATCGACGAACGACTCGGGGGTGGCGAGGTCGGGGGGCTCCGCTCCGGTGTCGGTCACCGGATATCCCCGTCCCGGATTGATGATGTTGAACAGGAGCAGGCCGGTGAGCGCGGCCAGAAGACTCGATACCAGGTAGTACCCCAGCGTCTTGCCGAACATCCGGCCCACGGTGCGCCCGCTGCCGGCCGATGCCACACCCGAGATGATGGAGGCGATGACCAGCGGAACGATGATCATCCGCAGGAGTCGCATGAAAATCCCGCCCACCCAGCCAACGTTGTCCGCAACAGCTGGCCCCCCTGGAGACAGGCCGATGCCGATGCCCAGAATCATCGCGATCACTACCTGCCAGTGAAGACGCTTGTACCAGGGGTTGTCGGGATTGTATTCCATGGGTCTCTCTCGGGAGCGGGAGGCTGGAAACGGCAGGCTCGGGGCCCGGCGCGGACGTCCGCGGACATTTGCCAACGCGGGAAGGTGGTGGCCGCGATTCCCATCCGTCAAGTTGAGGGGGTTGCCCGGGAGAACACGCGCGAGCACGAGCGCACAGCAAGGAGGAAGACGATCGGGAGTTCGCCGACCGTGATCTACTGCGCCGCGGCGGCCGTCGCCTGCGGGCTGGACGTACCTCTGCGCCCCGCAATGGGCCAGGAGCCGACGAGCGTCCGGGTCTACGAATCCCCCCGGGCCCCCTCGCCCCCGGCAATCGACGGCAACCTGACCGATCCCGCCTGGCACTCGGCCCCCTGGACCCAACCCTTCGTCGACATCCGCGGCGAGGACTGGCCGGCACCCGCCTGGACGACCCGCGCGAAGATCACCTGGGACGACGATCACCTCTACATCGCGGCCGAACTCGAGGAGCCGCACCTGTGGGCCACGTTCGCCGACCGCGACGCCATCCTCTACCGCGAGCACGACTTCGAGGTGTTCCTCGATCCCGACGGGGACGCGCTCGCCTACTACGAACTCGAAATCAACGCCCTCGGCACCGAGTTCGACCTCTTTCTCGACCGTCCCTACAACCGCCGCGGCAAGGCCAACATCGGCTGGGACATGACCGGTCTCCGCACAGCGGTTCTACTCAACGGCACGCTGAACGACCCGTCGGACAGGGATTTGGGATGGAGTGTGGAGATCGCGATTCCGTGGTCGGCCCTGGCGCCACCGGCCGGCTTTCGGCTACCGGCGGCGGGCGAGGCTGGCGTCACCGACACCGCCGCCGCGGCCGAACGCACCTCGCGCTCCTTCCGGCACGGTCGCCCACCCCGCCCCGGCGACACCTGGCGGGTCAACTTCTCGCGGGTCCAGTGGCCCCTCGACATCGCCGACGGCGCGTACCGCCGGGCCCGTTTGCCGACACGCGACGACCCGCATCCGGAACACAACTGGGTCTGGTCGCCGCAGGGGGAGATCAACATGCACATCCCGGAGCGATGGGGTCTCGTGCGGTTCGTGCGGGGAGGCGACCGATGAGGCGAGGCCCGCGGACGGACCCGAATCCCTGGAGCGACCCGGGGCGACGCCTTTCCACGGACCCCCCGATGAAACGGCGCGACTTTCTCCGGGTCGCGGGCGGCGCCGTCGCTGGCGGCGCGCTGACCGCCTGTTCCCCCGAGGCCGACGCACCCCGAGTTCTCCCCGAGGCGGACCGGGCTCGACCTCTCGCCATGGCCGGCGCACGGCACCGCTTCACCGCCTGGACCTGGGTGCACGGCGACCGCGACTACGGCGCGGCTGAGTGGCGCCGCCGCTTTGCCCGATTGCGCGAAGCGGGCCTGGACGCCGTGCTGGTCGGCGGCGGCGACATCGAACTCGTCTCCGGGGCCGCGCGCGCCGAGGGGCTGGCGTTCCACCGCTGGTTCTGGACGCTGAACCGCAACGGCGACCAGTGGGCGCAGGACAACCACCCCGAGTGGTTCACGGTCAGCCGCAACCTGGAATCGTCGCTTGAGCATCCGCCCTACGTGGGCTACTACAGGTGGGTCTGCCCGTCGCGCGATCCGGTGCGCGAGTACCTGCGCGGCCTCGTGGGCGAGCTTGCCGCAAACCCCGCGGTGGACGGCGTGCACCTCGATTACGTTCGCCACTGCGACGTGATCCTCCCGCGCGGCCTGTGGGAGACCTACGACCTCGTCCAGGACACCGAGCTGCCCGAGTTCGACTTCTGCTACTGCGGCGGAAGCAGTCGTGTTCACAACCTGATGTGAACATTGACCTT
>VYAQ01000140.1 GCA_009844885.1 Gemmatimonadota bacterium
CGCTGGGTCCGCTTCATGCCCGTCGGCCCCCACGAGGCCTATCACGTCACTCGCACGTCTGTTCCGGGCCGGTCGTGGGAGTTCGTCGGCGTCGATAGCCGGGGCGAGACCGGAGACACACTGTTGCAGCTGCAGGGACCGAATTCGCCCTCGATCGAATGTGAGGCCGGAGGCTGGATCCATTTCTTCGGAATACCCTTCACCCCGAAACTGGTGCAGCGTCCCGGCCCCGGCGGCGTCATGTATTCGGCGATGACCGGTGACTACCGTATCGCGGTCACCCGGGCGAACGGCGATACGGTCCGCATAATCGAACGCTCGCTCCCTCCCGAACCCATCTCCGACGACGAATGGTCGGAGGGCAACAGCGACTACCTGGCACTCCGCGACAGTCTCCCGCTCATCGTCTGCGATCCGTTGCGGCCCCCCCGGCCCGAAGCGAAGCCGTTCATCGAGGAGATCGACATCGCCTACGACGGCACCCTCTGGGTCGAGGTCATCCGCGAAGCCGGGAACCGCTGGGAGGTGTTCGACGCCCAGGGGCGGCTGCTGGCCAGCATGCCGGCCCCCGCCGAGCGGCGCTCCTTCACCCCACCCGCCATCGGCACCGACCATGTCCTGACCGTCCGCCCAGGCGACTTCGATCTGGACTACGTGGATGTATGGCGGATCGAACGGGAGGGTGCGCGGTGACGGGTGGGGCCGTCCGGGTTCCTGCCGGTGTGGGCGTAGTAATGCGTCGTAATCCTGCCGCCGCAGTCGTTCCATTCCTGCCGTTGCAAATTGGAGCGCCTGGGCCGCAGGGGCGTGTGGAATAGACCGCCGCAGCTACCCTTCGCCGTCTCCTGTAGCCAGATGTCCGACCTGGGAAGTCGACACCGGACTTGCGGTACGACCATAATAGTATTACCATGATAGTACGCAGGACGACGACCGCGAAACGCCGAAGAGGAGAGAGAACATTGAGACGCAGATCGCTTAGCCGGCTGGGCGAGACGGAGATGGAGGTTCTCCAGCGGGTCTGGACCATGGGGGAAGCCTCCGTGGCCGATGTGCACGAGAGCATCCTGAGGGCCCGCCCGGTCGCGTACACCACGGTGATGACCGTGATGAAGAAGCTCGTGCGTAAGGGATTCCTGCACTGCGACAGCAGCGAGTCGCGATACATGTACACGCCCGCCCGCCCGCCCGCGCAGGTCCGCCAGGAACTCGTCCAGGACCTCCTCGACCAGGTCTTCCACGGGTCGGCCGCCGCCCTGGTGCAGACCCTGGTCCGCGGCGAGACGCTGTCGGCCGAGGAGAGCGCCGAGATCCAGAGGATGCTGGCCCGCATGGCTGCCGAAGAGGAGGAACAGGATGGTTGATTTCCTGGAAGGGTTGGGAAGCGTGAGCGTCTGGGCGTTCTGGGCGCCGGTGCTGGTCTGGACGGGGCTCGCGGGGGTGGCGGTGCTCGTCCTGGCGCGGATGCGCGGGCTTCACCCCATCGCGGGATACCGGCTGCGGCAGGCGCTGCTGCTGGCCCTGCCGGTGGGGGTACTGGCGGCGCCCTGGGTTCCGGGGCTGTTGCCGGCCGGTCCTGCGTCCGTCGGCCCGGTGCCGTCGGTGAACGGGGCAGCAATGGCGCCATCGGTTGCGGACGGCGTTGCGCTTGCCGCCGATGGCGGCCGCGGCGTGGACATCGCCATGGCGCTGCTCGGTGCGGCAACGGTGGCGATCGTCCTGCTGGCGATATGGCGGCTCGCCATATTGGCGACCGACCTCCGGCAGCTGCGGAGGCTTCGCCAAGTGGCGGTGCGCGTCGACGATGCCGCCCCTCGCCGCCAGCTGCGCAAGCTGGCCGAACAGACCGGCGTCCGCCGGCCGATGGAGCTGCTGGAGGGCCCCCCGGACAGCGCCCCCATGACCTTCGGCGCGTGGCGGCCGGTCATCATGATCCCGCGTTCGGTGCTCGGCTCTCCCGATTCGCTCGACGGCGTCCTCGTTCACGAACTCGTTCACATCCGCCGCGCGGACTACACGTGGGCCCTGCTCGACTGCCTCGTCTCGGCGGCGCTCGCGTTCCACCCCTTGGTGTGGTTCCTGCGGCGCGGGATCGAGCGATGCCGCGAAACGTCGTGCGATGCCGAGGTGCTCGCCCGCGGGTTCGTCCGTCCGAAGCCCTACGCAGAGCTGCTGGCGCACACCCATACCCCCACGCAATTCCCGATGCCCGCGGTGGCGGCGAGCCTGTCGGCACCGTCGCTCAAACTCAAGGAAAGGTTGGAAACCATGAAGAACTTCGCACACAGGAAACTCACGTCCCGGCAACGCCTCGGCATCGTGCTCGGTGCCGGGCTGGTCTGCGTGTTGGTCGCGATTGCGGGGGCCTGCGCGACCAGGACGGAGGAGGAACGCCGGGGGGTTGAGCCTTCGGTCGACCTCGTGGCCGACGTGGCGACGGTCGTGGAAAACCTCATGGAGTTTCAGCAGGTCGAGGCGGTGGAGGACAGAGCCGAGATCGCGGCGCACGAGGCCGAGATCGTGAGGTCCTACGAGTCGCACGGGCTCATCTATACGCTGTCTCGGGGAAGCGGATCGAACCGGTACACCTACAAAGCCACGGAAGGAGGGGTGCTCAAGGAACTGGGACGGCTCAAGCTGGAAATGGACTACTTGCGGGAGCAGAGGAACGCAGCCGAGGACGCGATCGACGAACTGTACCAGGGGGACGACCCGAAGGAACCGGTTGCTTTTCGACGGACGATCATGGATCTGCAAGCCAGGCGTGACCTGCTCGAGTCGATGCGTGGCGAGCGCATGCGGGAGTACGAGACCGTGAAGATGCAATACGAGACGCAGAAGAGGGTGCACGAAAGCCGATGAGAATGCTGCGCCCCCGTTCGCGCTCCGGGTCAGCGCGGCTGCTATTGGCCTGCCTGACCGTCGCACTCGCGGCTTGCTCGTTCCCATCATCCGAAGACTCTGGCCTTGCGCCGGGCGAACTCCGCTTCACGCCCGAGGCGCCGGCCCCCAGGGCCCGCGTCACCGTCCGCTACGCGCCGCCCGCCGCCCTGGCGGGCGAAGCGGAACTCGTGTTGCGCGGCCATTACCGGACGACCCGTGACGAGATGTACAACCGCACCTACTACAACAACGAAATACGCAATGAGCGAATCGCGATCCTGAAACCGACGTCAAGGGGCACCTTCACTGCCAGCTTCGTCCTCGCCGACTCGGCCGTGTACGCCGCGTTCGTCGTCGAGGATCTGGCGGGGGAGCGCCTCGACGCGAACGGCGGCAGGCTGTTTGAATTCCTCATGCACACTACCGATGGAAGACCCCTGTTCCACGCGTTGATGCAGCGTGCGAACGACTTCGCGGGCCGCAACTGGATTACGGCCTACGAATCGATTCGCCGTGCCGTCGATCTCTATCCCGATTCCCTGGATGGGTGGTTTCGGTTGCGTTTTTTCGAAGACCAAGCCCTCGGAGCCACCGGAAGTGACAGCGCGGCCGGCTGGCATAGAGAGAACCTCGCCCGTATTCAGGCGGGGTACGCAGAACGCGACTCGCTTTCGTGGGAGACGATGTGGGGGATCCAGAACTACGCCGAGAGCCTTGGGGATTCGTCGGTCGCCCGGTTCTGGGCGGAGCGAATCGACGCGCTCCCCTCGAATCCGTATCAGAAGAGTGCGGTGGACACCTATATGCGATGGTGGGAGGACCGGGATTCGGAGGTAGCCCTTCGAGCCTATGAAGAAAGCTGGCCAGAGGCGCGGGGCCAGGGCACGCAGATTGCTGAACTGGCGCTTCTAGTGGCCATCGACTCGGGAGACGTGGCAACCGTGGACAGCTGGACCGAGCGCACGCTGCGGGAGGGGCGGAGCCCCCGGTTCGTCGCGGACCGGCTGACTCGGGTTCCCGAACGCGGTGACCGGGCCGTCGAACTTGTGCGCGAGTCGCTATTCCCGAGTGAGCCCGAACCGGTGGATCTCGCCGCCCATCCCGGGCGCCCACTTGGCCGGACCGTGAGCGAATACGCCCGTCTCCTTGTGGAGGCCCAAGCGACCACTTTGGTGACCTACAGCCAGTTTCTGGAGAGAGCGGGCCGGCTCGAAGCGGCCATCGACACCTTGGAGGACGCCGGGGCCACGCTGCTCAGTTCCGGTCTTTATCGACGATTGGGCGACATGAGGATGATCCTGGGCGACTCCGGGCGCGCCGCGAGCGACTATGCGTTCGTGGCCGCCGACCCCCGCACGGCCGGCGCGGGAGCCGACTCGCTTGCCACGTTGGTCGGTCTGGACCCCGAAGAATCCCGTTGGCGTTCCCTCGTCCAGACTTCCCGAACGCGGCTGCTCGGGCATGCCTCGACGGACACGGTTCGGTGGACTCCCCAGCCCAGCCGCGTAAGCGACGCGGACGGAACGCGTTGGTCCGTGGAAGAACTGGTCGCAGGCAGGCCCGCCGTTCTGGTCTTCTGGGCCAGGAGTTGCGGTGGGTGCATCGTAGAGATCCCGGAGGTGGCGAGGCTGCGCAAACGACTGGAACCCGAGGGAATACTGGTGATTTCGATCACCGTCGACGACCTGCCGGGTCCAGGAATGGACGAATTCATCGAGGCCAGGGGAGTCACCTATCCGGTCTACTACGATCTTGAACGCGAAGCGAGCAACGCATTCGGCGTGAGCGCCATACCGGCGCATTTCGTCCTCGATTCCGAGGGGAATGTCCGTTTCGCCTATACGGAAATCAATCAGGTGCCGATCCAGCTCGCGGCGCTCAGGCAGGCGGAAGGGGCGTCCCGATGAGTCGGTCAGCCGCGCCCAGTCGCGTCGCTCTTGACCCGATGACGATCCCGCAGCGCCGTTCGACAAGGCACGACGAAGCGAACGGTATGGTGGCGGCCGCGGTAGTCTTGACCACGGTACTCGCAACGCCCGCGCCCCCGCTCGCCGCCCAGGAGGTGATCGAACTGCCGGCCGAGGACAGGCCCCTCGCCGCCGATTTGGAGGATCTCTACCGGCTGGGCACGCT
>VYAQ01000109.1 GCA_009844885.1 Gemmatimonadota bacterium
TCCTCGGCATGATGAACACCGCCGACCGGTCGCTGGCCCTGGTCGACTACGCGCTACGCCGGCGATTCGCCTTCGAGACGCTGGAGCCGGCCTACGGGACGGACCACGGCCGCAACGCGTTCACGGACTACCTCACGTCAAAGGGCGCGGACCCCGCCCTGCCCCGCCGCATCTGCGACCGGATGGGCACGCTCAACAAGATGATCCGCGACGACCGCGAGCTCGGCCGCGGCTTCGAGGTCGGCCACAGCTACTTCGTCCCCGACGACGGCGACGAGCCCTCCGAAGACTGGTACCGGCACATCGTGGACACCCAGATCGCCCCGCTTCTCCGTGAGTACTGGTTCGATTCGCCGGAGATTGTCGAGGAGGCCGTGGACGGACTCACAGCCGACGCCTGACCTTGGACAGCATCCCGATCCTCAACGTCTACTACCTCCTCTGTTACGCGTGGAGGCACATCCAGGTGCGGGACACGAAGCGGCTCGCCAGCCTAGCCGGCCTCGCCACCGTGCAGGACCTCCTCGGCAAGGTCCTCGCCACCGGCGTCAACCACCTCGTCCGCCGCGGCATCGACCGCGGGTACGTGGAACGGCGCGAGGATCTCGCGGGCATTCGCGGCAAGCTGGCGGTCAGCGAGACGGCGAAGCGGGCACTGCGGTCGCGGGCCCAAGCCGCCTGCGACTTCGAGGAGCTGTCGGTGGACATCCTGCCCAACCGCATCCTGCGCACGTCGCTCCGCAGCCTATTGAGCCCCCGGATCACACTGGACCGGTCGGTCCGCAGCGAGGTGCGCTCCGCCTACCGCAGGCTCGACGGCGTGTCGCGCGTCCGGCTGAAGAGGAACACCTTCGGCCAGGTCCAGCTGGGAGGCCAGCGCCGGGTCTACCATCACCTGCTCTCGGTCTGCCGGCTCCTCCACCTGAGCTCGGTGGTCGACGAGAAGACCGGCCACACCGCCTTTCGTGACTTCCGCCGCGACAAGGCCACCATGTGGAGGCTCTTCGAGGACTTCGTGACGGGATTCTACGAGCGCGAGCAGCGCCTCTACCGGGTGAATCCGGGAGGCCGCCGCCGAATCGACTGGGCGGACGCCGGCGCCACCGACGCCGCGAATCGCGCCCGGATCCCCGTCATGGAAGCGGACGTCATCCTCGAATCACCCGAGCGCCGCATCATCCTGGACACGAAGTTCTACCGCGACGCGCTCGCCCGCGGACGCGGCACCGGCACCGGCAAGCTGCACTCGAACAACCTCTACCAGCTGCTCGCGTACCTGCGGAACCGCCAGGCCACCCGCCCGGACGGGGCGCGGCACGAGGGGATTCTGCTGTACCCGCAGACGGACGGGGAGCCGCTGAGGGCCGAGGTCCGGCTTGAGGGGTTCCGGATTCAGGCGCGGACGGTTGATCTGGATCGGGACTGGCGGCTGATTGAAGAGGAGATGCTGGGGGTGGTTGGGGTCCAGAACGATCCGTGATGAAATGACAAGTGCAGGTTACAAAATGTAAAGTGGACGTTACACGTAACAGTTTTGTGACATTCCTTGAATTCAGCTCCTCCCCATGTATATTGCGGATGTGCACGGGCACTTCCCCAGCGGAACTGGCCCCGTCCACACCATCGACGCGTCATCGGGCAGGGATCGGTCCAGCAACGGGCCGGTCCCTTTTTCTTACCCGATGAACGCCGACACCCGCCGTTCCCGGAACGGGCGGGCCGAAGCTGTCGACGCGATCACGCTGGGCTCAAGACCAATCCTTCTTAGGAGCCACCAGCGTCACATCGGTCAGCTTCCGGTGGGAATCCGGGATCTAACTCTAACTCCGAACACCCCCGCCAACCGCTGAGATCCACGAACAGGTTGGCGGGGTCCACTTCCGTGGCCCCCGTTGCGCTCCCGCCACGGGATCCCCCACGACCCGTCGGGCCCGCCGAGTAACCTCAGCCCCATATGCCGACTTGGTCCTCACGTTCCCTCCTCTCCCTCCCAGATCCCGCTCAACTGATTCTCAAACAGTCGCTCGGCCACATCGCCCTCCCGGCCACGCCCGTTGGTCAAGTCCACAAACAGTTGCACCGGATTAACGACCCTCGCCCCCTCGCGCTCCTCCGTGAACTGCAGCACCCCCAGATCCCCAGGCCTGACCAGCCGCACGGACTCCCCCCGATCGATCGAAAAGAGATCCAGGGCCGCCTCCAATTCGCTCGGTTCCCGATCCACATACACGTCGACCACGGACGCCGGCGCAAACGGTTCGACGAACCGGGCAGCCGACAGACGCGAAAGGGCATAGCCGACACCCATTCCCTCGAGACGCTTCGACAGGTGGACGGCGAGCTCGTCCGGATCCGGGATCGGTGAGGTGAAACGGCTCGCGTCGCGGAACGCGGGTCTGGACACGGCCGCCCACCGGCGGAGCAGCGACTCGCCATCGGCAACCCTCACCCGGCGGCGGCGGTCACGCCGGACGTAGAGGTCGGTCTCCAGGGCCCGAATTGTCTTGACCGACATCCCCGCGCTGATCTCAACCCTGTCCGCGAGTTCAGTCACTCCCCACCAGCGGAGTGGCTCCGCTAGGAGCGCCCGGACGATCCGAGATGCCTTCCCTGCAAACGGGTTCGCGATTCGATCCTTCGGTAAGGGAAGGTCAACCGAGGAGGCTCCCCGCTCCGTGCGCGCCATCACGAGGACTCGCCCCGGCACCGACACGCGGATGTTCCCGCGGAGATCGATGTAGTCTATTCCCTGGCGACGTAGGAACTCGGCTGTTCGATCCGTTACCCTGGGTACTATGACCAGGCAGCGGTCGGCCTCCACATCCGCCGCGAGGGGCTTGACCCGGGCCGCCATGGCCTCTACGCCGCTTGGCCACAGGGTCGTCTTGACCTCAACCAGAAAACGCCATTCGTCCGCGTCGGAACGGAGTCC
Source organism: Gemmatimonadota bacterium (assembly GCA_009844885.1). Taxonomy (GTDB): domain Bacteria; phylum Gemmatimonadota; class Gemmatimonadetes; order Longimicrobiales; family Gaopeijiaceae; genus Bin94. The sequence continues at coordinate 2,933 of VYAQ01000109.1, forward strand.
CCATACCGCGTCGGGACGGCGGTGCGATTTGGTCGGCGTCTCGGCACCGTCTGGATTGACCAGCGCGAATCCGCTTGCGCCGTCCAAGAGCTGTTCCAGGCGTCGGCGGCCAAGGTCCAGCAGTTGCTTGTCCATGATTCAATCCTGAAGATGAATTCACTGTGTAGTGAACACAATGCTTATAGTGAATCAGGGACGCTGTCAAGTTGCCCGCCACAGCCGCTCCCGCGTGGTCCAGGCTATGTTGTCCCGCAAAGGTCCCAACCCTCCAACTGAAACCCAACGACGCGTCTTCCCAACCCTCCAACACTCCATGACCAACCAGCTGCCGAACGACCTCATCCCAAGCGGAGCATCCCCGGTCTTCACACAGGACACCCTGCCCGACGCCCTCCAAGCCGAACACACCCTGGCGCCGGGACACTGGGGGGTGCTGAACGTGCTCGAAGGCAGTCTGCGCTTCGTGAACCTCGAGACCGGCGACGAACGGCTGATCTCGGCACCGGACCGCGTCACGATCCACCCCGGCCTGCCCCACAGGGTGGCCCTCGAGGGCCGGTTGCGCTGCAGGATCGACTTCTACCGGGAGCCGCCCGCCGAGAGCGATGACAACCAGGGCTCTACGATCGGGGAGAGCGTGGATTCAGCAGCAGAGATGGGGAAGCGAGGGGTTCGGTCGGTTCAAGCCGGAGCGGGGGCCGTCAAAAAGGCCGTCGCGAGCATCCCTCGCGTCGTTCGCCGGATTGCAGGCAAGGAGAAAGCGGGCTCGGAGGCGCTCCCGGAGGAGGCCATAAAGGTCAGCGCCGAAAGACTCCCGGACGAAGCCTTGAAGTGCTACCTGGCCGTGCTTGTCTGGCTCGTGCACACCGATGACGACCTGATTGACGAACGGGAGATGTGCGAGATCCAGCTGCTGGCGACGCAGCGGCGGTGCAACCGAGAAGTGCGCAAGGCCGTTCGCGAGCACCTCGAGAACCCGCACGGCCTCGACGCGCGGACACTGATCGATGACCTGCTGGAATACGGACCCGAAGCGGGGACCGCCAAGCGACTGGGCCTGAAGTGCGCACTCATGAAGGACGCCATTCGGGTGCGGCGGTCCACCACCGACGGCCCGGTCCTCGGGCAGCCGGGAATCCGTCATCTGGCCGAAACGCTCGAGTTGAATGACAAGCAGGTCGAGTTCATCGAGGACGCTTGCGAGCAGGACGAGAAGATCCTGAGCGGCGAATTGTCGGACACCACCATCATGAACGCGGCAAAGGACCTGACAGCGAAAGCAGGGGCCGCCGGCGTGCCGCTCGGCGTCATCTACGTGGGCGGCAGCGTCACCGGCCTCAGCGCCGCGGGGATTACATCGGGACTCGCGACCCTCGGGATGGGCGGGGTACTGGGTCTGTCCGCCATGGTGACGGGGATAGGCGTGGCCATCATCATGGGCGGAGCCGTGTACCAGGGCGTTCGGTGGGTTCTGGGCAGATCCGAACGGGACAAGGTGACGCTCCGGGAGCTGATGCTGCAGGAGGTTCTGCGCACCCACCAGCAAGCGATCATCAACCTCGGTGAGGACATGTCGCACTTCGGCGACCGCATCGCGGAACTGGCCGGCCAGACGGAAAGGCATCGCGCCGCCATCGACATGCTGTCCCGAGAAGTGACGCTGTTGTCCCGGTCGGCCAGAGCGCTCACCAGGCTTGGCAAGCGGGCGAGCGGCATTGAGGGCGAACTGCAGAAAGCGGCTGGACACGCGGCACAATGAACGAGAGCACCCGGACACAAGCCGAGCGGGTGGCGGTCGTTCAGCGGTTCCAGCTGGACGCCCTGGCCCGCGCCCTGCGATCGCTGGAGGGCACCCTCGCCTCCGTGGAGCGGGAAGCCGACCGGCAGTCCACCGAGCTGTCACGGCTGGACGCGAAGCTCGCGGAACTCCGAGACGAGTTGGGCCTTACCCGCACCTCCGACCGGGAGAGTCCCGGCACCGAAACGCAAACCGACGACCCGGCCCCCGGGCACCACCGGCCTTCCACTCCCCGGAGCAAGGCCGCACCCGAACAATCGACCACCCCGCTCCAACCC
>VYAQ01000371.1 GCA_009844885.1 Gemmatimonadota bacterium
CGGCCGCGGTCGAAAGTTGACTAAAGTTTACTTGTGCCGCCCCCCCGCCCGACGTTGTATGTAACCACAACGCGCCGCCCGCCCTGGCCTACATACGAAGGGACGCCATGCAGACAATCCGCCCGTCGCTGCTGATCCTGATTGCCCTGGCCGTTTTCGCCAGCTGCGCAGAAAACCCCGCCGCGCCAGCTGCGCCCACGTCGCCCGAATCCGCGCCGTCGCCAGGAAACAACGCCCTTGCGGGGATCGTCATTGCCCCCGAGCTGCCCCGGTCCGGATACGACCGGGGCGATTACGATTACCCGGCGTCGATAGAACAACGGATAATCGACGCCCAGGGCGGCCACTTTTCGCCGTACTCGCTGCGGTGCTTTACAGACCTTCGGCAGACCGATATTGAGCACATCGTAGCCGCGGCCGAGGCCCACGATTCGGGGGCCGCTTCCTGGACGGTCCAGCGGCGGACGGCTTACGCCCAGGACCTGGCGAACCTGACCACGGCCGCGCCGGGCCTGAACCGTCACGAAAAATCGGACAAGGACCCGGCCGAATGGCTGCCGGCGAATAATCGTTGCTGGTACGTTCAAACCTGGATCGAGGTAAAACGCAAGTACGGCCTGGCAATGGATCCGGCCGAAGCGGACGCGATCCGGACGGTCCTGGCCGGCTGCGCGTCGACCGCCCTGATTAAACCGTCATGCCTGTAAGGGGACGCCCATGAAAAGACGCGCCCACGTGGACAGTCGCGCCGGCTACGCCGCGGCGTCCTATTCCGACGTTGCCGCGGACCGCGACCCGCTGGACCGCCTGGCGGACGTGCTGGCGTACATGGACGTTGAAATCGACCGCCGCGCGGCCAGCCTGTTCGCCCGCGGCCTGGACAAGAAAGACGCCCAGGGCCTGGCGGCCGCTTACGGGCTGCGCATCGAGCACAAGGCGGCGGCCGTCATTTTCCGTAGACGGTAATTTGCAATGGCGGCGCGGGGGCAGGTTAAGAGAACCGCAGGGGGCTCGAGCACAACCGCGGCGTGTCCCGTGTCGTCGTTCAAAGATCCACGACCGCGGACCCGGCCCCATTGAAAGGGGGCATTATGGCGAGTAAGTCGGGCGGCCTGTCTTACTCGGTAGCCAGGAAGGTGTAAGAATCGGCAGACGGGCCGCCTTGCTCAATTTCACCTGTCCACCTGGAGGTCTTGCAATGGCGAGTATCAGACATCACACGATCCTATGGCGTCTAATCAAGATCGCCGCTTTCCTGGCGGTCGTGGGTTTAATCGCTGACCTGGCCGGCGTGTTCCGGTAACGGCGGCCGATGGGACCCACGGCGGCAGCTCGAGGCCGGGGAAATTCAACGTGTGGGGGTTCCGGAGTAGTACACACAACGAGGGGGAAACCATGCAAACCACACGCCGCGGCCGCGCCGCGGGCCTGGTAGTTGCCGCCCTGGTATTCGTCGCATCCTGGACGCCGCCGGCGTCCGGACAGGTCCAGCCCCAGGCCGTGGCCGCGCTTCACGTGATCTATACGCAGCGGCCGCAATGCGGGGCCGTGTCGTATCAACCGGCCGTAGACGCCGAGCTGATCCGGGCGCGTATAGCAAACGTCCAGGGGCGGCAGATCCCCCTTTTGATCGTCCGGCTTGACTGCTTGCGGGATTGGGACCTTAACGTCATGGTTTTCGCGTTGTCTATACGCTGGGGCTGGAATACGCCAAGAAACCTGACAACCCCCGTTTTCCTGGCGGCAGCTCCGGCGGATCGTATCGACGAACGAGGGGAACGGGTCCGCGCCATGATCCGGAAACCCCTGGCCGAAGCCCTGGCCCGTCACCTGGAAATCGAGGCGAAGCGCAACCGGTAAGGGGGAAACCATGCAAAGAATCGAACCGCCCGGCCGTGTGGCTGAAATGCTGACCGCCCTGGACAATGAAACCGACCGCGGCCGTCCGGTTCCAGCTCCGCCGCTTGCGGTCCGGGATTACGACCGGGGCCTGGCGGCCATCGTGTCGGCCGTCATTCATGCCGTTGCGGATTCGGACAGGACCCAGGCCGTTTTAAGGGGGGAGATCCCGCCCAGGAAACGCCGCGGCGGTCCCAGGTTCGAGCACGGGCCATATTTTAGGCCGCTGGCGTCCGGATCCCCGCCGCGGCCGTAAAAACCACAATCGGCGCGGGCTGGGGGGTATCCCAGCCCTTCGGCCCTTCGATTTGACGATTTGCAAGTTTACATAAAACACGGATCCGCGGCCGATCCATAGTCAAGCAAGGGTCCGCCGCGTTTAGGCCGCCAGCGGCCGCCGGCGGGTTTCAGTAATGCCGATTATGCGAAGTGGCAACGACGTTGCCCGGGCAACCGGTCCGGCCTTCAAAAGTGGGTATGATTACAGACCGGCCCCGTTTATGCCCTGGGCGGGATCCTGTAAGGTTCCATCGAGGCGGCCGCGGTCGAAAAGTGCACACACGCAGAACCCCCGCCCGTTGTGTTTCCCCAGGGACACGGGGCGGTAATGGGACCCAGGACGAAACGGGCCGGGGCATAAACGACGTGGGTATGTCTTGTATCGATGAAATGAGGATCCGCGGCGGGGACCCGCACCGCGCGAAACGGCCAGGGGGAACGTTGGGGGGTTTTGGTCACACACAAGTCAAGGGGGGACGCCATGAACAACACAAACGAAATGCCGGCCGCGGGGACCTGGTGGCAACGCAACGGGGGCCAGCTACTAACGGGGCTGGGCCTGTTCATTGCCATAGTGACCTACATGCAAATACAGTTCAGCGACGTCCGGGCGGAGATCCGCGACGTCCGGACAGAGATCCGCGACGTCCGGGCTGCGATTGATCGGGTCGAAACGAAAGTGGACGAGGTGCGGGGCGCGCTCAATTTCACCGCGGCCGTACCGTCCGGAAATACGCCGCCCGCGGCGATTAAGAAGCAAGGGGGAACGCCTTGAAACGATCTATATTGATCCTGATTGCCCTGGCGTTTTTCGCCGCCCGCCGGAATCATCTGGATTGATATCAACACGGATCCGGACGCCGGCAGAAGTCATTGCAATATAAGGCCGTTTGCCCATGAATTGGCCCACGTTTTGGGGTTCTTTCACACATTTAACGGGTTTAATATCACCATCGCCGGCGACGAAACCGCCCCCGGCGACATCACCTTTCACCCTTTACTCCAGTACCACGCCCGCCTTGCCTATGAGATTGGCCCCGGTCGTCCCTATTGCGGCTGGCCGTATGGCCCGAGCTGCGCGGCCGACGAATAAGCAAACCGCGGCCGAATCCGGCCGCCCTCGAGGTCGAATAGTGTAACCACGTATAACCCCCACACGATGTTTCCCCCCGCCCTCGAGCTGCGCGGGCGGGTCCCATTCGAGCACGTAACGCGCGAAGCGGCCAGGGCGGCCGATCCCTGGCCCTTTAAGGCCCTCCATAAACTCCCAAAACCGTCCGCCCCAGGACTGGCCCGATCCCGCTTGACTGTGTAACGGATTCGCGTAAGATAGAAGCATGACCACAGACGCCGCTTATATGCGCCAGTATCGCACCCGACGCCGCCAGGCCGCCCCCGTCAACCTGTGTCCGCGTTGCGGTTCAGCCCTGCCCCGTTCTAATGCCCGCGCTTGTTGTGACGCCTGCCGCGTGTGGATGCATCGACACCCGGACACGGCCGCCGACCTGCCCCGCGTCCAACACCTGGCCGTCGGTATTGATCCGGAAGACCTGGAAGAGCACCGACGCGACGCCTGGCGCGTTGCCCTGGCAATCGAACCCGTCACGCGCCGCGCCTTCGAGGTTTTGCGAAACGGCGGAACCATCGACCGGGCCGCCATAGATCGGGAAAACCGCCAGGCCCTACAACAGGCCGGTTTTAACGTCGATCCCGTCCAGGACCCGGCGGCCGATCCGGAACCGCCAGCCGCAGACGATCCGCCGCCCGCGGTCGAACCGCCCCAGGACGTGGATGGCCAGGAAACCCGCGGCGACGTGGTTTCCCGTGTCACCTGGTTTCGCAACGGCGTAGAGGTTAAGCCGCCCCCCGTCCCCGGTTTCCTGTGACCTTATGGGACCCGCGGGCCTGGATTCACGGCCGGGGAAACTCAACGTGTGGGGGTTCCAGCCACACACACGAAACATGCCCGGATCCCCCCGATTGGTGGTGAGCCTCAACCTCCCGCCGTATTACCCCCCAGCACCTCGAGGCTATGCGGGTCCCCGACGTTTACACGCGCCCGCGCATTATGCGCACGAGGCAAAACCGGACTAATACCGCCCCAGGTCCGGACCGGCCGCGGCCCGTGGATCCCGCCGCGGGTCCTGTTGCGCGGATCCGTGAAACGACCCGGCCGCCGGCCGTGCTTTTTCCCTTGCAATCTTACGCGAATCCGTTACAGTAGTTGACATAACCCCGGCCGGCAGGGTAAATTGCCGGTGTTCCGTTAGGGTCCTGGATATGACCCCCGGCGTTCAGCCCACCACCCCACTTTGTGGGATGCTGGACGCCCCCCAGTAGGAAGCCCGCCAGCGTCCCACCTGGCGGGCTTTCTCATTCAGCCTTGACAACCCGCCCCCGTTTGTGTAGTGTCCGCCCGTGGTTCCCGTGGTGGGGGACCACCTTTTCCCCCATATCCAGTTACCATAACGGAGGCTGAAATGAGTGTCCGCCACAGACAGTAAGACCCGCCGCAGTACCGATTCCCGACAATACGACCCGCTGACCCGCGGCGAGCTGATCCAGGCTTTCGACGCCGGACCGTCCGGCCGCGCCCGCTGCCCGTTGTGTGATCCGGACGGCACGAAATCCCCCGCCCTGTCCATTTTCGCCGGACGTGGAAACGAGGCACACGCCTATTGTCACAGAGGTTGCGACGCCCGCGACCTGTACCGACACGCCCGCGAAGCCCTGGGAATGTACGCAGACGGCCCCCACGCGGCGCGGATCCGGCCCCAGGTTGCACGAACGCCCCAGCCCCCGA
>VYAQ01000377.1 GCA_009844885.1 Gemmatimonadota bacterium
GGCCAGCACCGACTCGGGAGGGGGAGACTGTCCCGCGATCCACCCGGTCAGCGACACGGCCAGGATGCAGATGAGCACTGCACCGGGCAGCTTGCGCTGTTCCAGCGCGACGATCCCGACGAATCCCAGCGCCGCCAGCACCACGGGCCACTGGGTCAGTCTGCCCAGCGTGACGAGTGTCGCTTCGCTGGCGACGACCACACCCGCGTTGCGAAGCCCGATAATCACCAGGAAGAAGCCGATCCCGGCCGCGATGGCCAGCTTCTGCGAGCGCGGAATGGCGTTGACCACCCACTCCCGCACCGGTAGCACCGACAGGATCAGCATCAGGACGCCGGAACAGAAGACCGCCCCCAGCGCCGTCTGCCAGGACAGGCCCAGGGTGCCCACCGCGACCGCCGCGAAGTAGGCGTTCAGCCCCATGCCCGGGGCCAGCGCGATAGGGAAGTTGGCGTACAGTCCCATCACCGCCGACCCGAAGGCTGCGGCCAGACAGGTGGCGACCAGCACGGCCCCCGCGTCCATCCCCGCGCCCGCCAGGACCAGCGGGTTCACGAAGATGATGTAGGAGAGCGTGAGGAACGTCGTGCACCCGGCCAGCACCTCGGTCCGAACGGTCGTGTTCCGCTCTTCCAGCCGGAAGTGGCTCATCATGGGTGCTTCGCTCCTGTTCGCTTCGGAAGGCCACTCGCCGCAGCGTGCTGCCAGTGGCTAGGGCCCCAGCGCTCCAATCGGAATGACGCCTACTTCGCCGCCGTGCACATGACCGTATCCGTTGGGCACGATCACCGCCAGAGCGGAAGGCGGCCCGCCACTCGAGGATTCGGCAAGACGCCAGCGGGGGATTCGGCAAGAATCCAGCGGGCAATTCGGCACGGTTTCATCTGGCAATTCGGCACGGTTTCATCTGGCAATTCGGCAGAAACTCCCCGAATAACTGGGCGCGGGCATGCCGCACGGACAGATTTAACGCTGAATCTGTCCAACGGACCGAGGCATGACCGTCTCCGAGTGTGGTGCGCAACGCGGGACCGGGTGCCTCGTGCCGCGCAGCTAGCAGCCGCCACTTGCGCCACACCCTCCCGAAACGGAGTCTACGCTCTCCCTCCTCGCCGCGCCGTGGCGTTCACCGCATTGGCGCGGTTCGGCTCACCGCAAGGACGCGTTCGCTCTCATCCCCAAACCAAGGTCAGTCATGCGCATCCATCGTCCTCGACTCTCGCTCCTCATCGCCCCCGCTGTCCTGCTGTCCGCGGCGGTCGACCGGCAGCCCGCCACCGCCCAGCAGGCCCCCGACCCCTCCGCCTACACCGCGCTCCAGTGGCGGCACATCGGTCCCGAGGGCAACCGCTTCTCGGCAGCGGCCGGGATCATCGGCGATCCCCACACCTACTACGTCGGCGCCGCGTCGGGCGGGATCTACAAGACGACGGACGGTGGCGTGCACTGGGACGCCATCTTCGACGGTCACCCCGTGCAGTCGATCGGGTCGCTGGGTGTGGCGCAGGCCGATCCGAACATTGTCTGGGCCGGGACGGGCGAGGGGAAGATCCGCAGCCATGTCTCGCTGGGACAGGGCGTCTACAAGTCGACGGACGCCGGGGCCACCTGGACGCTGATGGGGCTGGAGCAGACCGGGCGGATTCCGCGGATGGTGATTCACCCGACCAACCCCGACATCGTGTTCATGTGCGCGCTGGGGCATGCCTACGGCCCTCAGCCGGAACGCGGGGTGTTCCGGACGACCGACGGCGGGGCGACGTGGGAGCGGGTGCTGTTCGTCGACGAGGACACCGGCTGTTCCGATATAGCCATGGACCCGTCCAACCCGCGCGTGCTGTTTGCGGGCACCTGGCAGCTGGAGATTCACACCTGGGGGCGGACCTCCGGCGGACCCGGCGGCGGCCTGCACGTCTCGCGGGACGGCGGGGACACCTGGACGAAGCTGAACGGGCCGGACAACGGGATCGGGCTGCCCGAGAAGCCGGTCGGGAAGGTGGCGGTGGCGGTAGCGCCGTCCAATCCGGACCGGGTCTACGCCATGCTGGAGACCGGCGACGGGATCCCGTGGCAGGGGCGCGAGACCGAGGACGGTCAGCTCTGGCGCTCGGAGGACGGGGGGCGCACGTGGGCGCTGATCACCCGCAACCGCAACGCGATGGGTCGGCCGCACTACTACTCGCGGGTGGTCATTTCCCCCAACGACGAGGACGAGGCGTACTTCCTCACGGCCTCGTTCACCACCTCGACCAACGGCGGGCGTACGCTGGACGTGACCCCGCGGCCCCAGGCGCCGGGCGGCGATCACCACGACATGTGGATCGACCCGACGCACCCCGACCGCATGATCGTCGCGCACGACCAGGGGCTGTCGATCTCGATCAACCGGGGGAAGACGTGGTTCCGGCAGCGTCTAACCAACGCGCAGATGTACCACGTGACGGTCGACAACGCGATCCCGTACAACGTGCTCGGCAACAAGCAGGACGAGCCGACCTACCGCGGGCCCAGCAACAGCCGTATCCAGGGCCAGCGGCGGATTACGGGGATTCCGCGCGGCATGTGGCACCATGTGGGCGGCGGCGAGAGCGGATGGGCCACGCCGGATCCGACCGATCCGAACATTGTGTGGTCCTCGGCTTCGGGATCAGGCATGGTGGGCGGCATCGTGGTGCGCTACGAGGAGGACCGGCGCCAGTTCCGTGCCGTCGAGGTGTGGCCGGAGCAGAGCCGGGGTGCGGCGTCGGGCGTGCGCTACCGCTTCATCTGGGACGCGCCGATCCACATCTCGCCGCACGACAACAACACTGTGTACGTGGGCAGCCAGCACGTGCACCGCACCCGCAACGGGGGCCAGAGCTGGGAGGTGATCAGTCCGGACCTGACGCTCAACGACCGCAGCCGCATGGGGCTTTCCGGCGGCCTGACGGGCGACAACATCGGGGTCGAGTACGCGGGCACGGTCTTCGGCATCGCCGAATCGCCGGTCGAGGAAGGGCTCATCTGGGCGGGCACCAACGACGGGCTGCTTCAAGTCACGCGGGACGGCGGCGCCACATGGACGGACGTAACCGCAAACATGCCGGATTTGCCGGAGTGGATGGCGGTGCGGTCCATTGCGGCTTCCCGCTACGACGCGGGGACGGCCTACGTGGCTATTGACGGCCACCAGGTAAATGTGCGCGATCCCTATGTGTACAGGACCCGGGATTATGGCGCCTCGTTCGACAAGATCACGAACGGGATTCCGCCCAGCATGCTGAGCTACACGAAGGTCGTCGCGGAGGACCCGAAGCGGCAGGGCCTGCTGTACGCGGGGACCGAGAACGCGCTCTACGTATCGTTCGACGACGGCGACAACTGGCAGCCGCTCCAGAACAATCTGCCCGCCGCGCCGGTGTCGGGACTCGTCGTGCAGGAGCACTTCGGCGACCTGGTCGTCGGCACCTACGGCCGCGGCTTCTGGATCCTGGACGACCTCACACCGCTCCAGCAGCTCACGCCCGAGGTGATGGCCTCGTCCTCGCACCTGTTCGCGCCCCGCGACGCGTACCGCTTCCGTGCCATCACGCCGCCGTCGGTCCCCTACAGTGACCCCACCGAGGGCAGGGATCCCGAGTACGGCGCGTCGATCAACTACTGGCTGGGGGAGGGGGCGGTCGAAGCGGCGGCGCGAGGCGAGGTCGAAGCGCCCGCAATCGAGATCGTGGATGCTGTGGGCGAGGTGGTGCGGACGCTGCGGGGCACCAACAACCCTGGCGTCAACCGTATCCACTGGGACCTGCGGGACGAGCCCAACGGGCCCATCCGGCTATTGACCAGCCCGATGTACGCGGAACACATCGCGGTCGGCGAGGAGGGACGCGCCGCGCCGGGGGCTCGGCAGATCTCGGTACTGCTTCCCCCAGGGCGCTACACGGTGCGGCTCAACGCGGCCGGCGAGAGCCACGAACAGCCCCTCACGGTCATCAAGGACCCCCACTCGGCCGGATCCGAAGCCGACATCGCGGCGCAAGTGGCGTTCATCCGCGAAGTCCGCGACGATGTGGTCGCTGCGGCCGAGGCGGTGCACCGGGTCGAAGCGATCCGGGTCCAGCTCGCCACCATGTCACGCTTCGCCGATGACGACGCGCTCACCGAGGCGATGGCCGCGTTGCGCGGCCAGCTCGTTGACCTGCAGATGGCCATGGTCGATCTGCGTCTCACGGGTCAGGGCCAGGACGGCGTGCGCTTCGAGGCGAAGCTGCTGCAGAAGCTGGGCTACCTGACCGGCGCGATCGCGGGGGCCGACTTCCCGCCCACCGACCAGGAACTGGAGGTGAAGGTGCTGCTCCACGAGCAATTGCGGGAGCACCTGGAGGCGCTGGACGCGCTGGTGGCGAGCGAGGTGGCCGCGCTGAACGAAATGCTGCGCGCGCGCGGCATGGTGATCATCGCGGACGGAGGGTAGCGAGGCGCAACGACACTCGGTCCCCGGCCCGGACGCCGACTGGACGGGAGGTTAGCGGACCACTAACGCCTTTCAAGCACGCAGTACCGATACAGCTTGAGTGTCTCGCGCCAGTCCTCGGGGTAGTTCGCCACCATCTCGCCCAGCCCGAACTCCTCGGCCAGACTGGCGAAGGAGCCGTCATCGGCCACCCTGAACGGCGCCTGTTCCTCGAACACGGACAGGTCGGCAAATCCGGTGGGGAACGAGGCGCCCATCGCCTTCTCCACGCCCTCGAGCCGTTTCCTGTCCTCGTCCGTTTCGAACTCGCGGTTCTGCAGGTCGACCGCGAAGTAGTCGAAGGCGATGCGAAACGAGGTCAGCGCGTCGGCGAGCCGATTGACGAACGGCATGATGCTCTCGGGGGGCAGGTACATGGTGTTGCCTTCCCAGACCATCAGTGTCGGCGCGGCGGGATCGAAGCCGATGTCGGCGAGTCCGCTTGGAAGGTCGGCTTCCAGATAGTTGGCGAAGAGGGACGGCGGCTGG
>VYAQ01000356.1 GCA_009844885.1 Gemmatimonadota bacterium
CCATCAATCGCCCGGGGGGGCGGCCGGGGGGGCCCGCGGGGGCCGCGCCCCCGGGGGGGGTGCAGGCATGGATGCCCAGGGAGAGGGCCGGCGCCAGCGCGGCAGCGGCCATAAGTCGGCGAGGACGGGCGTGGCGCGTCATCATCCGCCCACCACCGAGAACGTCGGCGGCCACACCGGCGAAAAGTCCCGGATCCGCTCCGACAGCTCTGCGCGCACATCCGCGTAGTCCCCGTCCTCGAAGCGGTTGATCAGCTCGAACGGGTCGTCCTCCGTGTCGTACAGGTCGCCTTCGCCGTCGTGGGGATAGAGTCCGAGCTTCCATCGGTCCGTCACGATCGAGACGTTGCCGCGGACCTCGATGAAGACTTCTTCCTGCACCGAAGCCTCCGCGTCCTCCAGGAGCGCGGTAAGGTCGCGGCCCTCCATCGCTTCGGGCAGCGGCGCGCCGGCCAGCGAGAGAATCGTCGGCATGAGGTCGACGTGGGCGCTGAAGCCGTCCCGCACGCCGGGCTCGATGCTCGCCGGGTGGCGGACAACGAGCGGCACGCGTGCCGAGAGGTCGTAGTGCGTGCCCTTGTGGATCAGGTCGTGGTCGCCAAGGTGGGCGCCGTGATCGCTGGTCCACAGGACGATGGTGTCGTCCAGATCGCCCCGCCGTTCCAGGGTGCCGATGACGCGGCCCATCTGTTCGTCGATGAATGACAGGTTGCCGTAGTGGCCCGCGCGGATGGCGTGGATGATCTGGTCGCGGCGCCGGTAGTCCGAGTCGATCAGACGGGGTATGTCGCCGGTGTAGTTGAAGCGCAGCCGCGTGTGGTCGGTGGGCTTGGTGTCGAGTTCGCCGGGGAAGGTGTGTCCCAGCGGCAGGTCCATCTCCTTGTAGGGAGCCGAGCAGCGGGCCGGCGGATCCCATGGATTGTGGGGACCGTTGAAGGAGACCCAGAAGAACCACGGCTCCCGCAGTTCGCCGCGCTCGACGATCTCCAGGGCGCGCGCGCCGACGTAATGATCGATGTGCCAGGACTCGTCCCATGGCCAGTCGTAGACGTGGGGCGTCGGCGCCTCGACCCCCATTCGCAGATAGTCGTCGCGCACCAGGCCCCGCTCCGCCAGGAAGGCGGCGTAGTCGTCCTGCTGGCCCGCGGCTCCGAAGTTGCCCTTGCGGTCGGCCGAGACCCAACGGTCGAAGCCTCCCAGCGGCTCGTCGTCGGGGAAGCCCAGGTGGAGCTTGCCCACCGCGGTGGTCTGATACCCGTGCGCGCCGAGTTCCGCCATGAGCACCGGACTCGTCTCCGGAACCCACCCGCCTATGTTCTCCCACTTGCCGTGGGTGTGGGGATACTGTCCGGTGATCCAGGTGTTGCGTGCCGGGATGCAGATTGGCGCAGTCGAATAGTGGCGCCGGAAGGTTGCCCCCTCCCGCGAGAGGCGGTCGAGCGTGGGCATGTCGAGGAAGCGGTGTCCGATCGCGGGGACGTCCATCCCGCTCTGGTAGTCGGTCGTGACCAGCAGGATGTTGGGGCGGTCCGGCGCCTGGCCGGACCCGTCGGCGGCACCGCGTCGTGCGCCGGCTTCCGAACGATCCGGGGTGTCCGGTGTGCAACGGGCGAACGGGAGCGCCAGAGCGCCGACCCCGGCCTGGCGCAGGAACCCCCGCCGGGAGGTGCACGCAACCGGCTGCAGGGTCACCGCAGCGGCGCGGCCGTCACGCGTCAATCGAGTTCCATCCATCGGCAGGTCCACACCTTTGGCCGACTCTACCACCGACAAACAGCCTAGCGCCGCCAGCTGCCGGGCGACAGGGCATGTAGCGCCAGGGCCGACTCGCGCCGTAACGTGTACCGGCGTGGCAATCCCCAACCTCGGAGTCTGGAGGTCCCCCGATGACGATCTCTCGTCGCACCGCCCTCAAGGTCGGCCTCGGGGCCGGCACGCTGCCCCTGCTGGGCTGCTCCCCAATCGGCGCCGGATCGGCCGCTCGCACCGCTGCCCTCGCCGCCGCGGCGGGGCTCATCAAGGCGCGAGCCCTTCCGCTGACCGCCGTCCGGCTCACCGGCGGCCCCCTCAAGCACGCCCAGGACCTCAACGGCCGCTACCTGCTCGACCTGGAGCCCGACCGCATGCTCGCGTACTACCGCGACCGGGCGGGCCTCACGCCGAAGGGCGAGCCGTACGGCGGCTGGGACGGGGACGGACGCAACCTGACGGGCCACATCGCGGGTCACCACCTCACTGCGGTGAGCCTCATGTGGGCCGCCACCGGCGACGAGCGGTACAGGGACCGCGCGGACTACCTGGTCACCGAGCTCGAAGAGGTGCAGGACGCCCACGGCGACGGCTACCTGAGCGCGCTGTCCGGCCTGCGGCGGGCCTTCGGGGAACTCGCCCGCGGCGATATCCGTTCGGCATCCTTCGATCTGAACGGCGAGTGGGCGCCCTGGTACACGCTGCACAAGACCTTCGGCGGCCTCCGCGACGCCTATCGCTTCACCGGCAACGAGACCGCACTGGAGATGGAGATCGCCTTCGCGACGTGGGCGGAGGGGATCCTCTCGGGCCTCTCCGACGCCCAGCTCCAGCACATGATGAACACCGAGTTCGGCGGAATGAACGAGATCATGGTCGATCTCTTCGCCGACACCGGCGACGAGCGCTGGCTCGACCTCTCGTACAAGTTCGAGCACCGCACCTTCATCGAACCGCTGCAGCGGCACCAGGACATCCTCGCCGGCAAGCACGGGAACACCGCTGTGCCCAAGCTCATCGGTTCCGCGGACCGCTTCGCCCTGACGGGAGATCCAGCGGATCTGGTCGGCGCGAGCTTCTTCTGGGACAGCGTGGTCCAGCACCACACCTTCTCGAGCGGCGGCCACGGCAAGGACGAGTACTTCGGCCCGTCCGGGCAGCTCAGCGAACGCATCGACGGGCGCACGGCCGAGACGTGCAACATCTACAACATGCTCAAGCTGACCCGGCAGCTCTTCGCGCTCCGGCCGGACCCGCACTATGCCGACTTCCACGAGCGTGCGCTCTTCAACCACATCCTGTCCTCGATTGACCCGGAGGACGGGCGTACCTGCTACATGGTGCCGGTGGGCCGCGGCGTGCAGCGCGAGTACCAGGACATGCAGCGCAGCTTCACCTGCTGTGTGGGGTCGGGGATGGAGAGCCATGCGCTCCACGGGGACGGGATCTATTACGCGGACGGCGACCGGTTGTGGGTGAACCTGTACGCGCCTTCCACGGCGGACTGGGCCGAGGCAGGTGTCGGGTTGGCCATGGAGACGGGGTTCCCCGAGGGGGAGAGAGCGACGATCCGGGTGGAGGCACGGCAGCCGCGCGAGTTCACGCTGATGCTGCGGCAGCCCTTCTGGGCGGGAGATGGCTTCGCCGTGAGGGTCAACGGTGAAACAGTGGCGCCCGACGCGCGGCCCGACGGCCTGGAGTTCACGGGCCGCAGCCAGTACGGACGGCTGGAATACGACGCCAGCTCGTACCGTGAGCTGAGGCGCACATGGCGCAGCGGTGACATTGTGGAGGTCGACCTGCCCAAACCGCTCCGGGTGGAGGGGCTGCCGGACAACCCGCGCCGCGCGTCGATCATGTGGGGGCCGATCGTGCTGGCCGGGGATCTTGGGCCGGAGCGCGAAAGCGGCGGCGAGGGTTCGGAGCGGCGTGAGCCGCCGAAGGTGCCGGTGATCGTCGCGGCCGAGGAGCCGGTGGCGTCGTGGGTGCGGGCGGTGGATGCGGGGGCGGGCCACTTCCGTACGGATGGCGTGGGCCGCGAGCCGGACGCCGCCGGACGGGCCACGGACGTGGACCTGCACCCGTTCTTCCGTCTGCACCGGCGAACATACTCGACGTACTGGGATCTGTTCACACCGGACGAATGGGAGGAGCAGAAGGTCGAATACGCCGCCGAAGCGGAGCGCCTGCGCAGGCTGGAGGGGGCCACCGTCGCCTACCTGGAGCCCGGCGAGCGCGTCTTCGAGGACGCGTTCAACTACCAGGGGAGCGAGGAAACGGTCACCCAGCGCATGCTGGGCCGGCCGGGGCGCAGGGGCGGGGGCTGGTTCTCCTTCGACATCCCGGTGGCGCCGGATCGTCCCATGACGCTCATTGCCACCTACTACAGTGATGACCGCCGGGGTACGCCGGCGTCGTTCGAGATCCTCGTCGATGGCACTAGGGTGGCCGAGGCCGAGGTCGACCGCCGCGAGCCGCCCCGCTTCTACGACGTCGCGTATCCGCTCCCGGCCGGGGTGGTCGCGGGCAAGGAACAGGTGACCGTGCGCCTGCAGGCGAAGCCGGACAGCCAGATCGCGACGGTGTTCGGGCTCAGAATGGTGCGCGCGGACGAACTGCGGTGAGTTCGGCCCCGGACGAGACATCCGGGCGCGCGCTCACCGGCGTCGGCGACGGATTCGCGTGATCGACTACGAGCCGCTCGAAGCCTGGTTCGTCACCGGCAGCCAGCACCTCTACGGGCCGGAGGCGCTGGAGCGGGTGCGTGCCAACTCGGAGGCGATCGTGGCGGGCCTGAACGGGTCGGGGGCGCTGCCCGTGCGGGTCGTCTTCAAGGCGGTGGTGACGACGCCGGAGGAGGTGTCGGCCGCTCTGCGCGAGGCGGACGGGGCGCCGAACTGCATCGGCGTCATCGCGTGGATGCACACCTTCAGCCCCGGCAAGATGTGGATCGGAGGGCTGAGCGGGCTGCGGCGGCCGCTGTGCCACCTGCATACGCAGATGGGCCGCGACATCCCATGGTCGTCGATCGACATGGACTTCATGAACCTGAACCAGTCGGCGCACGGGGGGCGCGAGTTCGGCCATATCTGCGCGAGGCTGGGCATCGAGCGGAAGGTGGTCGTCGGTCACTGGCAGGACGGGGCCGTCCAGGACAGGATGGCGACCTGGCTGCGCGCGGCGGCGGCGTGGCACGACAGCCAGGGCATGAGGATCGCGCGCATCGGC
>VYAQ01000075.1 GCA_009844885.1 Gemmatimonadota bacterium
GGGGGAGGGGGTGCAGGCGGTGGCGGCGGCCAACAGGGCGACGGCCGGAGTGAGTATCCTGAATGGCGCGCGGTGCGAAGGGTCTGGCATGGCATCGATTCCGGTTGACGATTGGCACGTAGCCGACTAACAATCCTCGCTATAGCCGGGCGCTTGAGGGAGCCACCAACCTTGCAGCGGATCCGGCGGGAAAGTAGAGGAGCCAATGCGGAACCGGAAGTACGGCGTGGGGGTCGGTAGTCGGCGTGAGACATTCGGCAAACGAGTTGCGTCCGCCTGTGCGGCGGGCAGCGCTCTGGTCATGCTGCTCACTTGTGAAAGCCCGGCGGCGCCCTTGGCCTGCGGGACGATCCCGCAGCAGATGCTCTACGTCGGCGAGTCCGCGACCGTAGCCGCCTGCTTCAACGACCCGGACGGGGACGCGCTGCGCTACAGCGTCTCGTCTTCGGATCCCGGCGTTGCCACCGCCACCAGCGCCGGTGGCAAGATTACCATCGTCGCCGTCAGCCCTGGCGAGGCCCGTGTATCGGTCGTTGCCGCCGATGGGACCGGCCGTAGCGCCCAGCAGAGCTTCGACGTTCTGGTACCCAACCGTCCCCCGGTTGTCGTGCGCGGGATTTCCGGCTTTGTGGGATCGGTCGGTCCCGGCGCGATCGTTGTCGATTTGTCCAGGCATTTCAGTGATCCGGACGGTGAGGTTCTCGACTACACGGCGGAGTTCGATCCGGCCATCGTGCAGATTTCGATCGATGCCGAGTGGATGGCGATCGTGAACATCGCGAAGGGAACGGTGACCGTCGTGGTGACGGCCACCGATCCGGGTGGTCTGAAGGCTACGGAGAGTTTCCCGGTAACCGCACCGAACCGGCCTCCGCTGTCGGCGGCCACGGTGCCTGGGCAGACCATAGAGGTGGGGGACACCTCCAGGGTCGTCGTTGCTCCGCACTTCACCGATCCGGACGGGGACGCGCTCACCTATTCCGTCGTGATCACCGACACTCTGGTGGCGACGACCGCGGTGCGCGACAGCGTCGTCGCTGTAACGGGCGTCGCAAAGGGTAGCGCGACCGTGACCGTGACCGCCACCGACACCGAGGGGCTGAAAGCGTCGCTATCCTTCGCCGTGACCGTGCCGAACCGGGGTCCCGTCGTGGTGGATGCGATTCCGGCCTTGACGATGGGTGTCGGGCGTGAGGCCGCAATGGAGCTGGGTTCCTACTTCGGCGATCCGGATGGGGATGGACTCGCCTTCGCCGCGGTTGCGGCGGACAGCACCGTGGTCGCGATATCGTTGGACCGCGGCTCCGTGACCGTGACAGCCATCTCGAAGGGTGAGTCGATGGTCACGGTGACCGCGACCGATACCGAAGGTTTGACGGCGGCGCAGGTGTTCGAAGTGACCGTGCCCAACAGCGCCCCCGCCCTGGTGCACGAGATTCCCACCCTGACGATGGTGGTGGGTGCGAAGTCCACGATGGACCTGGCCGAGCACTTCGCCGATCCGGACGGGGACGGACTCGCCTACACGGTGACGACGGCGGACGAAGCGGTGGCCGTGGTGTCGGCGGACGGCGATGCCGTCACTGTGGCCGCGGTCGCCAAGGGCAATACGACGATCACCGTGATCGCCACCGACAGCGAGGGTCTCGCGGTGACGCACGGCTTCGTCGTGATCGTGCCCAACCGGGCGCCGGTGGGGACCGGGACGCTTCGGGGCCGGGTCATGCCGATTGGTGTAGTCACCCGGGTGGACGCATCGTCGTTCTTCATGGATCCGGACGGAGACGAGCTCACCTACGGGGCCGTGGTTGCGGATTCCCTCGTGGTGAGGGCCACCGCGGATGCGCGGTACATTACGTTGACCGGTTCGGCCAAGGGCAGCTCGCTGGTGACGGTGACGGCGACCGACACGGACGGGGCGTCCCTGGCCCGGGATTTCCTGGCGACGGTCCCCAACCGGGCCCCGGTGCCGATCGAGGCGATTCCGGAACAGAAGCTCAAGGTCGGCTCCGAGACCACTATGGACCTTGCCCCCCACTTCGGCGACCCGGACGGCGACACGCTCGTGTATACCGCAAGGAGTTACGACGCGGGGGTGGCCGGGGTCGTGGTCGTCGGCGATTCCCTGACCGTATTGGCAAAGTCCGGCGGAAAGGCGCTGGTGTTGGCGGCCGCGATCGACACGGAGGAGGTAGTCGCGATCCAGCATTTCACCGTGAAGGTGGCCGAGAAGCGCAACAACCCGCCAAGGATCGAAAAGCCCATCCCGACCCAGGTCATCGAATCCAACGGCACGAAGTCTCTCGACATCACGCTTCACTTCGACGACCTGGACGACGACACGCTCAGCTACGAGACCACCAGTTCGGCTCCCCACATCGCGACCGCCACCGTTGACTACGGGATGCTGGAGGTGGAGGGTCACGAGCCCGGAGAAGCCACGATCACCGTAACCGCAACGGACCCTGACGGTGCGAGCGCCGCGGAGGAGTTCGGCGTGACGGTGTCGCGTCAGCTTCCCGTCAATCAGGCGCCCGAGGTCACGTCGGTCCTCGACCCGCGCACGGTCGTGGAGGATGCGCTGTTCTCGATCGATCTCACCGACTACTTCAATGACCCGGAGGGGGACTCCCTGAGCTTCGAGGCGGCGACTTCGGACAGCGAAGTGGTGTCCGTCAATGTCGCCGGCAACGATCTGGCTGTCCGCGCGGTAGGCTTCGGCACCGCGACCGTGACGGTCACGGCCAGGGATTCGGAGGGGCGCAGCGCCACCACGCGTTTCGTCGTGTCGGTCATTCGGACCGGAGGCACGAACCAGCCGCCCCTCGCTACCGTCCGGATATCGGATCGCACGCTCGCGCCGGGGGACACCCTTTCATCCGACCTGGACGACCACTTTACCGATCCGGAGAGCCAAACGATGACCTTCGTAGCGGTCAGCGCGGATGCCTCGGTTGCCACCGCTACGGTCTCGGGCGATACGCTGACGGTTGTCGCCGTCGGTGGAGGGAACACGACCGTGACCGTCACGGCCACGGATCCCGGGCAGCGGTCTGCCACACAGCGGTTCGTCGTTACGGTGACCGCTTCTCCACCCGCAAACCGGGCACCAACGGTGAAGACGACGCCACCCGACCGGACGTTTGTCAGAAACAAGGGATACCCTTTCCAGCCATGGAACTATTTCTCGGATCCTGACGGAGACGGGCTTACCTGGACCGCGACGACCTCGGATGCGGGGGTCGCCACTCTGTATCAGCAACACCCGCAGAGCGCGATCAACGTGATGGCGGTGTCGGAAGGGACTTCGACGATAACGACCACCGTCACCGACCCCGGCGGCCTGACGGCGGAGGCCTCGTTTGTGTTCACGGTAGGCAACACCGCTCCGCTCGTGCGGAATCAGGCGCCTGCACTCACCTCTTCACCGGGTCAGGTGGATACCGTCACCATGAACTCCGCCTTTGAAGACAACGACGGGGGCGACGAGCTCCGCTACGCGGGATCGTCGTCGGATACGGCCAAGGTTGCAGTGAGCATCCAATTGAGCGGCCTATCCGGGTACTATGCCAGGATCGTCGGCAAGGGGATCGGAGATGCGACGGTCACCCTGACCGCGAGGGATCTCGGAGGTCTGAGGGTGTCGCAGTCGTTCGTGGTGTCGGTGGATTCCAACCGGCCCCCAAGGCTGAAGAAGGCTTTTCCCCTCACCCTGCTCACGGTTGGTGACACCGCGTCGTTCGTAATGTCGGATTATTTCGACGACCCCGACGGGGATGACCTGACCTACACGGCCAGGGTGGGCTTTGCAGGGTCTGCGCATGTGTCGGGCGACACGGTCTACATCATTGCCGAAAACGTGGCGGTTTCGACGGCGCAGGTCACTGCGCACGATACCGGAGGCAAGTCCACCGACTCGGACCACTTCTATGTCCTGGTGGGGCCCGCGTCTACATACAGTTTGGCGGCACCATCGCGTTTTCAGCTCACGACCACGACCGAACCGGTTCGGCCCCCCTGGGTTCTGGCAACCCGTGAATCCCGGCGAAGGCCCCGAAATCGGAGGGGCTGGCTTAGCTGAGCCATAGCCAAGTCAGGGTTCGCCCCTTCGCAGGGGGATCGTCTGGGGTGCCCCCATGTCGCTGCCCGGCCCCGGGTGGGGCGCGACCCTGACCGGCCACTCATAGACCGCCTCCAGCGTCTCGCGCGACACGACCTCGGCGGGGGTGCCGTCGGCCCGTGCACCGCCGCGGTCAAGCAGCATCAGCCGGTCGGCGAAGCGGGCGGCGAGGTTGAGGTCGTGGGTGATGACGAGCACGGCGAGGCCATCGCCGCGAAGCTCGCGGAGGAGGTGGAAGAGTTCCATCCGGTAGCGGAGGTCGAGGCCGGCGGTGGGCTCGTCGAGGAGCAGAATGGGGGCCTCCTGCGCGAGGGCGCGGGCGATCCGGGCGCGCTGCCGTTCGCCTCCGGAGAGCTGGCCGGTGTCGCGGCCGGCGAAGGCGGTGACGGCGCAGCGATCCAGCGCGCGGTCCACGGCCGCCCGGTCCGCCGTCCCGGTGCGCTCCCACGGGCCCAGGTGGGGGTAGCGGCCCATCCCGACCATCTCGCGTACCGTGATGGGGAAGGGGGAGGACTCCCACTGCGGCACGACCGCGATCGCGCGGGCCCGCTCGCGGTCGCTGAGGCCCGCCAGCCGCCTGCCGTCGATGTCGACTTCGCCCTTCTGCGCGGTGAGCGCCCCTGAAAGGAGCCTGAGCAGCGTCGTCTTCCCGGCTCCGTTGGGCCCCACGATCGCGAGCAGCCGTCCCGGCGAAACCGAGACCGAGACCCCCCGCACGGCTTCCACCTCCGCGCGTGGATGCCGGAAGGTTAGGCCACGGCCCCGCAGCACGGGGCGCCACTCGCGCGGCCCGTGCTGCGGCTTTCCTCGGTCGCACGTCTCATCGGCGAGTTG
>VYAQ01000250.1 GCA_009844885.1 Gemmatimonadota bacterium
CGCACCGTGCCATTTTGGATGCCCACATGTGTGCAATTTTGCGCGCCCGGTAACATCCGCGACAGGCATGCGACTCGAGATGGGACGATGCCGACACAACGGTACAAGTCGTTCGAAGAACTCGCGCGCGTGCAGCGGAAGCAACCACCTACGCTCACCTAAGACAGGAAGACCCTGCTCTGGATCAGCAAACAAGCTATTGTCTCGCTCCACGTGCCCCCGCGTTTTTCGCTTAGAAGATCAGCTAGCCAGCGATGTCTATGAGACTGGGCCACCAAATGCGGTAAGTCGCCGGGCGCGGGATCTCCCGGGGGCGAGAAAACATGGTAATTGTTGTGAGGTTTTGTGTCCGTTCCCGACATCCAGGACCACGCCCTCGCGGCGCTTTCGCCGCCATTCACGCTCGGCTCTTCGACCCCTGAGCCATCTCTGTATGCGACGAGGATCCAATATGCGGTAACTCCGATCACCATCATACGCGACACACACGAACAGCATCAAGCAGGAAAGACCGCGAATCCGCCGCGCCCCCGGCGCCGCCATTCTGGTCGACGGCCGTGTATACGAAATCTCTCAGCGCCGAGGGGGATCGCCCACGAAGTCCGCGAAGATGGAGATGACCGATTCATGTTCTAGAGCATCGGAACCCAGAGCCCAGCAGTGAGCCTCAACGGGGTTCCGGTCTCCAGCGGGAGATGGAGCCCGAAGTCCGGAGCGAAGAGATCATTGGAGGATGATCGTGCCACCTCGCACCGAACAGGATTCGGACCCGCCCATCACCATACTGGTCCGCCACTGCCCGGATTGAAGTCGAAGTCCTCGGTCGAATGCGTGTTCCACGAACCGTTCTGGCGCTTGTAGCGATGGGCGGTGATCGCCCAAGCGTAGCCCGGCCGCTCGATGGGTTTGAACCGCAATTCCACAAGCTGCTCGTTGATGCAAGTCGAGCTCTCCTCTTCGCCATGGTACTCCCACGGAGCACCGACCGCTGGCGGGCCGTGCCAATCCCGCCTGTGGCCGTGGTAGGCGCTGACCGTCGTCTTGAGGATCGCAGCCTTGTTGAACCACGTGTACCCGCTCACGTCGTACCATTCGCCGACGGTCGAGCCCTCAAACAACGGCGGTACGTACCGCACGTCCGTTTCCAGCCAGTACCTGGTGGGTGTGTGGCAACCACCCGACGCGGCGGTCACGGCCTCCGGCATCACCGTAGCGTCCAAGCGGGCCTCGAGGAACTCCACGACCGCCTGAAGCGCGACGCGGCGCTCCTCGGGCGTCTGGCCGTTCAGTGGCGCGTTGCGTTCGAGCGCGACGGGATCGGAAAGCTCGGTGCGCACGATCTCGAGCATCCGCTTTGCCGCGTCGACGCCCGTGTATGTGCGCACCTCCGCATCAAGCAGTTGGGGTGTTTCGTCGGGCTCGACGAGCCGAGCGTCGTCGGGCGTACAGGCCAGGGCCGCGACGCTCAGTGCGGCGGCCAGCGAGAGGGAAAAGCTTCGTGTGAGCATGTCAGGGTTGCCTCTGTAAAGTGGATGGATGGATCGAGAAGCGGTACGGTACCCAGGCCCATTACAAAACGCAAGACACCCAAATGGTTACAACTTGCGCCGGTGCGGGTATTGCGGATTCTGGATGGGGGCACTACGGTGTCCCGATCATTCCACACGGGTTTTGCTCGGCCCCTGGGCGACCTCGCAACTGCAAACCCTACAGGAGAAAAGGGTTCTCAAATGTTACACCGCATCACCAAGGCGGGCTGGATGCTCGCCACACTCGCGGCACTGTTCCTCATCGGTGCCTGCCAGGACAACAACAGCATGGAGGCGGAGGAGTCGCTCAACCTCGATGTTCTCATGTCCGGCGATCTCACTAGCAGCGTGACGGACTTGCAGGAGCGGCTCGGGTCATACGAAGGCGGCCCGGTGCGCTTCCGCATCTTGGGACCCGACGGCACGGCGCTAGCCGAGGTGGAAGCTGGGACGCTTCAAGACGCAATCGCCGAGCTTCAGAAGCAGGGGCGCGAAGCGGCCGCAGAAAGCCTGTGGGAGCCCCCGGCGTCACCGCCACGTCGCGATCTGGCGACGATGAGCTTGGCCGATCAACAGAAGGTCAGGGAACAGGCTCTCGAGTTCCAAGACAGCATCGCGAGTCTCAGGGCGAGAATGGAAGGGAGGGAGCGGAAATGACGCTGAAGCAGATATTCACATCGCTGGTTCGCGACCTCGTGTGGGGCATTCCTGTCGGGATGCTGCTTCTGGCCGTGTTCGGCCCCGCCACCATGATGTTCTTCATCGTCGTGGCGGGCACCGTCCGCGCGATCACCACGGACATGGGCGAGACCGAGCCTTGGAAGGGTTTCGGCAAGCGCGAGGTCTCGATCCTCCTGCTGGCATCCATGGTGCTCACCGCAACGCCGGCACAGGCTCTGGCCGCCACGGTGCCTGAACCCCCTGATGAAGCGGGGTACACGCTGGAAGTGTGGGTGTGCGCAGACGATGCCGTTCAGGAAGAGCGCTGCAACCAGTGGCGGCTCGACAAGCTGACCGCCCTCTGCGTCGTCTGCACTGCGGGCGGTATCGCGTGTCCGTTCCTCATCAAGGCGGCAAGGAAGAAGAAGCTGCCTTGGCTCATCGCGGCCGCCATCGCTGACTGTGCCGGAGCCTACTTCGCATGTACCGAGTGCATCGAAGATGCGATCGCGTGTGGTGAGGCAGCCAAGGAAAAGGCGGCCCAAGAGACGAAGGACGCCATCAATCAGGCGGTCAACGATTTCGAGGAGTGGCTCAAATACTGTGCCATGCATCCTTGGGACTTCTGGCAGTGCTGGAATCCTTTCTGATGCGACACGGCATTCGGCGTTGCGTCCTGGCGGCACTCACCGGGGTGCTGGCGGGCTGTGCCACCACGGGCACCACAGACGACACGGAAAACTTCCTGACGATCTTCGTGGACAACTATCAGGGGCAAGCTGTCCAGGTGAGCATCGGGATGGATACATGGTGCCAAGTAGACGCGCGCGCGACCCGTCACGCCTGCCGCTTCGCATGGGCCGGGACGGGTAACGCCGAGATCCAAGTTCGGAATCCATCCCAGAATCGTAGCCAAGCGGCCAGCGCCGCAGGCGTGTCGTCCGGCGACCGGCTGTGCCTGTCGTCACGCGCCACCGGGGTTCAGCTACGAAAGTGCTGACGGAAGGAAGCAGGAGACTCCACCCGCTGTTTAGACCCCACCGGGACTCAACCTCCCGGTGGGGTCGTCTTCTGGAACGGATCCGAAGGCCGAAGGGGTACTTCGTTTCGCGGGCGACGAGGGTAACCGCAGGTCGTTGCGAACCCTTCTACGGCACGGTTACCCTACAGTCGCGTCTCGACCGATTCTTCGGAATGGGCGAGCGTGCTCAGGAGCTTGCTACCGAGATCAGTCTTCATAGGGCATCACCTCCTTTCGGGATTGCTCCCTTCGGCCTTCGGACGGTGATGTCGGCCCCCGGCGGAGTGCTCGCCGCCGGGGGCCTTCCGTATTCTAGCTGGCCAAGAGGCCGCTACGCGATCAGTTCCTGGTACTGGAGCGGATCGGTGTGCATGATGCGGCAGAGCGCGTCCCGGAAGATGTGCGGGTTGTCGCGGTTGTTGAACCGCCACTCAAGCTCTTCCAGGTAGCGGTCCATGTGCTTCACGCTCATCTTGTGGAACGATCCGACGATGGAGCGCTTGAAGAGGCTCCAGACGCCCTCCACGCTGTTCGTGTGGACATCCCCCACAACCCACTCCTCGGCACTGTGATTGACCGTCTCGTGCCGTCTGGTGGGCGTCTCGATCCCGACGTAGGACCGCAGCTCGTCGGTGTAGATCGCCTCGGCCTCATCGCTGATGTTCCGGCGAACGAAGTCTTGGATCGTCCCCTTTCGGATGTCGGGGATGCGTTCGAGCCGGACCTTGCCGCCGCGCTCGATGGCCCCGGCCACCCAGTGCTTGTTGTCGCGCCAGTTCTTGCCGCGCTTCTTGCCGCCGACCATCGTCTCGTCGAACTCGACGATGCCAACGAGTGTCGGGCCGGTGAACGGATCGTTCCCCATGGCCTCGCGGATGCGGTGGCACAGATGCCACGCCGTCCGGTACTGGACCCCGAGCGTCCGCTTCAAAACGGCAATCCCGTTTGCGTCAAGTGCATAATCACCGTCTAAGGAACTCCCACGCCCACTTCCGGAGCCCAGTGAGTTCGGAGTCGATGATGGCCCGCATGGTCGAGGAGAACGCTTTCCCGAGAGAGGTACTCGCGAAGGATGCGAAACGCGCCGTCCAGGCGATGGCGAGGATCGTGCGACGGCAGTCCGGCAGGCGAGTGACGCTGGGTCCGCCGAACGAAGAGGTGGAGGGGTAGTCCGTAATCGCTCGACCCGTCGGTCAACGTATCCCGCCCCGTTTCGAAGTGGGACGCGCTGATGGATCAATGATGAGGTTAGCGTATCGTTGAGCCCCAGCGACCATCCCAACCCGGGCGACCCACCCGTGACGACTATCGAGAAGCTCCGTACTTTGGCCCGCGATAGCGTCCAGAACGACAACGGGACGAAATCGAGAGCGAGCTCGGCTTTCCGCTCGAGGGCATAGTCGGGATGGCCGGCACCCTGGTCGGCCCCCTCCAGAACGCAGAACACCTTCGGCTTGAGCGTGCGGCCGACCGCGCCGATCAGGTTGGCCAGCACCGGATAGTACGACCGCTCCCCGGTCGCAGCCCAGTGCGCGTCACGATTGCCATGTCGACCTTACAATGTGTCGTGTTTTGTTTACATTCCGGGCTATCCATCCCTCGACAGCCTGTCATTCTCCAAATCAGTCCCATCCAGCCATTCCCCCGCCCCCGGCCCCTCGGC
>VYAQ01000158.1 GCA_009844885.1 Gemmatimonadota bacterium
ACTCCGCCCCGTCCCCGAACACGAGGCCCGCACGAACCCCGAAGTGGCTCCGTCCCATCCCCGCCGTCCACGCCATGTCCGCGAGCCGTTCCCCGTCCGGCTCCTCCTCCCCGAGCCAGCCCAGATACCGCCCCGCCAGCTCGGAAAGCGCGGCTCCGCTGCGGCTCGACACGGGGAGCAAGCGCCGCTCGCGAACCGCCTCCTCCGGCGCCGCCTCCGCAGCGCCGTGGCCCGGATACCCCTCCAGCACCACGTGCGCGTTCGTCCCCGAGATCGAGAACGCACTCACCCCCGCTCGCCGCGGACGGCCCTCCGGCTCCGGCCACGCCATCGTCTCGTTCACGACCCGCACCGGAAGCTCCTCCCATTCGATCCGCGGGTTCGGCGTCTCGAAGTGCAGGTGCTTCGGGATCACCCCCGCACGGAGCGCGAGCAGCACCTTGATCACCCCCGCGACCCCCGCCGCTGACTCCAGGTGCCCCACGTTCGTCTTCACCGAGCCGATCAGCAGCGGATGCTCCGCGTCCCGCTCTTCCCCGTACACCGACGCCGCCGCCCGCACCTCGATCGGGTCCCCGAGCTCCGTCCCCGTCCCGTGCGCCTCCAGGTAGTCCACGTCCGCCGGCCGAACCCCCGCCCGCCCGAGCGCCTCCCGGATCACGTCCTCCTGCGCCGGACCGTTCGGGACCGTCAGCCCGGCGCTCGCTCCGTCCTGGTTCACCGCCGACCCCAGCAGCACCCCCAGGATCCGGTCCCCGTCCCGCTCCGCCTCGGGCAGCCGCTTCAGCACGAGCATCCCACAACCCTCGCCCCGTACGTAGCCGTTCGCGCGCGCATCGAAGGTTCTGCAGCACCCGTCCCGGGACAGCATGTTGGCGTGCTCGTAGAGCCGCGTCAGGTGGGGGATCAGGGTCGCGTTCACCCCCCCGGCGAGCGCGAGGTCCACCTCACCGTGCTGGAGCGCCACCGCCGCCTGGTGGATCGTCACGAGCGACGACGAACACGCCGTGTCCACGGCGATTGCGGGGCCCTTCAGGCCCAGCGCGAACGCCACCCGGCCGCTGGCGGCGGCCGCCCCGGTCCCGGTGGAGAGATAGAAGATCTCGGCGGCTTTCTCGCGGGGGGAGATCAATCTCGCGTAGTCGGCGTTCATGATGCCGACCCAGACACCGGTGCGGCTGCCGCGCAACCCCCCCGGATCGAGCCCGGCATCTTCGAGCGCTTCCCAACTGACCTCCAGCAACAGGCGGTGCTGCGGGTCCATGAACTCCGCCTCCACCGGCGCGATCCGGAAGAACTCCGCATCGAACCGATCCAGGCCGGTCAGATAGGCCCCAAACGGACCAGCGCCGCCTGCCCGGCCGCCGGGAACGAGTTCCTCAGGCCGCCCTGGCGTCACCGCCTGCTCGCCCGCCTCCAGTCGCGCCCAGAACGATGCGGCGTCCGGGCCACCGGGGAACCGGCACGCCATCCCTACGACCGCAACGCGCTCGTCCGCGCGGGCCGCGAGGCGCGGCGCGACCCGGAGCGCCGGGCGCTCTTTCCCGATCTCGGCGACCTGCTCCAGCAGGTGCCGCCCGAGCTGCGCCGGCGTGGGGTAGTCGAACACCACGGTGTTCGGTGCCACGTACACCCCGTCGAGCGCCCGGTTCAATCGGCTCCCGAGCTGCACCGCCATGACCGAATCCACCCCCAGATCGAAGAACCCCGTCTGCGCGGGCGGCGGGGCGCCGAGCCGCAGAACCGCCCGGACCTCCTCCTGGACGAACTCCACCGCCAGACGCTCCCGCTCGGCTACAGGCGCAGATCGCAGCCGCCCGACGAAGTCGCCGCCGCCGCGCAACGGCTCACGGGCTTCGCCGACTACCAGCTCGGAGAGGAACGGCGCCATCCCGGCCGTGTCCGCCGCGAGCACCGACCAGTCCATCGGCGCCACCATCGCGTTCTCCACATTCGCCCGGACCAGATGGTCGAGCGCCTCGATCCCCTGCTCCGGCGTCACCCAGTCCATGTCGGACGCCGAGAGCCGCGCGAGCTCCGCGCGCCGTTCCGCCGCCTCCCCGACCTCGGACCACGCACCCCATGCGATCGCCTGACCCGGGAGACCGAGCGAGCGCCGGTGCCGCGCCAACTGGTCGAGGAACGCATTCGCCGCCGCGTGGTTCGCCTGTCCCGCATTCCCCAAGACCCCGGTCACGCTCGAGAACAGCACGAACAGGTCCAGCTCCCGGTCGAGCGTCGCCCGGTGAAGACGCCACGCACCCAGCACCTTCGGCCCCAACACCTCCTCGAAACGGCCCCAGTCCTGGTTCGTGAGCGCGCCATCCGCCAACACCCCGACGCTGTGGATCACCCCACCGAGCGGGGGCAGCTCCGCTTCCGTGCGCCGCAGCATCCCCTCTACCGCCTCCACGTCGGTGACGTCAGCGATCTCCACCCGTACCGCCGCGCCGCCCGCCCGCAGCCGTTCGACCGTCTCCGCCGCGCGCTCGTCTGGCGCCCGCCGCCCATTCAGCACGATCGCCCCCGCGCCCGAGGCCGCGAGCCAACCCGCGACCTCGAGTCCGATCCCGCCCAGACCGCCGGTCACCAGGTAGCTCCGGTCGGCGCGCGGTCGCTGCTCCGCCCCGGCAAGCGCCGAAAGCGCCGTCAGCCGCGCCACGAAGCGGCCGCCGGCGCGCCGCGCGATGCGCGTCTCCCGATCCGGGAAGAGCAACTCGTCCGCCAATTCCGCCGCCTCCGGCGCCGTTCCCGGATCCAGATCGAGTGCCCGGGCCTTCAGGTCCCCGTACTCGAGATCCACGACGCTCCCGAACCCCCACAGCAGCGACCCCGACAGCGTCCCGGCCGGCTCCCGTTCCACAACCTGGCCTCCGCGGCTCACGAACCACGTCCCCGCTGAAGGGCGAACTCCGGCATCCGTCATCCCCTGCACCAGCGACAGCGCACTCGACCCCACGAGTTCCACTTCCCGTTCCAACTCCCCGGTCGTCAGCCCGGAACCATCGCCGCGCACCGCTGCGAGGTGCGCCACCCCGCGCAGCGGCACGTCCTCCGGCAGCGAACGGAAGAAGGAACTCCACGCTTCCCGGTCGCCGTCCGCCGGGCCCCGCGTCACCGTCTGCCGCCGCGCCGCGAGCTCAGCCTCCAGCGTCTCGGCGAACGCCCCGCCGCCCGCCAGCACGAACATCCCGCGCGACTCCGGCGCCTCCGGCGCGCGCGCGAGGATCACCGCCTGCCCCAGGTCCGCTCCCATGAGCGTCGCCGCGCCGTAGCCGGTGTCCCGCAGCGCCTGCCGCCACACCTCCGACCCCGCGAGCGCGTAATCCGGGCGAAACTCGTCCTCGAAGCGCCACCAGCCCGGAAGGAGCCCGAACGTCAAGTCGAGCCACCCCTGCGGCGCCATTCCCTCCACCGCGACCAGCAAACCCGAGGGCGCGAGCAATCGCCGGCAATGCGCGAGTGATTCCCTGAGATCGCGCGTTGCGTGCAGCACGTTCGCCGCGATTACCAGATCGTACTCGTGGCTTCGAAGACCCTGCGCCTCGGGATCCCGCTCGATGTCCAGCACCTGGTACCGCATCTCCCGGCCGCAGTTTCCGAAACGCTCCTCCGCGGGCCCCAGGAAACCCGCGGAAATGTCGGTGAACCCGTACTCGGTCTGGCCGGCCGGCAACACCGGAAGCACCAGCGCCGTCGTCGCTCCGGTGCCCGCCCCAACCTCGAGAACCTTGAGCTGCCGTCCCCCCGGCAGCCCGCTTACCGCCTCGGACACGGCGTCCGCCACCAGGCGGTTCACCGCACTCCCCACCTTCGACTCCCGGTACAGATCGGCAGCGCCCAACTCGCCGCCGAACAGCAACTCCAGCGGATCGGCCCGGCCCCGCAGAACCGCCGCGAGGGACGCGCCGCATCGGTGCAGCAGGGCCAGCTCGACCGAACCCGCCTTCCCCGCCGCGGCACCCGAGCCTTCCGGCGGCGTCCCGGTCGCACCCCCGTGGTCCACCCAACTGCCCGACGACACCCGAGACACCTCTCCCGCGTCCGCCAGCAGCGCCAGGAGGCGCCCGAAGAGCCGCCGGTGATCCTCCGTCACGCCCAGCCGGCGACGCAACTCCTCCGCCTGGAAGCGACCCTCCGCGCGACGCTCCCAACCGAGCTCGCGGAACGACTCGAGCACGAGCCGCTGCGCCTCGCGCTCCAGTTCGCGTCCGGCCGCCTCGAACTCCGCGTGGCGCAGACCTTCCTCCTCCAGATAGGCGTTCAGCGGCCGGAGCCCGGCGGCGACCTCCTCCGGGTCGCCCAGGAAGTCCGCCGAGTGAACACCGACCGACGGCCCCTCCCGCCACTGCACTTCATGGAGCAGCTCGTCCGCCCGCAGCCCGAAGACCGCAGCCCGCCGCGCCCGGCGCAGTTCCAGACCGGCGACGCCGCCGAGCGCCTTCCCGTCCATCCCGTAGAGGAAGAGGTCCGCCCGCCGGGTCTTCCCGCTCTCCGCGCCGTCCGCCTGCCGGGCGTAGCACCAAAGCCGCTCCGGAAGCCGCTTCAGGAGCCAGAGCCGCTCCCAGCCCAAGGGGAGCCACAGCACCGCGCGGTCCACCTCGCCCCGCAGTCCGGACACCCCAACGACGACCTGGAAGCTCGAGTCCAGGAGCGCCGGGTGCGCCAGCACTCCGGGCTCCTCCGCCCCGGCGGCGAGCGCAACCTCCCCGAGCGCCTCCCGGGGCCCGGCCCACAGCGCCCGCACCCCCCGGAACGCCGGACCGTGGTCATACCCCACGTCCCGGAGCGCCCGATAGCCCGCCGCCATGTCCAGCGGCTCGAGCTCCGATTGAAGCGCCGCGAGCCGCGCTGGCGTCAGGTCC
>VYAQ01000164.1 GCA_009844885.1 Gemmatimonadota bacterium
TCCCCGGCCCGGACGTGGAGATCCGTCCGCGCCGCCTGCCGAGCCCCCGCTGCAAGTCCGCCAGCACTCTGCCCGCCGCCAGTTTGCCGGGCGCGCCCATGATCCCCCCGCCCGGATGCGTGCCCGAGCCGCACTGGTAGTAGCCGCGCACCGGCGTCCGGTAGCCCGCGTACCCGGCGGCCGGCCGGAGAAAGAAGAGCTGCGACGGGGTCAGCTCGCCCTGGAAGATGTTGCCCTGGGTGAGGCCCGTGGTGCGCTCGATGTCGAGCGGCGTGACGACCTGACGGTGCAGGATGATGTCCTTCAGGTTGGGGATGTAGCGCGCCAGCGTGTCCACCACGGTGTCGCCGAAGGCCTCGCGTTTTTCGTCCCAGGTGCCTTCGCGCAGCTCGTAGGGGGCGTACTGCACGAAGCACGACATGACGTGCTTGCCGGGCGGCGCCATGGCTGGATCGATCGCCGAGGGGATGACGATGTCGATATAGGGGTCGCGCGAGAAGTCGCCGTATTTGGCGTCGTCGTAGGCGCGTTCGAGGTAGTCGATGGACGGGCTGATCGAGACGGCGCCCCGCAGGTGCGGACCGTGGCCAGGCATGCAGGTGAAGTCGGGGGCGGCGTCCAGCGCCAGGTTGACCTTGCCGGAGGAGCCGCGGAAGCGGTAGGCGCGGACGGCGCTGAGCAGGTCGTCGGTGAGTTGGCTTTCGTCGATGAGGTCGAGAAAGGTGCGGTGGGGGTCAAGGCTGGAGGAGACCACGCTGGCGTGCAGTTCGTCGCCGTTGGCGAGCGCCACGCCATTGACACGCCCGTTCTTCACCAATGCCCGTGCGACCGGCGCATCGGTGCGGATCTCGGCTCCCGCCTCGCGCGCAGCGGAAGCGATCGCGTTGGCTACGGCTCCGGTTCCCCCCTTGGCGAAGCCCCAGGCGCGGAAGTGGCCGTCGATCTCGCCCATGTAGTGGTGCAGCAGGACGTAGGCGGTGCCCGGCGAGCGCGGCCCCAGGAAGGTGCCGATGATCCCGCTGGCGGACAGCGTGGCCTTGAGCACGTCGGTCTCGAACCACTCGTCGACGAAGTCGGCGGCGCTCATCGTCATGAGCTTGACGAGCAGGTGAAGCTGGTCGGGTTCCAGGTCGAGGAAGTGTCGGCCGAGGCCGAGCAGGCCGCGGATGTCGCGCGGACCCAGCCGTGCGGGATCGGGAGGGGCGATGCCGAGAAGGTGCTTCACGGCGCGCGCCATGTAGAAGAGCGACCGGCCGTATTCGTCGTAGGCCTCGGCGTCGCGAATCGAGAAGCGCGCGATCTCGCGCCAGGTGCGGTGGTGGTCGGCGTCGCGGTAGAGGCGGTCGCCGTCCGGCAGCGGGGTGAGGGTGCTCTCGAGCGGCAGGATTGCGAGCCCGTGGCGGGGGAGGTCCAGTTCGCGGATGATGTCGGGGCGCATCAAGCTGACCACGTACGAGAACACGCTGTACCGGAAGCCGGGGAAGATCTCCTCGGTGACGGTGGCGCCGCCGACGAGCGGGCGCCGTTCGAGCACGCACACGTCGAGGCCGGCGCGCGCCAGGTAGGCCGCGTGCACGAGGCCGTTGTGGCCGCCGCCGATGACGATCACGTCGTATTTGCGGGCCATCGCGCTCAGCCGCGCTTGCGCGCCGGGTCGAAGAAGGGCAAGCCGGCCACGCGCGCGGGGACCCTGTGGCGCACGAACTCCACGGTCAGTTCCACCTCGATGCGGCTGCCCGGTTCTGCGAAGTCGCGGCGGATGGTGGCGAGCGCGATGTACTTCTTGAGGATCGGCGAGAAGGTGGCGCTGGTGATGTAGCCGATCTGCCTGACGGCGCGACCGCCCTTGCGCGCCGCACCTGCGTAGATAGGCACGGCGTCGCGCGAGGCCCGTCCGGCCACCAGCGGCGGCAGACCCACAGCGGCGAAGCGCTTCTCGATGCCCGGCCAGTCGGCCTCGAGGCCGGCGAGCGCCCATGGGGATGGCTCCGCGGCTTCCTGTGCAAGTGCCCGGCTCCCCACGAACTCGCGGCCTGGGCGCGGCTGGACCGTCCACCCGAGCCCGGCCTCGTACGGCGACGACTTGCGCGACTCGATCAGCGCCGTCCAGGTCGACACGTAGTCGACCTCCTTGAGCAGCAGCCCGGCCTCGATGCGGGCCACGTCCAGCGCGTCGAGCCCGGCCGGCGCGATCCCGTAGCCGCGTCCGGTCTCCATCAGTGCGTCCCACACGTCCAGCGCGTGCTCGGGCGCGAGCCAGATCTCGTAGCCCAGGTCGCCGGTGTAGCCCGTGCGGGTGATCGTGACCGGGGCCGCGCCGATGTGGCCCTCGGCCAGCGCGAAGTACGGGAGCGCGGCGATGTCCGCGCCGGTCACGAGCCGGGCGAGGATGTCCCGCGAGGTGGGGCCCTGAAGCGCGAGCGCGGCGAGGTCCAGTGTGATGTCGCGGACGGTCGCGTCCATCCCGAGTGCGCAGTCCTGGAACCAGCGCAGGCACGGGTCGGCGGCGGTGATGCGGAAGGTGTCGGTGCTCAGGCGTTGCACGGTGCCGTCGTCGATCAGCTTGCCGGCCTCGTCGCACCAGGGCGTGTAGAGCACTCGTCCCTCCGCGCAGTCGAGGGTGCTCCGGGTCACCACCCGGTCCACGAGCGCGGCCGCGTCAGCCCCCGCGACTTCGTACTTGCGCAGCGGTGAAACATCGAAAAGCGCCGCCCCACTGCGCACGGCATAGTACTCGTACTCGTGGCCGGGCTCGTAGCTGAGTGCCGCGGCGTAGCCGGACCAGTTGCGCCAGCGGCGGCTGTGGCAGAGGGAGGCGGTGCGCGCGTGGAAGGGGGTTTCGAGGAGCATGCGCGCGTCGCCCGGCCTCAGCCGCGTTCCCCGGCGCTCAGAGCGTCCACGGGGCCGTTAGACCAACCCCGCCAGCACCCCGAGCAACCGGTCGACATCGCTCCGGTTGTTGAACATCCCGACGGCTGCGCGGAGCAAGTCCCCCTCCTCCTGGAAGGTGATCGCGACGCCGGCTTCAGCGAGTGCCGGCCCCAGCCGCTCCGGGTCCAGCCCGTGGTAGAAGCTGACGATGGCGGACGGATTGTCGGGTGGGGTGAACATCCGCATTCCCAGCGCTTCGGCACCCGCGCGCAGCTCGCTGGCCAACGCGTGGGTGTGCGACGCGATACGGTCGAGGCCGACGCCCTCCAGAAAGCCGAGGGCGGCGTCCATTGCGGCCACCGGTCCGTACGCCGGGTTGGCGTACTCCAGCTTCTCGGCACTCGTCTTCAGGCGAAAGCGGTGTCCGGGGAGCGTCTCGGCGACCTGCCGGTGCCCGTAACGGTCCGCGGTCATCCACTCGAGGTGCTCGCGGCGGACGTAGAAGGGCGCGCACCCGAAGTCACCGTGCAGCCACTTGTACCCGTTTCCGCACGCGAAGTCGACCTTTTCCGCGTGCAGGTTCGTGGGGAATGTGCCCCAGGCCTGGATTGCATCGGCGTACAGGTAGGCGCCGTGGGCATGCGCGAGGTCGGCCAGCGCCGGCAGGTCGTAGCGGAAGCCGTTGCGGTTGGACACCCACGCCACACTGATCAGGCGCGTCCGCTGGTCGGTGTGCGCGGCGAAGTCGTCCAGCGTGACGGCCCCGCCCTTCGAAGGGATGCTCCTGAGCTCGATCCCGGCCTTCCGCTCCAGCTCGCGGTAGAGCACGAACGTCGTGACGAAGTGCAGTTCATCGACCACGACATTGTCCCCGGCGCGCCAGTCCATCGCGCTGACGATGATGTTCTCCGCGCCGCTCGTAGCGTACAGGAAGGCGAGTTCCTCCTCGTCGGCCCCGAAGAGCCGGCTGAAGCGCGTCCGGGCGCTTGCGATGGCCTCGCGTCCAACGGACGTGTTCCGCCGGTGCATCTTCTCGTCGGCATATGCGTGGAGGGCGTCGCGTACCGGGACCGGCAGCGGTCCGACCGAAGCCGTGTTGAGGTACGCGAGTTCTTCGGTGACAGGGAAGCTGGCCCGGACACCGAGCGGGTCGTCGTTCGAGCGGTCGGGCGCGTACGACGGACCCGCGGACACCGATGACGGGTCACCGGCTGTCGACTCGGCCGTGAGGCCGCGGGTGACAGGAAGTGCGGCGAGTCCGGCCGCGGCCGTTCTGCCCAGAAAGCGCCGGCGGTTCAATGACTTCATGGATTCCTCCCGGTGTCGGTGCAGGCGCACGATGATGTCGAACGCTGATCCTAGTGTCGCGATACGGAGGGGGCCAGCAGTCCGTGGATAAAGCCGCCCGAGCACCGAGAGCGGCGAGGCGCCGGGCCGACATGTGGTTGAAGTTTCGCATCTTGTTGCGGTGGTTGTGGTTGCATGTTCGACAGCCCGATTTCCCGCTGAATGATTCCCGCCGGTCTCGATTTCAGCCGCGAGCCCGGCGGCGGTCTTCCAGAGCCTTCCGAAGCTGTCCCTCGTCGGCTCTCTGATAGCACCGAAGCACCGTCTTGGCCGTCTTCCAGCCGCCGAGTTGGCAGAGCACCTTCAACGGCTGGTCCATCAGGTCGGAGGCGAACTTGCGCCGCAGCGAGTGCCAGCCCCGTCCGGGCTTCGGCTCCAGTCCCGCGAGCCTCTCGGCCCTGTCCCACCACCCCTGCGCCAACGCGGCTCCCATGCAGGCCGACGGATTCCGGGGCGCGGGCAGCACCGGGGCATCCCCGGCAGTGGGATTCCAACTCCGCGCCTCCTTCAAGGCGTCCAAGGCCTCGGGAGTGACCGGCGTGACGTGCTGGTAGCCGGTCTTGTCGTGCTCGGCTCGCCAGACGATGGCTCCGCCCTCGAAGTCGATGTCGTGCCACCGAAGCTGCCG
>VYAQ01000176.1 GCA_009844885.1 Gemmatimonadota bacterium
GCGCGAGCCGTAGGCGTTGGACTGCCAGCGTGGGCGCATCTCGTGGAGGCGGCCGCGGCGGTCGAATTCCACCACGTGATCGGTGCGCCAGTCCTGGCCAGGCTCCGGGCCGCCTTCGCCCATCCCGAGCACGGGGTGGGGGCCGACGGGGAAGGAGACCGTGCCGTCATCCGCGAAGCGCAGCGTCTGGACGGGGGAGCCGTCGGCGCGCCGTACCTCGACGGTGAGGGGGTCCGGACGGACCGTCACATTGAGGTTGCCGACTCGTCGCGTGACGGGCGTGGTGAGCTGGTCCAGCAAGATGACGGGAGCCGGATAGGTCCGGCCGGCCGCAAGCGTCGGCGAGAAGGGAAGCTCATCGGTAAAGCTCAACGGCTTCAGCGTGACGCGGACGCTGTGCTCTCCCGCAACCCGAACTTCCAGCCGCCCGGGCTGGCCTCCGCGGACCTCGACCTGCTGGGCAGCCGCAGAATGAGCAGCGGCGGCTTGAAGGCACAAGCCAATGGGTACAAATGTAAACCACACCTTACATATAGTAAAGTAAAGTTTACATAGTGCCCACCTGCGGGCCCAGATCAACGTCCTCCGCACCCGCCGGTGGTCCCAAGGCGTTCGTCCGACCGCGGATTCCAGCATGCGCGACGCCTTGCTCACCACGCATGACCCTCGCCAGGCCTGGAGAAGATCCGTTCATACGGAAGGGCGTCGCGGTCCACCATGCGTCCGTCGCGAATGATGGCGCCGATCGCGCGGATGTTGGTGATGTCCTCGACCGGGTTCGCATCGAGGATCACGATGTCCGCGAACTTGCCGACCTCCAGCGTGCCCAGGTCGTCGAGCATCTTGCACGCGATCGCGCCGTTCTTCGTGACGGCCACGATCGCCTCCATCGGAGTCATGCCCAGTTCGACCAGCCCTTCCGTAGCGATGACGCTGCCCATCCCGAAGGCCTGGTTCTCGGCCTTGGGCGTGCGCCGGAACTCGGGAGCGGTGCCCAGGTAGTTGTCGGTCCCGATTGTGGTGATGCACCCGGCCTCGATGAGCCTCTCGGTGTTGCGACGCCGGATCTCGATACCCTCGCCCCGCGCACGCCGCTCGGCCCGCAACTCGGCCGAGGTCTTCTTCCTCGCGTCCTCGTCCCGGCCTTCCGCACCGGCTTCGGCCTCTTCCTTCGCCTCCCTCTCCATCCGCTCGGCCTGTGCATCGAGGTGATCCCGCCAGGCCATGCCGGTGACGGTATTGGAGAGGAACGCGCACACGGTGCCGCGTTCGACGATCATCTCGATCAGTTCCTCCGACATGTCCGAGGACAGCACCCCCGGATGCTGAATGAGATCGATCCCCGCTTCGACGGAGATGCGCAGGCCCTCGGGGCTCGTGGAGTGCGTCTCGGCAGAGAGGCCCCGCTTGTGCGTCTCCTCGACCATCACGCGCTGGGCTCTGGGCGAGAACCCGATCATGATCGGATTCGAGAAGTGGCCCGTCCCCCCGAACTTGATGAAGTCCGGCCCCAGGTCGAGGTAGTCGTTGATCGCGACGCGCAGATCTTCGGGCTCCATCTCCATCAGCTCCTCGCCGGAACCCTGGGTGATATAGTCGTTGAACTGCTCCTGGAAGAGCGTGAGGCCGCGTTCGCGGATGAGCGAGAAGCTGATCGAATACGGCCCGCCCCACCCCACGATGTTGCCCGCCACCAGCATGCGCGGGCCGACCGTGTCGCCACGGGCGATGGCATCGCGGACTTCCATCAGGGCGAGAAGCGACCCGTAGCTGTCCCGCACGGTCGTGAAGCCGTGCTTGAGCTGCATCTGCGCGGCCTCGAGCGTCAGCGCCGCATTGCGGTCGAAATAGCGGACAATCGTCTCCCCCGCCCCGTACAGCGACAGGTGCACGTTACTGTCGATGAACCCGGGGGTGACGAACTTGGCGGTGCCGTCGATCACGGTGGCGCCCTCGGGCACGGCCACCGACGCTCGCGGCCCGACGGCTGCGATCCGGTTTCCGGTCCAGACGAGGGTGCCGTCTTCGAGAGGCGGGCCGCCGTTTCCGTCGATGATCGTGGCGCCGACGATCGCGGTGGCGGTCTGGGCGGCCGCGGTCCGGCCGGCCGGTGTGACGGGGTCGCCGGCGAGGAGGAGCGCGGCGAGGACTACGGGAACGGAAAGGCGGAGCAAGGGTGGACGCATCATGAACCTCTCTTCCTGCGAAGGTGGGCGTCCCAACCAGGGCAAACGTCGCCGTTCTCGATATAGTGTGCCGCGCGTGGGCGGACAAGCATTCCTTGCCGCCCGCAAGTGCCCGAACCTATCCTGGGCGCGCACAGACCCGGGCGGAACCGACATGCGAAGAGCGTACACCATCTGCCTGACCGCTTCCCTCGTGGCGTGCGGCGGGGAAAGCGGGACGGGTGCTGCGGCGTCTCAGCCGAACGTTGTGGGCAGCGATGTCTGCGCGTCCTGCCACCGCACCGAGGCGGAACTCTGGCGCGGCTCGCACCATGACTTCGCGATGCAGGAAGCGACCCCGGAGTCGGTCCTGGGCGACTTCGGCGGCGTAAGCTACGAGCGCGGCGGCGCGGTCTGGACGTTCGTGCGCAGGGACGGCGCGTTCTTCGCTCGCGAAGAGGGGCCGGAGCCGGTGGACTACCGCGTTGCGTACACCTTCGGGGTCTTCCCTCTCCAGCAGTACCTGGTCGAGTTTCCGGGCGGACGCTACCAGGTGCTGCCGACCGCGTGGGACTCGCGACCGGCTGCCGATGGCGGGCAGCGGTGGTTCGATGTGCGGGCCGGGGAGACTGGGGCGGACCGGGCAGAAGACGGTGCGGACGGGGAGACGGTCCCGAGTGCCGTTGGGCGGACGCAACACTGGGCCGGACCCGACCTGACGTGGAACTCGATGTGCGCCGAGTGTCATTCGACGGGGCTCACGAAGAACTACTCGCCCACCACGAACCGCTTCTCGACCGAGTGGGCCGAGCTGGATGTGGCGTGCGAGGCGTGCCACGGACCGGGCTCGGAGCATGTGGAGTGGGTGGAGGCCCTCGCTAACGGCTCTGCCCCCTCGCCCGGGGCTGCGGACGCGTCTGACCGCGGGCTGCTCGTCCACTTCGAGCCGCACGATCCGGCTGCCTGGACGCCGGACCCCCCGACGGGAACCCCACTGCCGCGCGGCGATCCCGGCCGCGACGGACAGCTGGACGCATGCAGCCGCTGCCACGCCCGCCGCACGGCCATCACCGCGGGGTACCTGCACGGCGAACCGCTGCTCGACGCGCACCAGCCGGCGCTGCTGGAGGACGGACTCTACTTCGCGGATGGCCAGATCCGGGAAGAGGTCTACGTCTGGGGCTCCTTTGTGCAAAGCGCCATGTACCGCGCCGGGGTCACCTGCAACGACTGTCACGACGCGCATTCGCTGGGCGTCCGCGGGGACGGGGGCAACGCCGTCTGCACCCGGTGCCATGCGCCCGCGCGATTCGACGCCTCCGCGCACCACTTTCACGAGTTGGGAACGGAGGCGGCAATGTGCGTCTCCTGCCACATGCCGGCGCGCACCTACATGGGGATCGATGCGAGGCGCGACCACTCCTTCCGTACGCCCGAACCGGAAGTCGCCGAGGCGGTGGGGGCACCGGACCCGTGCACGTCGTGCCACTCCGGGATGACCGGCGCGGAGGCGGCCACCGAAATCGCCCGGCGGGCGGACGGTGTCCCGATCCGGCGCACCGAGCACTACGCCGAGCCCATCGCGTCCGCCCGCGAGGGAGACCCACGAAGCCTTCCGGGTCTGTACGCGTTGCTGCAAGATCCGAGAGCGCCGGCAATCACCCGCGCAACCGCGTTGACGCTGCTGGGCGGCGATCCGAGCCCGGAGCGCGTCGCCGCGGTCCGGCGGGGCGTGCGTGATCCCGATCCGCTCGTGCGGATGGGCGCACTGAGAGGGATTCGCCTGGCGCCGACGCCGGAACTCACCGCCATGGCCGCACCGCTTCTGGAGGATCCGGTGCGTGCCGTGCGTCTGGCCGCCGTCGAGGCCGTGGCGCCGTCCGCGCTGCCGGTTGCGGCCCGGGCCGTCGCCGAATACCGCGAAGCCCAGCTCGCCAGCGCGGAGCGTCCGGAGGCGCAACTCAACCTGGCGTGGCTGGCGACGGTCCAGGGCGCACCCGCGGAGGCGGAACGAGCCCTCGAAACGGCGATCTCCCTCGACGCCGCCTTCGTGCCGGCGTACGTCAACCTCGCGGACCTCTACTTCCACACCGGCCGCGATCCGGAGGGAGAGCCGCTGCTTCGCTCTGCGATCGAAGTGTCCCCCCGGTCGGCGGACGCGCATCATGCGCTGGGGCTCCTTCTGGTCCGCAGCGGCCGGGCGGGCGAAGCAATGGCTCTCCTGCAGCGCGCCGCCGAGCTGGACGGCCAGGGGACCCGCTACGCTTACGTCTACGCCGTCGCCCTCCAATCGGCCGGGGACACCCGCCAGGGCCCGGGTCGTCCTCGAGCGGACACTGGAGGGGCACCCGCGCGACCGCGACCTCCTCCTTGCCCTGGCCACGCTGCACCGGGACGGAGGCCGCGCGGCCGAGGCACTGCGCTACGCCCGCGAGTTGGCCCGCGCCCACCCGTTTGATCCCGCCGGCCCGGCGCTGGTGGCGGAACTGGAACGCTAGCCGCGCGGAGTGCCAGCATCGCCCCGCGCGGCCGCCGGTGTGTGCACGCGTGCGCCCGCCGTCAGCTGCCCCCCCCCCGGCTGGGCCGGGGGCGTTTACACCTGGCCGGGCCCACGAGGCCGGGGCGGGGGGGGTATGGCGGGGTGGGGGGGTAAAAAAAAGGGGGGGGGG
>VYAQ01000208.1 GCA_009844885.1 Gemmatimonadota bacterium
TTGCGGCTGTCGCCGGCGGATGGGGACACAGGCGGTGCAACCCGCGTCACCGGCCTCTACACCTTCAACGGCCTGGACCGGATCGACATCGAGGAGGCCCTGGCGGGCGACATTGTCGGCCTTGCGGGCACCGACGGCGTCGAGATCGGCGATACGCTGACGGATCCGCGCTTCCCGGAGCGACTGAGCGGCATCACGGTCGAGGAGCCGACGATTTCGGTGGACTTCGTGGTGAACGATTCCCCCTTTTCGGGCCGGGCGGGGAAGTACGTGACCACGCGGCAACTGCGCGACCGGTTGCGGCGCGAGCTGGAGCGCAACGTGGCCCTGCGCGTCGAGCCGACGGACCGCCCCGACACGTTCGCGGTGAGCGGCCGCGGCGAACTGCACCTGACGATCCTGATGGAAACCATGCGGCGCGAGGGCTACGAGTTCCAGGTTTCGCGCCCGCGGGTGATCACGCGTCAGACCGGCGACGGGGCGCGGCTCGAGCCGTTCGAGGAAGTCGTGGCGGAGGTTCCCTCAGGGGTCTCCGGGACGGTGATCGACAAGCTTGCCCGGAGGCGCGGCGAACTCGTCTCGATGAAGCCGATGGGCGAATCGGGCACGACCCGCCTTGAGTTCAGCGTCCCCGCGCGGGGGCTCTTCGGCTACCGCACCGAGTTCCTCACCGACACGAAGGGCGACGGCATCCTGCACCATCGCTTCGACCGGTGGGATGCGTGGGCGGGCGAGATCCGCGGGCGCGGGCGCGGGGCGATGGTCGCGGACCGGGCGGGCAAGGCCGTGAGCTTCGCCATTTTCGGGTTGCAGGAGCGGGGCACGATGTTCGTGGAGCCGGGGCTGGACTGCTACGGCGGCATGATCGTGGGGAAGTGCGCCCGCCCCGGCGACATGGACGTGAACATCAGCCGTACCAAGAAGCTCACCAACATGCGCGCGGCCGCAGCCGACGAGAACGTGCGCCTCGAGCCGCCGCTCCGCATGACCCTGGAGCAGGCACTCGACTTCATCGACGACGATGAACTGATCGAGATCACGCCGGACGCGATCCGGCTCCGGAAGCGGGAACTGGATCAGAGCAGGCGGAGGAAGGCGGCGCGGACACGGCGCTCGTGAGGTACACTCATGCTCGAATCTTCGGTAACGAAAAAGGGACGGACCACGCTCCCCAAGCCCGTGCGGGACGCTCTGGGGGTGCAGGCCGGTGACCGCGTGCGCTACGTCGTTCTCGACGGCGAGGTGCGCATTCTGCCCGTGCGCCCCATCCGTCGGCTGTTCGGCGCACTGAAGCACGACGGGCCACCAGTCACCGTGGAGGAAATGAAGCGAGCCGTAGCCGACGCGGCGTCCGAGGAATGATCGCCCTCGACACCAACGTCCTTGTTCGCTATAGCGCCGCCCGATAGTCGAACCGGAATCGGCTGCGATGACTACCAGTACTCGACTGCCAGCCCGTCGATGCGCGCGAAGCTGCGGCGGTCGCGCGTGGCGACCCGGTAGTCGAGATGGACAGCCGTCGCCGCGATCATCAGGTCGTGGCTTCCGACCGGCCGCCCGCGGCGCCTGTGCTGGGCCGCCAGGGTGGCGTGGACCTTAGCCACCTCGATGTCGAAGGGAATGAGCGGAAGCTCCGCGAGCCATCGTGTGACGATCCGCTCGGTCCGGACCCGCCGCGCCCCTGCCAGCCGCTGAACGCCGTGGAGCAGCTCGGAAGCGGTGATTGCCGCGATCGCCACGGGTTCGTCCGGGCGAGCTGCCGCCGCAACGTCATCCGCCCGCAGTTGCCCGCGCTCCACCGCGAGCAGGACGCTCGAGTCGATCAGGAGTCCCACGGACTCTCCGGGGTCTCTGCCCGGTTGTGGAAGGCGATCCCCTCCTCCACGGCCCGCAGGTACTCCTCGTCAGCAGGCCGGCGAGCCTCTGCGGGGAAGAGCGCGACGAACTCGCGCACGGTGAACATGCGGTCATCCACGGGGCGGATCTCGGCGACCGGCTTTCCGTGGCGCTCGACCACGCAGGCCGCGCGCTCCTCCTGAACGCGGTTGACCAGCGATGCGAAGTTCCTCGCCGCGTAGCTGGCGCTGACGGCGCGGGCCTTGGGAGAACTCGATGGCTTGGACATGCCGGAAGAATACGTAAAATACGTATTTTACGCAATTTGCCGAACGCCCGGGCTGGGGAGCCCCAGGGTGCCACGGTGACGCCGGGCGGGAGCGGCTTCGGCAGGCTCAGTTCAGGAACAGCGCCGTAAACGCGTCGGTCAGCGCAGGCGGCACGGTCGTGATGTGGGTCGCATCCGGGTAGACCTTCCACGAGACGGTCAGGTTGTCCGCGGGATTGGCCTCGAAGACGTCAATGAGGCGCCGCGTGCCTACCGCGAGACCGTGGTAGATGTCGACCGGTCCCGTCTCCTCCAGTTCGCCCAGCGTGATGAACACCCGTGTGTCGCGCTCAAACCCCTGGTCGATCGCGGCGGGGAGTCCTTCGAGAAGCTCGGTCGCCGGAAGGAGTCCGGGGCTCCCCATCCAGTAGCGATCGAAGACG
The DNA here is from genome assembly GCA_009844885.1 of Gemmatimonadota bacterium. Lineage (GTDB taxonomy): Bacteria > Gemmatimonadota > Gemmatimonadetes > Longimicrobiales > Gaopeijiaceae > Bin94. Next base: position 2,548 of record VYAQ01000208.1, read on the forward strand.
GGAGACCGCTGCTGGAAGGCATATGCCGTGAACAGGCCGCCGAAGGAATCGCCCAGGAAGCCAACTCCCTCGGTCTCGACGCGGTAGTCGGCGACGATGCGCGGGTGCAGTTCGTCTTCGATGAAGCGGAGGAACGCGGCCGCGCCTCCCAGGCCGTCGAATACCGGGGCGGAGCGGAGGAGCTGGTCGAGCTCGTCCGACAGCGATCCTTCCGGGGTCATGTCGCGGGCACGCAGGGTGCCGGCACGGGCGGGGTCCGGGTAGCCGACGCCGACGAGCACCATCTCGGGCACTCCCGGGCGGATCAGGTCGACCTGGAACAGGCGGGCGATCTCGGCCGTCATCCCGAACGAGATGTTGGCGTCCAGCACGTAAACCAGCTGGTAGGACTGCTCACCGGTGCCGTAGCTGGCCGGAAGACTGACCGCGATGAGGAAGTCGTCGCCGACGTTGGTCGAGCTCATTACGAAGGCTTCGGAATCGTAGAGTTCGAAGGCACCCGGCTCGGGGGCTTCGGACTGGTCCTCTTCGACCGGTGGGGCGTCGGTGCAACCCGAAGCCAGGGCCACGATGGCCGTTGCGGCCGCGGCCGCCGCCGTGAGATGTCCCCTGCTCATGTCTTCCTCCGTGCTGTTGATGTTTCTCAGTATCCGACCGCCCGGCCGCCCAGCTCAAGTCCCCGGATCGATGCGCCGTGCAGGTCGCCGGTTTCGGGGTCGATCATGATCGCGATCCAGTAGCCCCGTGTCGCGTCGTTCTCTTCGATCGGCTGGCCCAGCGCTTCGACTTCGGCGATGAACTCGGGCGGGAAGTCGCCCACGCCCACTTCCTGCGCGGCGGGCCCGGTCGCGCCTTCCACAAGCGCGGCGAACGAGAACGAGCCCAGCGCGGGCTTGTCGACCGCCTCGCGCGGGGTCAGTCCGAAGTCGAGGACGCTGATGAGGCCGCCGATGGTGCGCTGGTGAAGCCCGGACCCGATCGAGCTGAACCCCATGAACGGTCTGCCGTCCTTGAGGACCAGACCCGGGTTGGTGGGGTCGGGCAGGCGGCTCCCGGGCTCGATCTGGGCCATCATGCCCTGCTGGAAGATGCCCGAGTCGGGGATCGAGATACCGTCCACGAAAATGCCGGTGGTGCCCCAGCTCACCGTGTTGATCGAGTGCACGACCGCGGCGATGTTGCCCCACTGGTCGATGGCGACGACAGCGTCGGAGTGCGGAGCGGCGGCACCCTCTGGGACGACCACGCCGGGGAAGGATCCGTCCTGGATGGCGCCCCAGAGCTTCGCCGAGGTCTCCTTTTGGACGCGCGTCTCGTGGGTGAGGTCGGCGCCGATCATTGCCGCGATGCCGTCCGCGGCCTGCCTGCCCCCGATCCCAAAGGTGAGACCGGGCCGTGAGATCTGGGTCAGCCAGAAGAGCGCCTCGGGCGAGTCGCCGTAGTGGCCATGGTCGGAGACGCCGGCCAGCTCGGCCAGGTTCATGGCCTCGATCAGGCCGATGCCGCCCTCGGCCGGGCTGCCGTGGGCGTAGAGGTCGAAGCCGTGGTAGCTGCCGCGGGCGGGCGCACTCCAGACGACCTCGTAGTTGGCGAGATCCTCGACGGTCATCCGGCCGCCGATGTCGCCGACCATCTGGACGAGCTTTTCGGCCCATGGACCCCGGTACATGTAGTCGGTGCCCTGATCGGCGATCCGGCGCAGGGTCTCGGCCAGCGCGCGCTGGGTGAACATGTCGCCAGCTGCGTAGGGCGATCCGTCCGCCTTCGTGAAGACTGCCTTCGTTTCGGGCAGACGGCTCAACACTTGTTCCCTGAACGCATACTGACCCGCGTTGCCTTCCTGGTACTCGAAGCCGTCCTCGGCGCACGCGATGGCGGGTGTAAACAGGTCCGCGAAGGGGAGTTTGCCGAAGCGCTCGTTGGCGGCCTCGACGCCCTTCATGAAGCCGGGAACGAGGACCGTGCGGCCGTTGGGCTCGGCCTCGAAGCCGCCGAAACCGCCGGCCAGGTCGATTCCGGGGATGGTCAGGGGATCGGTCTCCGCGGCGACGGTGTTGTAGGCCGCGTTGAGGTTGTGGACCTCGCCGGTCTCGGCGTCGTAGTAGACCATCGTCATGAGGCCAGCATAGCTGACCCACGAGCCGACAGCCATGCAGATCTGGGTGAGGGCGGTGGACATGGCGGCATCGGCGGCGCTGCCTCCGGCCCTGAGGATCTCGACGCCGCCTTCGATGGCCTGCGCGCCGGTGGTGCCGGTGACCATGCCGCGGGGGGTGGGGGGG
>VYAQ01000074.1 GCA_009844885.1 Gemmatimonadota bacterium
GTCCGGCTCCGGCCCCCGCGCTTCCCCGCCCAGCCGGGTCGCTGCGGCCTCCACGGCGTCGTAGATCTTCGCGTAGCCCGTGCAGCGGCAGAGGTTGCCTGCCAGCGCGGCCCGGATCTCCTCGCGCGTCGGCGCCGGGTTGCGGTCGAGCAGCGCCACGGAGCTGCACAGGATGCCGGGCGTGCAGAACCCGCACTGCGCGGCGCCGTTCAGGTCGAACTCGTCCTGCACCGGATGCGGCTCCGTCCCTTCGGCAAGCCCCTCGACGGTGCGCACCTCGCGCCCCTCGGCCTCCCACACCGGCGTGATGCACGACAGGATGGCCCGGCCGTCCACGATCACGGTACAGGCGCCGCAGTCCCCCTTGTCGCACCCCTGCTTGGACCCGGTCAGACCCAGCCCATAGCGCAGCGTCTCCAGCAGGGTATAGTGCGCGGGCACCCCGCAAACGCGCTCGTCTCCATTCACCCGCAGGCGGACAACTTCCATCGGGGACCTCCTTCGGCCTATAATATCGGTTACAAGTACCCGTACGGCCAACGAGCCCAGCCACAGGACGCAGTACGAACATGCCCTACCCCGAAATGATGGTCGCCCCGATGCGGCACGAACTGGTTCAGATCGGTTTCCAGGAACTCCGCAGCGCGGAGCACGTCAACCAGGCAATGGACGCCATGGAAGGGACCGTGCTCGTCGCGGTCAATTCCGTGTGCGGCTGCGCCGCCGGGATCTTTCGCCCGGCCGTGATGCTGGCCCTTCAGGGAGACAAGCAGCCGGACCACAAGGTCACGGTCTTTGCCGGACAGGATCTGGACGCCACCGCGGAAGCCCGCAAGCAGCTTATCGGCTACCCGCCGTCGTCCCCCTCGATCGCGTTGCTGAAGGACGGCGATGTCGTGTTCATGCTCGAGCGCTTCCAGATCGAGGGACGGTCAGCCCCCGCGATCGCCGACGACCTGCAGGCCGCCTTCGCCGAGCACTGTTAGCCGGCCTGGAGTCCGTAGATGAACCCACGCGAGCACCGAGAGCGGCGAGGCGCCGGGCTGGCAAGGCGCTTTGAAGGGGGAATAGCAGAGCTATTCGTCCGAAAAGCAACGCAGAGCGTTAGCGTCCAGCCCGGATGCATCGCCGCTTGAATGCCGTGGGGGATTTGTCCACGGGCTCCTACCTCCCCTCGCTGCGGCCGGCGAGCCACCCGTCCACGGAGTATCGGCCGCCGCCGCGCGTGAAGAAGAAAAGCCACGTGAAGCAGTAGAACGCGGCAAGCTCGCCGCGGTTCAGGATCGGCCAGAATCCCTGCGGCGCGTGCACCATGAAGTAAGCCACCGCCATCTGACCGGAGGCGATGAAGGCGACCGGCCTGGTGAACAGCCCGAGCATCAGCATCAGGCCGCCGAAGAACTCGATGATCCCGGCCAGCCCCCTCAGGCCCATCAGGCTTTCCACCTGTTCTCCGCCCAGGGATCCGAACAGCTTCTGGGCTCCGTGCTGAGCGAAGAGGAAGCCGGCTACCACGCGCAGCGCGTTGTGAGCGAACTCCTTGAGTCCCGCGTGTTCCGTCTTGAACATCTTGCTGATCGCCTCCTGGTGGCGGTGGGTCCTCGATACCGACAGCGAACGCGGACAGCGTAACCGCCCGGAGGCGCCCCCGCTACGGCCCGGGACCCAGGCGTCCGCGATCTCCCCGCCGGAGCCGCCGCCGTTCCCGCTTCTCCCTGCGCCGTCTGCGCCGGGCCTCGCGCCGGCTTTCGCCCGGATACCGGTACTCGATCTCGACCGAGCTGAGCACCGAGAAGCCGTCGATCCGGACCATCGGCATGTCCCCCGACGCCAGCACCGACCGCGTCTCCCGGTGTTCGAAGCTGCCGAGAATCGCCGAACCCGAGCACTCGACGTGCAGGCCCGGAGGCACGATCACCTCCACCGACCCCATCACCGCAGTCACCGTGAACACCGTCTCGCCCGGGCCGAGCAGGGCTTCCCTCAGGTCGAGTTCCATGGATCCCATGACCGTAACCACGTTGTTGCGCCGGGCGGGTATCCACGCCCCGCTGCGCTTCGTCTCGCCGAAGATGGCCACGGCCCGGTCGGTGGGCCGAATCCGCCCCGCGGGCAGATCCGCCGCAATCCGCGGCAGCGTCGCGAGTTCGTCTCCCCGAGCCGCCTGTGGACCGCGCCCGCCCGCGCGCAGTCCCTCGATTGCAGTCCCCAGCTCGGGCATGGTGCGAGCCTGCTGCGCCAGGGTCACGCGCCGTTCGAAGTCCTCGATGGATACGAGATCCTGCGCGAAGCTCTCGCTGAGGATGTCGATCACCTTCTCCCGGGCCTCGTCCACCGAGATGGGCCGCTCCCGGCCCGCCGGTCCGCCTGCCTGCCCACCCGCCGGCCCGCCCGGCGACTTCCGCTTCTTCATTCCGTCCCCACTTCCACTACCGTCCCTCCACATCCCTTGCAGAACTGCGCGTCGTAGTCGTGCCCGCCGCTGTGGCAGTCCGAACACACCCGGTCCCGCACCCTGGGCGACCCCTCCATCTTCCTGGCCATATGGGCAGCCTGCGCCATTTCCACGCTTACGATCCCTGTGGGCACGGCGATCAGCCCGTACCCCATCAGCATGATGATCGCCGCCAGGAACTTGCCCACGGCCGTCGCCGGCGTAATGTCGCCGAACCCCACCGTGGTGAGCGTGACCACGGCCCAGTACACCGACTGAGGGATCGACGTGAAGCCGGCGGTCGATCCCTCGATCAGGTACATGAACGACCCCAGGATCACAACCAGGGTAACCACCGAGATCAGGAAGACGATGATCCGGTAGCGGCTTGCCGCCAGCGCCCGCCCGAGTGTCCTGGCTTCGCCCATGTAGCGCACCAGCTTGAGCACCCGGAAGACCCGCAGCACCCGCAGCACCCGGATGATCACCAGGAAGCGCGTGCCTGGCAGCAGCAGGCTGAGGTACGTCGGGATGATCGCGAGCAGATCAATGATCCCGAAGAAGCTCAGCGCGTATCGCCGCTTCGACTGCACCGCCGCCAGTCTCGCCGCGTACTCGATCGTGAACAGGATCGTGAAGATCCACTCCAGCACGAGCAGCAGGACACGATGTTCCGCCACGACCGATTCCACGGAATCGAGCATGACCACCACGACACTGGACAGGATCGTGAGGATCAGGAGGACGTCGAACGCCGTCGCCGCCCCGTTCTTGTCCGATTCGAAAAGGATTGCGTAGAGCCGCCCCCGCCACGGCGGACCGTTGATGGGACGGTTCGTCGGGCTCATCCGCGGTCGGGATCCGGGTCGGGGATGCCGCTCGGACAGGCAATGCCGGTGCCTCCGAGGCCGCAATACCCGCCCGGGTTCTTCGCCAGGTACTGCTGGTGGTACTCCTCGGCGTAGTAGAACTCGGGGGCATCGACGATTTCGGTGGTGATCGCCCCGAATCCCGCGCCGGAAAGCTCGGCCTGGAAGAGCTCCCGCGACGCCTCGGCCTGGTGGCGCTGGTGATCGCCCACCGCGTACACCGCCGAACGGTACTGCGTGCCCACGTCGGCGCCCTGCCTCATGCCCTGCGTCGGGTCGTGGCCCTCCCAGAACGCCGCCAGCAGCGTGCGGTAGTCGACGGCATCCGGATCAAAGACGACGAGCACCGCCTCGGCGTGCCCGGTTCCGCCCGTGCACACCTCCTGGTAGGTCGGGTTCGGCGTCGGCCCGCCCTGATAGCCGACCGCGGTCGAATACACGCCGCGCAGGTCCCAGAACTGCCGCTCGGCTCCCCAGAAGCAGCCCATCGCGAAGTACGCCTGCTGGTATCCCGATGGGAACGGCGGCTTGATCCGGTTGCCGTTCACATGGTGCACCTCGGGTACGGGCAACGGTTCGGCACGACCCGCAAGCGCGTCGCCCGGAGCCGGCACGCGAGCCTTCCGAGAACCGATAAACATTTGACGGAAATCCATTGCCCAATCAAGGTAATAGGTTGTGAACTGGACGCTCAATCCCGCTGCGGCCCCGCCCGTGCCCTACCCGGCCGGGCTGAAAAGGATCATCGGCGGCGACGCCCATCGCGAGGCGGTCGCCGAGATCACGGCCTGGCCGGGCTATGCCCCGACCCCTATACGGACGGCGGCAAAGCTGGCGTCAAGCCTTGGGCTGGAGGCGGTGTGGGTGAAGGATGAGAGCGGCCGCTTCGGTCTGGGCAGCTTCAAGGCGCTGGGCGGGGCCTACGGGATCCAGCGGGTGATGAAGGCGCGGGCGGGCCGCGCGGCCCGTTTCGCCGGGAGTGGGCGCCAGGACCACCCGGCTTCCACCGCCGGGGCCGCCCGGGACGACGGTCTTCGGTCCGCGGCAGGACAGCCCGACCACGCCCCGGTGCCGACGACCGTCACCTGCGCTTCCGACGGGAATCACGGGCGCGCGGTCGCGTGGGGCGCGCGCATGTTCGGTTGCGACGCCGTCGTCTACCTGCCCGCGCACGTGACCGAGGTCCGCGCCGCCGCGATCCGGTCGTTCGGCGCCCGGGTCGTGCGCGTGGACGGTGAGTACGACGACGCGGTCGCCCGGGCGGCGCGCGACGCCGCGCGGAACGGATGGACCGTGATCTCGGACACCTCGTATCCCGGGTACATGGAGATTCCGCGTCACGTCATGGTGGAATATACAATCATGATTGATGAGGCATTGGATGCTTTATTGCCCATGTCAGATGATGATAAATACATGATAGGTCATCCCACGACAACGACACCCGACAACCCGCGCGTTTCCCGGCGGGCGCCGCCCACCGGACCAGCGCCGCCGACCCACATCTTCATTCAGGGCGGGGT